>JAKSBN010000133.1 GCA_022361175.1 Pseudomonadota bacterium | reverse complement strand
TCAGAGGTGTCTACACCTTTGAGACACAGCTCACTCTAGAGGCCTACGGTTTCACCCTGAAGCGAACCAAAGGCTCGCATTGCCACTGGGAAGGGAAGAAACCTGACGGAACCCGAACGCTCGTAACCGTAGACGCAAACGATGCACCGTTCTCGGCGCGCAGCCGCTCTCTGAAGAGCATCATTCGACACTCGGGCATCCCGAAGGCGGACTTCTATGAGGCCGCAGGGAAGCCGCTGCGATAGCTGTGAGCCAACTGGAACGGCAGCGACTCCTGAAACGGCTCGCTGTCTAGCGGGGGCCTGCCACCGTCGCCGCGGAAGAGCTTGGATCGGAGCCGCAGGTAGTGCCAGAACGCGACGTAGCGCAGCGACGCCCGGCGCTGGAGCAGTGCGGGGATCGATGACTTGTCGTCGGTGTCGAGGACGGCCTCGATGTAGCTGACGATCGCATCCTCCATGCTCTTTCGGGCGGCGGACGGAGAATCCCCGCTAGCCCACAGATCCCAATCGATGCAATGGGCGACCCATCCCCCCTTGGGATCTCGACGGCGACGCACGTAGCATCGAACGATGAGATCCTGGGGGCTCACGGCGCGGGTCGGGTGGTGGTCAGCCATGTGCCATCCCGGAGTGGGGGGAGAAGAGCGCTTCTAGAAGCGTTTTCGTCCGCTCACGGCTGGAAGATTAGGGCGCGAAATCGACGAAGTCACGTTCCAGGATCGATCTGTTGCAGGTACGAAATTCTGACCGAATCGAAAAACCTTTTCAGGGCAGTAGTTTGCGGCAGAAAATTCCCGCCCATTCCGCACCTGCAACAGATCGATCCTGGAACGTGACTTCGTCGCTGTCATTGGAGCCCATCGGGAAGGCCAGTGCCCGCGCTGCCACTTCAGGTGGCGCCGGATCCACCGGGAAATGCGAATCGCAGGCCGTCCGGATCGGCGTCCACCTGCACCCGGCCCCCCTTCTCCAGCGAGCCGAACAGGACCTCGTCCGAGAGCCGGTCCTTCAGCTGGGTCTGGATCACCCGCGCCAACGGGCGCGCGCCGAACTTCTCGTCGTAGCCCTTCTCGGCGAGCCACTGGCGGGCGGCCGGGGTGAGCGCGATGCGGATCTTGCGCTCCGCCAGCTGTTCCTCCAGCTCCTTCACGAACTTGTCCACGATCCGGCTCATGATCTCCGGCGCCAGGGGCAGGAAGCGCACGGTCTCGTCCAGGCGATTCCGGAACTCGGGGCTGAAGAGCCGCTCGAGCTCCTTGCTGCCGTCGCCGGCGCGTCCGCCGGCGAACCCGATGGCGCGACCGGCCTGTTCCCGGGCGCCGGCGTTGGACGTCATGATGAGGGTGACGTGGCGGAAGTCCGCCTCGCGGCCCTGGTTGTCGGTGAGCGTCGCGTGGTCCATCACCTGCAGCAGGATGTCGAACAGGTCCTCGTGCGCCTTCTCGATCTCGTCCAGCAGCACCACCGCGTAGGGGTTCTTGCGCACCTTCTCGATCAACTGGCCGCCCTGGTCGTAGCCCACGTAGCCGGGCGGCGCCCCGATCAGCCGCGAGACCGCGTGCTTCTCCATGTACTCGCTCATGTCGAAACGCAGGAACGGAACCCCCAGCGTGGCCGCCAGCTGCTTGGCCAGCTCGGTCTTGCCGACGCCGGTGGGCCCGGTAAAGAGGAAGGAGCCGATCGGCTTGTCGCCGCCGCCGAGGCCGGCGCGCGCGCGCTTCACCGCCTGCACCGTGGTGCGCACCGCGGCGTCCTGTCCGAACACGACGCGCAGAAGATCGTCCTCCAGGCCGGCCAAGCGCTTGCGGTCCGACACCGAGGTCCGCGCCACGGGAATCTGTGCCATGCGCGCCACCACGTCCTGGATGTCGCGGACGCCCACCGTCTTGCGGTTGCCGCTCGGGCGGAGGCGCACGGCGGCGCCGGCCTCGTCCATGACGTCGATGGCCTTGTCCGGCAGGAAGCGCTCGGTCAAGTGCTTGACCGACAGATCCACGCAGGCCTTCAGGGCGGGGCCCGTGTAGCGAACGCCGTGGTGGTCGGCGTAGCGCGACGAGAGCCCCTCGAGAATCCGAACGCACTCGACCGCAGACGGCTCGTGGACGTCCACCTTCTGGAAGCGACGCGACAGCGCGCGATCGCGCTCGAAGTGGCGGTACTCCTGGTAGGTCGTGGATCCCATGCAGCGCAGCTTGCCCTCGGCCAAGAGCGGCTTCAGCAAGTTCGAAGCGTCCACCGTGGTGCCCTGGGCGGACCCGGCGCCCAGGATCGTGTGGATCTCGTCGATGAACAGGATCGGGTGGTCCTGCTGCAGCAGCACCTGGGTGAGGGCCTTGAAGCGCGCCTCGAAGTCGCCGCGGTAGCGCGTGCCGGCCAACAGGGCACCCAGATCGAGCGAGTAGATCTGCGCCTGCTGCAGATCCTCGGGCACGCGGCCCTCCCGAATCCGCAGGGCGAGCCCCTCGGCCAGGGCGGTCTTGCCGACTCCGGTCTCCCCCACGAAGATGGGGTTGTTCTTGCGGCGCCGCGCCAGGATGTGGACCGTGCGCTCGAGCTCGCGCGAACGGCCGATCAGGGGATCCAGGTCGCCGCTCTCCGCGCGCTCGCTCAAGTTGGTGGTGAACGCGGCCAGCGGATCGGCCGGCACCTCCCCCGGCTCGCCCGAGCCCGTCAGCGGGGCGGGCGCCGCGGGCTCGCCGCTGCCGCCCGGGCCCCGCTCCAGCTTCGAGATGCCGTGCGAGATGTAGTGCAGGATGTCGAGCCGCGAGACCTCCTGGCCGCGCAGCAGGTTCACGGCGTGGGAGTCGGGCTCCTGGAACAGCGACGCCAGCACGTCGCCCACTTCCACCTCGTCCTTCTCGGAGCTCTCGCTGTGGTCGACGGCGTGCTGCAACACGCGGTGAAAGGCCAGGGTCTGGTTGGTCTCGAAGGGCTCTTCGCCGGGGACCGACTCGAGGTCCTCGGCGAAGAAGCGCTCCAGCTCGGCCTTCAGCCGCTCGAGCTGCGCGCCGGCGTGGGTCAGGATCTCGGCTCCCCGGGCGTCGTGCAGCAGCGCGTACAGCAGGTGCTCGAGAGTCAGGTAGGGGTGTCGGCGCACCACCGCCTCGCGGTAGGCCGCCTGCAACGTCAGCTGAAGTTCTCGCCCGATGTGACTCACGACCTGGCACTCACTCCTTCTCGACCCCGGCGCGCAGGGGGTATCCCCGTTCTTCGGCCAGTTTGTGGACCCGCGCAACCTTGGTTTCGGCCACTTCCAGGACATAGACACCGGCCACCCCGTGCCCGCCCCGGTGGATGGCCAGCATGATCTGGGTGGCCTCCGAAGGCCCCTTGCCGAAAACCTGCTCCAGCAGGCTCACGACGAACTCCATCGGCGTGTAGTCGTCGTTGTAGAGCAGAACCTTGAAGCGCGGTGGACGCGAGACTTGTTTGCGGGTCTTCGTCGCGACGCCGCTTTCCCGCTCGCGCTCGGGATCCAGCGGCGGGGTCCCACCTCCCGGTCCACCCGGCTCACTCGCCATGGGCAAACCATAGCCCCGGCCGGGTAGGACGGCAGGCCCCGAGCCCGTTGCGAGCCTTCGCGACCCGCTCGGGGACGACGGAAGGCGGGCGAACTCCGGACCGGGATCCCTAGAATGCGGGCATGCCGGAATTCGAGCTCGCGGACGGAGTCTCGGGGCTCCCGCGCGAGCAGTGGAACGCACTGGTCGGAGACGAGTCGCCCTTCCTGGAGTGGGAGTTCCTGGCCTCCCTCGAGCAGTCGGGTTGTGCGGACGGCGACTGCGGCTGGCTCCCCCGCCCCCTGGTGGCGCGCGAGCACGGACGCCTCGTGGCGGCCTGTCCGATCTACGTGAAGGGCAACAGCGAAGGCGAGTTCGTGTTCGACTGGAGCTGGGCCGACGCGGCCGCGCGCGCCGGCATCGACTACTACCCGAAGCTCCTCGTGGGCGTTCCCTTCACGCCCGTCGCCGGAGCCCGGCTCCTGGTCGCGCCCGAAGCACCCCGGGCGCAGTGGCAGTCTCATTTGGCGGCGGCGCTGCGGCAGTTGTGCGTCGACAACGACCTGTCGGGGGCCCACGTAAACTTCTGCCGCGAGGACGAGCTGGCGCCGCTGGAAGCCGCCGGCTTCCAGACTCGCGTGGGCGTCCAGTACCACTGGCACAATCACGGCTACGACGACTTCGAGGCTTTTCTGGCCGACTTCCGCAGCAAGCGCCGCAATCAGATCCGGCGCGAACGGCGAGCGCTCTCCGAGCAGGGCGTGCGTCTGGTCGCGCGCACAGGAGACGAGATCGGGGACGAGTGGTTCGAGCCCATGTTCCGGTTCTACCGGGAGACGGTTCAGAACCACTTCTACGGCCGCCAGTACCTGAACCGCGACTTCTTCGAGCGCATGCGCGATCACTTTCGGCACCGGCTCGTCTTCATCGTGGCCATGCAGGGCGACGAACCCGTCGCCGGCACCTTCAACGTCGTGAAGGGCGAGGCGCTCTACGGGCGCTACTGGGGCGCGTCGCGGCCGCTGCGGCACCTTCACTTCAACGTCTGCTACTACGCGGCCGCCGAGTTCTGCATCGAGCACGGGCTCGCTCGCTTCGAGCCCGGCGCCGGTGGGGACTACAAGCAGGTGCGCGGCTTCGACGCGCATCCCACCTACAGCGCCCACTTCCTGACGGACGCGCGGCTCGCCCACGCCGTCGGACGCTTCCTCGACGCCGAGCGGCGCGATGCCCACGAGACGGTGGAGTGGCTGCGCGAGCGCTCCGCCCTGAAGCCCACGCGCGAGCGCGCGTCCGAGACCTCCTAGCGGGGTCCGCTAGAGGCCGGTGTTGTCCAGCAGGAAGAGCTGCTCTGCCAGATTCACGGAGGGCTTGTTCAGAATCTCCTGGATCTTCTGGCGGCGTTCTTCGGGCGTCAGCCCGGCGGAGAGCGCGGGCGACAGCGCCACCGCGGGGCCGGTCTCGTCGGGGACGCTACGCGCCACGGTCGGCCCGCTGGGAGCGCGCTGATCCAGCGGGATCTGGATGGGCAGCGGGACCAGATCGAGCGGCCGATCGTCCCAGCCCAGCTGCATCAGGAGTTCGCCCACGGGCTCCGCGCTCGCCGCGAGCACGCGCCCTTCCACCACCGCAAACGCCTCCGGAGTCTCGGCCACGACGCGTTCATCGCGGATGGCGGCGCGAATCTGGGCCACCGCGCGCGGACTCCCCAGCACGAAGACGACGACGGGCTCGAGTTCGGGCTGGAGCGCCTCGGGGAGCCACTCGCGACCGGTGTCCGTGAAGTAGAGCACCGTGCCGAGCAGCATCGCGAACAGCGCCGAGACGCTGAAGACGTACATGCGGGTCATGCGGGTTCCCATCGACCGCACAGTGTCGAGGTTGAGCCGATCGCGACGACAAACTGGGGAATTCTCCCGATGGGAGCGCGGCCACGGCCGCCATAGGCTGTCGGAGAAGTTCGAAGGAAGTCGCTGCATTGGAACGCCGCCTGCTGCTCTTGCCCGTTCGCGCCGACGCCGCTCCCAGCGGAGACGGCGATCCGGCCACGCGCTACCTGGCGCGCCTCGGCCCCGGCAGCCAACGCACCATGCGCAGCGCACTCGACTGCCTGGCGGCGACCGTCTCGGACGGCCGCGCCGACGCCCGGCGGCTGCCCTGGCACCAGCTGCGCGCCGAGCACACACAGGCGTTGCGTCAGGCGCTGGCGGAGCGCTTCTCGCCGGCCACGGCCAACAAGCACCTCGCGGCGCTTCGCGGGGTGCTGCGGGAAGCGTGGGAGCTGGGCAGCCTGTCCAGCGAGGACTACCACCAAGCCATCGCCCTGCCCCGGGTGGACGGCCCCAAGACCCGACCGCGGCTGGCGGTCGAGTGGGGCGCGCTCGAACGTCTGGTGGGCGAGTGCCAGCGGGACCCGGGGCCGGCGGGCCAACGCGACGCGGCGCTGCTGTCGCTGCTGCTGGGTGCCGGGCTGCGTCGCTCCGAAGCGGTGGCTCTCGACGTGGCGGACTTCGACCGCGCCACGGGGCGCCTGCACGTGCCCCGCCCCGGGCGACCCGCGCGCCACCTGGCGCTGGAACCGGGCGCCGCCCAGGCGCTGGAGGCCTGGCTCGAGCGGCGGGGCGCCAAACCCGGGCCGCTTTTCGCCCCGGTCAACAAGGGCGGCCGCATCGAGGTGCGGCGGCTCTCGGAGCAGGCCATCTACGCCATCTGCCGGCGTCGGGCCCGGGCGGCGGGACTGCCACCGCTCAGCCCCGACGACCTGCGGCTGGCGCGTCGGCGCCCGCGGTCTCTGGCGACCAAACACGCCAACCCCTAGAACGAGGGGCAGAAAGCACCCAATCCGCGTCAAGACCACCCGCGGGCCAGCCGATACCGGTGGCGCGCGGGAGCCTTGTCACAGTGACGATCCCCGCGGGATGTCCTGGGGCGGGGTCGTGGACGAGACACGAATCGGGCACTACCGCATCGAGAGCAAGCTCGGCGAGGGCGGCGTCGGCGAGGTCTTCCGGGCCACCGACACGACTCTCGAGCGGGCCGTGGCGCTGAAGCTGCTGCGCCCGGAGCTCTCCAGCCGCGAGCAGGTGGTCAAGCGGTTCCTGTCCGAGGCCCAGACCCTCGGACGCCTGAACCACCCCAACATCGCCACGCTGTACAGCCTCGAGCGTGACGGCGATCGCCTCTTCATGGTGATGGAGCTGGTCGAGGGCGAGACCGTGTCGTCTCTGATTCGCCGCTCCGGCCAGCTGCCCCTGGCGCGCAGCCTGCCGCTCTTCTTTCAGGCGCTCGACGGCCTCGGCTATGCCCACCAACAGGGGGTCATCCACCGCGACATCAAGGGCTCGAACCTGATGCTCAACCGGGACGGGTGCCTGAAGGTGATGGACTTCGGCATCGCGCGGGTCCTGGGGTCCCAGCGCATGACGATCGGCGGCCAGCTGGTCGGCACGCCCGAGTACATGTCGCCCGAGCAGATCCGGGGCCTCGAAACGGACGCGCGCTCGGACATCTATTCGCTGGGCATCCTCTTGTTCGCCCTGTTGGCGGGACGGGTTCCGTTCGCGTCGCACAGCGGCTTCGACTTGATGAAGGCCCAGGTCGAGGAGACTCCGCCGCCGGTGACGACCCTGGCGCCCAATCTACCGGTTCGACTCGAGAGCGTGCTGTTAAAGGCCCTCGCCAAAGAGCCGGACCAGCGCTTCGCGACCACGGCCGAGTTCAAGGAAGCGCTGGTCGAGTTCGCGCCGGCCGCGCCCATCGAGTCCCGGACCGGTGCGTGGAACGTGCTGCCGGCCGGCGCCAGCGAGGACGCCGACACCGAGACCGACAGCCCCACCCGCCTCTTCGACGAGGAAGAGGACCGGCCCACTCAGGTGCGGGATGGCGTCCGGCGCCCCGAACCGGCGGCGGCCCCGACCGAGGTCGGCGAACCGCCCCCCGCGCCGCCGGCGGCCACGATGCCGCTGGCCGCGACGTTGGCCCTCGGGTGCGTCATCGGCCTGAACCTGGTGTGGTTCGGTTCCAGCGAGCCCGAGTCGCCGAAAGCCGCGGACCCGGCGCGCCAGAGCGTTTCCCGCCCCTCCAGCGAGACGCCGGACGGCAGTTCGGCCGCACCGGATGTGGTTCTCTCCGCCGCGGCCGCTACCGTCCCGGGCAAGGACACGAGCAGCCCCACCCCCCAGGCACGAGCCGCCGAGGCGACGGCGCCCAAGGCCGCGGCCCCGAAGCCGAAGCGGAAACGAAAACCGCGGCGCGACCGCAGCCGCCCGCCGAGCCGCCCCCAAGACGAGGGGCCGAGCGGGGACGGTCAGGGCGAGGAGAGCGCAGACGGATGGGTCATTCGAAGGCGTTGATCGTTGTGGTGGCGTGCGCGTCCCTGGCCTGCGCAACCATCAAGCTCCAGCTGCGAAGCCCGGGCGAGCGGGTGAGGGACTTCCCCGAGGCCGTCGCCAAGGAGTACGACTGCGACAAGCGTCCGCTGCCGTTCTTCAAGATCGAATCGAGCGAGCTCTATCCGCTGAAGCTCCAACCGGGCGACGAGTTCGGCCACCGCTGGACCTACGTGCTGTGCCCCGAAAGCGCGACGGCCGTGGTGAGCGGCAGCCTCGTGACCCGCATTCGCCATCGCGGCGGGGTGATTTTCGAGGACGAGATCGATCAGGATCTGAAGCCCGGCCGCTGGGAGATCGACACCTTCATCCCGCTGCCCGAGACCACCGCACCCGGGCTCTACGCCCACGAGATCGAGTTCCGCAGCTCGCTCGGCAACCTGGAATCCAGCACGACCTTCATCGTCGAAGGGCCCTGACGCCGGCGGGCCGTGGTCAGCCCCGCGCCGGATGATCGGCGCGGGCTCTGCGCGCCGCTTGGAGGCGGCGGAAGTCGGCCGCAGCGTGGTAGGAAGAGCGCGTCAGCGGCGTGGACGAGACCAGCAGGAATCCCCGCTCCCGCGCGGCCTGAGCGTAGGCCTCGAACTCGTCCGGCGTGACGTAGCGCTCGACCCGGGCGTGGCGGGGGGTGGGCTGCAGATACTGGCCGATCGTGAGGAAGTCCACGTCGGCGCCGCGCAGGTCGTCCATCAACGCCAGCACTTCCGCGCGCTCCTCGCCGAGCCCCACCATGATGCCCGACTTGGTGAAGAGCTGCGGCTGGCGGGCCTTGGCCCGGGCCAGCAGCGAGACCGAGTGGGCGTAGTCGGCGCCGGGACGGATCCGGCGATAGAGGCGCGGCACGGTTTCCAGGTTGTGGTTGTAGACGTCGGGAAGCGCATCGGCCACGGCCTCGATGGCCCCGGGCTTGCGCCGGAAGTCCGGGGTCAACACCTCGATGGTGGTTCCTGACGCGTGCCGGCGGATGGCCTCGATGCACGCCACGAAGTGCGCGGCACCCCCGTCGGGCAGGTCGTCCCGATCGACGGAAGTCACCACCACGTGCTTGAGCCCCAGCTGTCCCACGGCCTCGGCCAGATGCTCGGGCTCGCGCGGATCGACCGCGTCGGGCATGCCGGTGGCGACGTTGCAAAAGGCGCAGGCCCGGGTGCAGACGCTCCCCAGGATCATCACCGTCGCGTGCTTGTCGGCCCAGCACTCGCCCAGGTTGGGACACGCGGCCTCCTCGCAGACGGTGTTGAGGGAGAGCCGTCGCATCAGCGCGCGGGTCTCCTCCACGGCTTGCGAGCGCTTCAAGCGCACCCGGATCCACGGCGGCTTGGCGAGTCGCGTCCGGCCGGGTCCCCGGCCCTCGATCTGCAGCAGCTCGGTCATATGTGGAGCGCGCGTCCGAAGGCGTCCAGCACGGCCTCGTGCATGGTCTCCGACAGGGTCGGGTGCGGGAAGATGGTGTGCATCAGCTCGGCCTCGGTCGTCTCCAGGCTGCGCGCCACCACGTAGCCCTGGATCAGCTCCGTCACTTCGGCCCCGACCATGTGCGCCCCCAGGAGCTCGCCGGTCTTGGCGTCGAAGACGGTCTTCACCAGCCCCTCGGTCTCGCCCAGCGCGATCGCCTTGCCGTTGCCCACGTAGGGGAACTTGCCGACGCGCAGCTCGTGGCCCGCTTCGCGCGCCCTCTCCTCGGTCAAGCCCACGCTGGCGATCTGCGGCCGGCAGTAGGTGCAGCCCGGGATGCGCGTGGTATCGAGCGGGTGGAGTCCCTCGATGCCCGCGATCCGCTCGATGCACATCACGCCCTCGTGCGTGGCCTTGTGGGCCAGCCAAGGCGGGCCCACCACGTCGCCAATGGCGTAGACGCCAGCTTCGTCGGTGCGGAGCCACTCGTCCACGACGATGTGGCCGCGGTCGACCCGCACGGCCGTGCCCTCCAGACCGCAGTCCTCCACGTTGCCCGTGATGCCCACCGCCAGGATCACCCGATCCACCTCGAGGGCCTCGCTCTGGCCGTCGCCCAGGTCCAGCGTGGCGGTGACGCCGCCGCCGGTGCGATCCAGCTTGGCGACCGTCGCTCCCGTGTGGATCTTCATGCCCTGGCGCTCGAACTGCTTGCGCGCGAAGGCCGCGATCTCGGCGTCTTCCACGGGCAGGATCTGGGGCAGGAGCTCCACCACCGTGACGTCCACGCCCAGGTCGCGGTAGAAGCTGGCGAACTCCATGCCGATGGCGCCCGAGCCCACCACCAACAGCGACTTCGGGAGGGACTCCGGGACCATGGCCTCCTTGTAGGTCCAGATGAACTCGCCGTCGGGCTCGAGCCCGGGAAGGGTGCGCGCCCGAGCGCCGGTGGCCAACACGATGTGCTGCGCCTGGAGCTCGGTCACCTGGCCGTCCTGCTCCACGGCGACGCGGCCGGGCCCCGCCAAGCGGCCGTGCCCCTCGAAGACCGTGATCTTGTTCTTCTTCAAGAGATGCTTCACGCCCATGGAGAGCCGCTTCGCCACCTTGCGCGAGCGGGCCACGACCTTCGAGACGTCGAACGAGACGTTGTCTGCCGACAAGCCGAACTCGTCCAGCCGGTGCAGGAGATGGTGCAGCTCGGAAGCCCGCAGCAGCGCCTTGGTCGGGATGCAGCCCCAGTTCAGGCAGATCCCACCCAGGTGCTCGCGCTCCACCACCGCGGCCCGCAGGCCGAGCTGGCTGGCGCGAATGGCCGCCGGGTACCCCCCGGGGCCGGTTCCCACGACAATGACGTCGAATGCGGTCTCCAACGCGTTCCTTTCTGGGCGCGGCCCGGGCTCGATCGACCGTCTCCGGGCGGGCGGGCGATCTGCGCCGGGCCTTGCCGGGCGCGGGGTTACGAGGCGCGCCGGCGCGGAGTCTGCGCGCCGGGTACCGGCGAGCGAGTCTATCGCGACGCCCCGGGCTCGCCTCCCCTTCGGCCCTTCCGGCGCCGGCCTGATCGGTTTTCGCCGGCTCCCGGTCCGGCTGCCCGGCGCAGCGCCTGCGAGGCTGCAAAACCGTTCGAGAACAAGCGCTTGTGGGAACACTTCACGGTCTTGCCGCCCTTCCGTCACACAGCTGTCAACACCCGGGGCGCGGAGCGACTAGAATTTGCCCCGTCGGCGTGGAGGCTGCATGACCCGCATCGTAGACCCCGATCTGCACTCGCTGCGTGAGATGGTGCTGCGCATGGGAACGCTGGCGGAGGCCATCCTGGCCAAGTCGCTGCGGGCCGTCTGGGAGCGCGACGCGAAGCTCGAGCCGGAGATTCGCGCCGACGACCTGGAGATCGACCGCATGGACGTCGCCATCGACCAGGCGGTGCTGCGCCTCTTGGCCCTCCACGCTCCCGTCGCGAAGGACCTGCGGCAGGTCATCGCGTCCAAGACCATCGCCACGGATCTGGAGCGGGTCGGCGATCTGGCCCGCAACATCGCCAAGAGCGCCGCGCGCCTGGCCGAACGCCCGGACATCGAACTGCCGCCGTCGATCCAGAAGCTGGCGGACGAGAGCCAGCGCATCCTGCGCCACGCCCTCGACAGCTTCTCCAGCACCGACGCCGCGCTGGCCCGGCGCGTGGTGCAGGAAGACGACCAGATCGACGCCGACGAAGACCGCATCGTGCGCCAGGCCATCGAGGAGATCCGCCGCCACCCGGAGACGGTGGCGCAGGAAGTCGACTTGATTCTGATCGCCAAGAACCTCGAGCGCGTGGCGGACCACGCGACGAACATCGCCGAGGACGTGGTGTTGATCGCCGAGGCCGAGAACCTCAAGCACGCCGAGAAGCTCGCCACGGGTGTCGAAACGGTCACGCCGCGGTGACGTTCGCGAGGAGACCCTCCGCGGCCGGTCGCCAGGCCGGCGCGGACGGCTAGCCTGGGGGCCCGATGGCAGCCCGAATTCTCGTAGTCGATGACGAGCCGGATCTGTTGGAGCTGGTCCGCTTCAACCTGCAACAGTCCGGATTCCAGGTGGAAACCTCTTCCAACGCCAGCGAGGCCATCGACGCCCTGCGACGCGCGACGCCCGACCTGGTGGTGCTGGACCTGATGCTCCCCGATCGCCCCGGCACCGACGTGTGTCGCGAGATCCGGAGCGACCCGTCGCTACAGGAGCTGCCGGTGGTCATGCTGACCGCCAAGTCCGAGGAGGTGGACCGCGTCGTCGGCCTCGAGCTCGGGGCCGACGACTACGTGACCAAGCCCTTCAGCCCCCGCGAGCTGGTGCTGCGCGTGAAGGCCGTGCTGCGCCGCGGCACGCGCAGCCCCACCCGCGAAGAGCGCTTGGAGCACGGGCCCCTGACGCTCGACCGCACGCGCCACCGCTGCTTCGTGGAGGGCGAGGAGGTGGAGCTGACCGCCAAGGAGTTCCGGCTGCTCGAGACGCTCATGTCGCGCCCGGGACGCGTCTTCACCCGCGAGCAACTGCTGGACGACATCTGGGGCTCCGAGATCACGGTCACGCTGCGGACCATCGACACCCACCTGAAACGCCTGCGCGAGAAGCTGGGCGCGGGATCCGAGTGCATCGACACGGTGCGCGGGGTGGGGTACCGCTTCGGAGACTGATCGGCCCCGACGGCGGGCGAGAGGTCCCGATTGACGCGACTTCACTGGAAGCTCCTGGGTGCGTTGGCCGCCCTGGTGGTCACCGTCGTGGCCCTGACGGGGATCCTGGCGGAGCGCTCACTGCGCCTGCGCGAACGGGAGCGGATCGAAGCCTCGCTCGGCGAGCGCACGCGCCTGGTGCGAGAGCTGGTCGCGGACCTGCCCCTGGATACGACCCCCTCCGATCAGCTCGCCCCGCTGGTCCACCAGGCCGCCGCGCACGCCGGTGCCCGAGTCACGCTGCTGGCTTCGGACGGCCGGGTGGTCGCCGACTCTGAACTCACACTGGCGGGACTCGCCCGGGTCGAGAACCACGGAGCGCGGCCTGAAGTCCGGGAGGCCCTGGCCGGACGCGTGGGCGTCAGCTCGCGCCGGAGTGGAACCGTCGGACGCCCGCTCCTGTACATGGCGGTGCCCGCACCGGCCGGCGGCGCGGTGCGGCTGGCCGTCGACCTGGCCCAGATCGAGGCGCTGGCCGCCGAGCTTCGGCGCGAGCTGCTGGTCGCCGCAGTGATCGGGCTGGCGGCAGCCCTGGCTCTTTCGGCGCTGCTGGCCTGGCTGACGCTGCGGCGGGTCGAGCTGTTGCGCCAGGCGGTGGCCGCCATCGCGGGCGGTGACCTCGAGCGCCGCCTGCGCTGGGGCACCGGCGACGAGCTGAACGAGATTGCCGGCGCCATCGACGCCATGGCGGAGCAGCTGGGCCTGCGCCTGGCCGAAGCCGAAGCCGAGAAGGACCGGCTGGGAGCGGTGCTGGCCAGCATGGTCGAGGGCGTGCTCGTGCTGGGTCCCGAGGGCCGCGTGGCGCTGGCCACGCCCCGTTTGCAAGAGCAACTCTCCGCCTGGGGCGACGTCGCGGGTCGCACGGTGCTCGAGCTGGTCCGCCACGCCGAGCTGGCGGACGCCTTGGGCGAGGCGGCCGAGTCTCCGACCCCCGTCGTCCGGGAGTTCGCGGTGGGCGACAAGGGCGAGCGACACCTGCTCATGAACGCGGCCCGGTTTCCGGCCACCGGGCCTCGGGCGGGCACGGTCGCCGTCTTCCACGACGTCTCCGAGGTGCGACGGTTGGAGGAGGTGCGGAGGGACTTCATCGCCAACGCCTCCCACGAGCTGCGCACGCCGCTGACGGCCATCCGGGGCTTCGCCGACACGCTGCTCTCGGCCGAGCTCCAGCCGGACGAGCTCAAGTCTTACCTGGAGGTGATCGTCCGCAACAGCGAACGGCTCCAGAACCTGATGGACGACCTGCTGGAGCTGTCTCGGATCGAGAGCCGGAAGGTGCCCCTCCACCCGACCGAGGTGGACGTGGGCCGGCTCGCCCGCATGCTCGTGCTCGATCTGGGCCCCCGCCTGGAGGAGGCCCAGCTGCGGGCGGAGGTCGTCGAGGAGAACCCGCCCCCGGCCTACGCCGACCGGCGGGCGGTGGAGCAGGTCCTCTCCAACCTGCTTGACAACGCCGTGAAGTACAGCGACCCCCAGGGTGAAATCCGCGTCACCATCACGGGGCAGGACCGACTCGTCTCGGTCGAGGTGGCGGACACGGGCATCGGCATCCCCGAGGCCGCCCAGCAGCGGATCTTCGAGCGCTTCTACCGCGTGGACGTGGCCCGTTCGCGGGCCCTGGGCGGCACCGGGCTGGGTCTGGCCATCGTGAAGCACCTGGTCCAGGCCTCGGGCGGCCACCTCAGCGTCCAGAGCCACGAGGGCCGCGGAAGTCGCTTCCGCTTCACCCTCCCCCGTTCGGACGCAGGACGGTCCCGGTCCACTTCTTCACCGTAGCGTCATTTTCGCGCCCACTCGCCGTCACCGTTTCTCCTTAGTGTGCTCGCGTCGCGACCCGGCAGGTGCCGCGTGCGCGCGACTCAACCACGCAAGGAGAAACGCGCATGAAATCCCGTGGGATCGTCTGGGTCCTGTGCGGAGTGTTGTGGCTGGCGCCCCTGGCCGCGCAAGCCGAGGAGCTTCCGCCCGACGCAGTGGAAGCCGTCGTGAAGGTGTTGCAGGAGCAGGGCTTGATCGACGGCGACGCCGCTCGCCAGATCCTGGAGCGCAAGGCCGAGCAGGACAAGCGCTGGGGCTGGCTCGATCGCATCACCCTCTACGGCGACCTGCGCGGACGCTACGAGGGCTTCTTCTACGACGAGGATCCCCTGGGCGGCGAGCGGCCGGACCGCAACCGCCTGCGCTACCGCCTGCGCGTCGGCCTGAACGCCGAGGTGAACGAGTACGTGGACGTGAAGCTGCGGTTCGCGTCGGGCGGCGCCACCAATTCCCGCAACCAGACCCTGGGCTCCGGCAACGACTTCCTGCCCGACACCTTCGACATCGACATCGCCGAGCTGCAGCTCCACCCGTTCGCCAAGAGCGGCCACGACGTGACCCTGCACTTCGGCAAGATCAAGAACCCGTTCGTGACGAAGGAAGGCAAGGACATCATCGTCTGGGACCACGACTTCACGCCGGAGGGCGGCGCGCTGACCTATTCGGCGCAGCCCGTCGACATGCTCGATGTGGACTTGAACCTCGGCTACTTCGTCGCCGACGAGAACAGCGGCTCGAGCGGCGCCAAGAAGGACCCGCAGGTGGGCGCCGTCCAGGTGCGCGCCAACCTGAAGCCCGCCGACGCGATCCGCGTCGGAACCCAGATCTCGGGCTACTTCTGGAGCGACCTGGACACCGCCTTCATCGGCCGCGCTTCGGCCGTGCCGGGCGGCTTCACGGACGGCACCACGGCCAACATCACGGACATCCGCGCCTGGGTGGCGTACACCGGGATCGAGAACGTGCCGCTCAAGCTGTGGGGCAACTGGGTCCACAACTACTCGGCCGAACGCACCGCCGGAGCCGGTCCCGAGGACGACGCCTGGAGCGTGGGCCTCGAGTTCGGCGACAAGAAGAAGAACGTGGCGCTGGGCGGCGGCTGGTTCGAGGTGCAGGCCAACGCCGTGGCGCAGAACTTCACGGACAGCGACTTGTTCGACGGGCGCACCAACCGCGAGGGCTGGATCCTCTACGGCGCGCGCCAGCTGTGGCAGAGCACGGACCTCAAGTTCACGCTCTTCGGCAGCGACACCCTGGACAAGGACGTAGCGGCCAACCAGGCCAACTCCGACCGCATCCGTCTGCAGACGGATCTGGTCGTCAAGTTCTAGCCGCAGTAGCCGCGCTTGGAACGCGGGCCGCGGATCCCCTGTTTCCCTTTCGTGGGGGGATCCGCGGCCCGTCTCGCCCCCACTTTTCGACTCGCCGATCGACGCGCGTCGATGTAGGCTCCCGCCGCGTTCGTGATCACTTCCGGGAGCCCCATGCGAAACTCCGCACCGGCCGCGCGCACCCGCGCGACCCCCCTGCTGCTCGCGTCCCTCTGGAGTCTGGTGCTGGGTCTTCCCGCGACCGCAACGGCGGCGGAGGAGCTCGACGCCGACGGGGTCCAAGCCATCGTAGAGGTGTTGCGGGAGCAGGGCCTCGTGACCGAGGCGCAGGCCGAGTCGATCCTGGCCCGCGACGAAGCCCGGCGGGCGCGCCTGGCTTGGCTCGACCGCATCACGCTGTTCGGCGACTTCCGGGGCCGCTACGAGGGGTTCTTCTACCAGGAAGACTTCCTCGGAAACGAACGCAAAGACCGCAACCGGCTGCGTTATCGCCTGCGCCTCGGACTGAAGGCGGAGGTGGTGCCGCAGGTGGACGTGGTGCTTCGCTTCGCCACCGGGACCGTCTCCACCAGCCGCAACCAGACGCTCGGTTCGGGCAACGACTTCCTGCCGGACGCCTTCAATCTCGATCAGGCCTACCTCGCGTTGCGTCCCTTCGCGGGACGCCGCATCCCCGGCGGCGCGCGGCACCTGGACGTGTGGTTCGGGAAGATGCCCAACGCGTTCCGCTCCAAGGTCGGCAAGGATCTCCTGATCTGGGACGGCGACCTCACGCCCGAGGGCCTCAGCGCCCGCTACGGGATCGACCCGATCGACGGCCTGGGCCTGACGCTGACGGGGGCCTACTACGTCATCGACGAGAACTCCTCCGCCTCCGACCCCCACGTGATCGCGACCCAGCTGCGTGCGGAGGCGACGCCCGCCGGCCCGATCTCGTTCGGCGCCGCGGCCAGCTACTACGCCTTCCGCAAGCTCGACGACGCCTTCTTCGCCCGGGCCCAGTCGAGCTCGAACTTCGGCGGCAACATCCTGAACGTGGATCCGGGCACGGGTGCCGTCAGCCGCAACGGCCTCACCAACGACCGCTCGGTGGACGTGGGCGACCTGCGCGCCTGGCTGCGCTACGGCGGCATCGAGGCCTGGCCCGTGCTGCTCTACGGCAACGTCGTGCACAACTTCTCCGCCCAGAACCAGCCGGGCACGAACGCCGACGAGGAGGATCTTGGCTTCAGCGTCGGGCTCGAGCTCGGCCGGAAGCGCGACAACGTGCACGTGGGCGTCGGCTACTTCTACGTGGAGCCGAACGCCGTCCTGGCCAACTTCACCGACAGCGACGTCTTCGACGGCCGTACCAACGGCAGCGGCTGGATGTTCTACGCCGCCCGGCAACTCTTCTCGAACACCGACTTCAAGTTCGAGCTGTTTCTCTCGGACACCGCCGACGCCAACGTGCGAAACCCCCGTGTTTCGGCCTCGGGAACGTCGAACCCGAGCCTCGACGACGCCGACCGGGTGCGCCTGCGCACGGACGTCGTCGTGAAGTTCTGATGGGCGGCGACTGGCTCTTCCTGTGCGTGGCCAACTCGGCCCGCAGTCAGATGGCCGAGGGCCTGGCCCGATCCCTGGCACCGCCGGGTGTGGCCGTGCACAGCGCCGGTTCGGAGCCGGGCACGCTCAACCCCTACGCGGTGCGGGCCATGGCCGAGATCGGCATCGACCTCTCCGCGCACGTCTCCAAGGGCCTGGACGCGATCGCGCTCGACCGCATCGGCCTGGTCGTGACGCTCTGCGCCGACGAGGTCTGCCCGGTCTTCCCCGGCGACGTGCGGCGGCTGCACTGGCCCTTCCCCGACCCCGCCGCCGTCGAAGGCTCGGACGCGGAGATCCTGGCCGGCTTCCGCGCGGTTCGCGATCAGATCCGCGCGCGGCTCGAGCGCGAGCTGGCCCCCGGCTGACCCCTCGGTACACTGCCGGCCATGTCTTCGGCCCTGCCCAAACTCGACGCCCTCGATCTCGAGACGCTGCGCCAGCGCAAGAGCGAGAAGTGGGGCACCTATCCCCGCTCGATCCTGCCGGCGTGGGTTGCGGAGATGGACTACCCACTGGCGGCCTCCATCGATCGCGTGCTGCGCGACGCCGTCGAACGCGGCGACGTGGGCTATCCGATCGCGCCCAACGACACCGGGTTGCGCGAGGTCTTCGCGGCCCGCATGGAAGACCGCTTCGGGTGGGCGCCCGACCCGCGCGACGTGGAAATCCTCTCCGACGTGGTCCAGGGCATGACGCTGGCGGTCGAACGCTTCTCGGACCCCGGCGACGGCGTCGTCGTCCAGACGCCCATCTACCCGCCGTTCCTCGGCGCCGTCCGCGAGACGCGGCGGCGTCTGGACGAGAACGTTCTGGTGGACGGCCCGAACGGCTACGAGATCGACTTCGATGCGCTGGCCGCGGGCACCGACGAGCGGACGCGCATCCTGCTCTTCTGCAACCCGCACAACCCGACCGGGCGCGTCTTCACCCGCGCCGAGCTGGAGCGGCTGGCGGAGCTGGCGCTGGAACGGGACTGGGTCGTCGTCACCGACGAGATCCACGGCGACCTCGTCTACCCGGGCGGCGAACACATCCCGTTCGCGACCCTCGCGCCCGAAGTGGCGAAGCGCACCGTGACGCTCACCTCCGCCACCAAGGCCTTCAACATCCCCGGCCTGCGCTGCGCCTGCGCACACTTCGGCAGCTCCGAGCTACGCCGCCGCTTCAACGCCCCGCCCAAGCACGTGCGCGGGGGGCTCGGCTACCTGGGCCTCTACGCCACCGCGGCGGCCTGGAGCGAGGGCCAGCCGTGGCTCGACCACGTCCTGGCGTACCTGGAGGGAAACCGCGACTTCCTGGCGGGCTTCGTGGCCGAGCGCTTTCCCGGCGCGGTGCACACGCCGCCCCAGTCCACCTACCTGGCCTGGGTCGACTTCCGCCCGCTGGCGTTGCCCGAGAGCCCGTTTCGCTTCTTCTACGACCGCGCACAGGTGGCGATCTCGGACGGACGCGCCTTCGGTGCCTCGGGCGAGGGCTACGGCCGAATCAACTTCGCCACGTCCCGGCCCCTGCTGACGCGCATCCTCGAAGCCATGGCCCGCGCCCTGGAGGAGCGGTAGGCCCGACCGCACCGCTACGTTCCCCGAGATGACCGAAGACCGCCTGCAGCGTCTCTCCGACGCCAACTACCTGCTGTCCCAGTGCTGTCTGTTCGGCACGTCCAAGACGGGCGAAGCGGTGGACCGCCAGCACGCGCTCATCATCAGCTGCGGCCTGGACGCGGTGGACTTCAACTGGAGCTTCCCCAAGCCGGAGGCCCGCGACCGGGGGCGGGTGATCGAGGAGGCCGCCGCCCACTTCGCGGCACGCTCGCTGCCC
>JAKSBN010000244.1 GCA_022361175.1 Pseudomonadota bacterium | reverse complement strand
GGGCCGGGGGGGACCTCTCGTCGACTCTGGGGGCCGTGGCGCTTCGGCTGTGTCCAGGTCTTGCTGTGATTCACCTTCGCCTGGAACTCGCCGCCCTGGCGGCTCTCAGGATCACCGGCCCCCTGCGCGCCGAAGAGGTGCCCCCCGGCCTCGAGGCGCGGTCGTTCCAATCGGTTCTCGAAGGACGCCGAGCCTCCGGTGCGAGCTGGGTCCGATCCCGCTGCCGGGCTCCGGCCGGAGGCCTACCGAAAAGCAATCGGGCCGGACGCGACTTCGCGCCCGGCCCGAGAGACGGAGTGGGGCCGGCGATCGGTGTGCCCCCCGACTCCCCTATATCGCCGGCCCACTCCTATGCCACTGTCCCCAGCCAAATCCCGGAGAACGGGAGCCGGCGGTCCCCCCCACAAGCACCACCGGCTCCCTTCCCCATGAAAACCGTCAGGCCGTCACGGCGACCCGCTCCGCGCGACTCGTGTGACGCACCTTCAGCAGGCGGCGCTTGGCTTCGTTCACCAGGCCCAGCCCCGCCCAGAAACCCCCGTCCTGGCGCGGACGCGACCACAGGACGCGCGCCAGCGAGTCCAAGGTCGGCAGCCCGTCCACGCCGCGCACCACCACCCGCAAGAGATCGCCCGCCGTCAACTCCGCCTCGACGCCCAGGCACATGCCCGAACTCGAGACGTCGCGGGAGAAGCCCACGCGCCGTCCCGAATCGCGCGTGACGCGCGGGAAGGGCGTGTACTCCACGATTCGGACGGTGCGCTCTCGGACTTCGGTCCGGCGGACGCCCGGTGCCGCGTGGCCACCGGCGAAGTCGAGGGGTAGTTGGCGCGCTACCGGGTTCATCCGTTTTCCCCCATTTCGGAAGCCGGCGTTGCGGCCGACTCCGGCTCGTCCTGGCGTTCGCCCGCGAGAGCGTTCGCCATCCAGTTCAGTTCCGCGGGCCCCGCTCCGGATTCGACCAGGGCCAGGAACTCCTTGACGAGGTTCGGATCGAAGATGTGACCGGCGCCGCGCGTCAGCTCGGAGGCTGCGACCTCGCGTCCGAGTGCGCGGCGATAGGGCCGATCGCTGGTCATGGCGTCGAAGGCGTCGGTAATGGCGATGATGCGGGCGGCCAGCGGGATCTGCTCACCCTGCAGCCCGTCGGGATAGCCCGTGCCGTTCCAACGCTCGTGGTGGTGGCGAATGACGGAGGCGATCGTGCCCGAGAAGCCCAGCGGCGCCAGCAGGCGTTCGCCGATGGCGGAGTGCTCCTCCACCACGGCGCGCTCCACCGGGACGAGCTCGCCGGCGGTCAGCAGCACGCTGGTCGGCACGCCGATCTTGCCGATGTCGTGGAGGAACGAGGCGATGCGCAGGTGCTCGCGCTCCTCGGCCGACAGGCACAGGCGGTCCGCCAACAGGCCCGAGTAGAACGCCACGCGGCGCGCGTGCCCGCGCATGAACGGATCGCGGCGCTCGATGGTCTCGGCCAACACTTCGAGGAACGCCACCGTGCGCTCTTCGTTCAGCTCGGGTCGGGGCTGCTGGCTGCCGAGGGCGGTCAGTCCCATCAGCCCGCGCAGGCGGTCCCGCAGATCGTGGTCGTCGCCCAGCTCGCCCACGACTTCGTCCACGTCCCGGTCGCAACCGAGCACGCCGCCGAGCTCGTTCAGGAACTCCACGACGCGGCGGCGACCCCGCTGGCGCGTCAGCGCGCGCGTCACGGCGGCGGTCACCTGCACTACGTCGAAAGGCTTGGTGAGGTAGTCGCAGACCCCGTACCGGATGCCCTCGGCGGCCGTCTCCACGGTGCCGTGGCCGGTGATGACGATGATCTCGACGTAGGGGAACTCCTCCCGGATCGTCCGCATCACCTCCTCGCCCTTCATGCCGGGCATGTTGAGGTCGAGCGTGACGAGGTCGATGCTGCTGGTGCGCAGGATCTCGAGCGCCTCCGCGCCGCCGCTGGCGACCAGCACGCGGTGCATGGGCGAGAGGATCATGCGAAGGGACTCTCGGGGACCGAGCTCATCGTCGACGATGAGGACTGCGGGTCGGCTCTCCGGACTTTTCATGGGGTCGGACCTGTCCTTTCTCCCCTCTAGGCCAGAGAAGAGCAAGTGACGTGCCACACGGAGAGACTCTCGCAAGAAGTGCATCTAAGCATTGGAATTCAATATGAAAATCTCCTGACCTGACCGAATGCGAACACGTTCTCGGGACACTTCGAAACGTTCCGACCGGAACGCGATTCTCACTACCGCTTCGCAAACAATTGTTTTGTAAGGAGAATATTGGGTGTTCCGACCGGAACGCCCGGAACGAGACAGTGTTCGTCTCGGAACGCCCCGCCCTCGTTGGAACGCCCTCGTTGGGGCCGCCGTACCCCTCGTTGGGGTCGCCCTAGCCCTCGTCGGGCCGCGGCGGGGTCAGGCCCGAACGGTCCATCTTGAGCTTCAGCAGTCGGCGCGTGATCCCGAGCCGGGCGGCGGCCCGGGTCTGATTCCACCCCTCGCGTTCGAGGGCCTCCCGCAAGAGCGAGGTCTCGAAGCGCTGCACGGCCTCCTCCAGCCCGATCTCGCCCGAACGCCACTCTTCCTCGATGGCCTCGCCGCGCCCGGTTCGCACCATGCCCTGGGGCAGGTTTTCCAGCTCGATCACGCCGGCCTCGCACAGGGCGGCGCCGTGCTCGATGGCGTTCTCCAGCTCGCGCACGTTGCCCGGCCAGGAGTAGCGGTCGAGCGCGGCCAGGGCGGCGGGCGAGACGCGCAGGCGCTCGCCGGACGCGGGTTGGTGGCGGGCCAGGAACGTCTCGGTCAAGAGCCGAACGTCCTCGCGCCGGTCTCGCAGCGGCGGCAGGGTCAGCGGCACGACGTTGATGCGGTAGAAGAGGTCCTGGCGAAAGCGTCCCTCCGCCACCTCTTGTTCGAGGTCCCGGTTCGTCGCTGCGATGACGCGCACGTCGACTTCGATGGGCTGCGTCGATCCCAGTCGCTCGATGGTCCGCTCCTGCAGCGCGCGCAACAGCTTGACCTGGACGCTCTGCTCCAGCTCGCCGATCTCGTCGAGGAACAAGGTCCCGGTGTGGGCGGCTTCGAAGCGTCCGATGCGCGTCTCCTGGGCGCCGGTGTAGGCGCCGCGCTCGGCCCCGAACAGCTCGCTCTCGATCAGGTTGTGCGGGATGGCGCCGCAGTTGATCGCCACGAACGGCTGCGCCGCCCGCGGGCCCAGGGTGTGAATGGCGTTCGCCAGCAGCTCCTTGCCGGTGCCGCTCTCGCCCATGACCAGCACGGTGGCCTCGGACTGGGCCACGCGTTCGGCGGAGCGGAAGACGCGCTGCATGGCCTCGCTGCGCCCGACCAGGCGTCCCAACCGCTGTCGCCCGTCGACGGCGTCGCGCAGCCGCGCCACCTCTTCTTCCAGGGCGCGGCGCTCCAACAGCTGCCGGACCTTGATGCGGAGGGCGTCGACTTCGAAGGGCTTGGTGACGTAGTCGGCGGCGCCGCTCTTCATGGCTTCGACCGCGGTGGCGATGGTCTTGGTGGCAGTCAGGATGACGACCGGCGCCGGGTAGCCGCGCTCTTTCAACTCGGCCAGGAGGTCGAGGCCGCTGCGACCGGGCATGACCAGGTCCAGCAGGATGAGATCCGGTGGCGTGTCGGTCAGCGCCCGCAGCGCGTCCTCGACCCGGCCCGCCGTGACCACGTCGCACTCCGGCTTGAGGAGCATGCGCAGGGACTCTTGGACCCCGACTTCGTCGTCTACGACCAAGACGCGCGCCATGGCGGGCAAGGTATCACGCCGCGCGCGGCGTCACGCCTTCCGGGTGGTCAGCGCGGGGCGGGCAGGTCCACGACCACGACGCTCTCCTGGGCGTCGGTGGTGTCGACCGTGAGCGTGCCGCCCTGGGAGCGGACGATGGCCTCGGCCACCACGAATTCCAGCGCCGTCTCGCTCACGTGCACGCCGGCGGCGGCATCCGTCTCGGCCTGGGGGTGATGGAAGCGCACCAGCACCCGCACGGTCGGATCGCCCCGCAGCCCGGAGGCGTGGTGCTTCGAGGCCAGGTAGAGGTCGCCTCGCTCGGGGACGAATTCGAGCGCCTTGGAGAGGAGGCCCCGGAACGCGGCCTGGATCCGGTCCGGTTCGCCCACCACGAAGGGCTGGGTGCGATCCAGTTCCTTCAGCACCAGCAGGCGGCGCTGCTGGATCCGATCGCGCTGCTCGTCCAGCAGCGTTTCCAGCAGGCCGGCCATGTCGACGGACTCCGGGCGGCCCTCGGTCGGCTTCGAGACCTCGCCGAGGCGCGTCACCACGTCCTCGATGCGGCGGACGTCCGAGCCCACCAGGTCGGCGAATCGACGTCGAAACTCCTCGTCCTCGAAGCGCTCCGGCAGCAGCTCGGCGAACGTGCGAATCGAAACCAGCGGGTTGCGAACTTCGTGAGCGACGGCGCCCACCAGGCGCCTCCAGGTGTCCTCGGCGGCCGGCGCCGGACGCACGTCGACCGGGGTTCGCGGCGCCTCCTCGAAGGGTCGCGGCACCGGGGCGGGGAGCTCGGCGGGGGTGGCGGGCGCCGGCTCCGTGCTTGGCACGCCCGCCGGGCGCTCACCCGATGGCGGAGCTTCTCCACCGTCCAAGCGCAGGTCCGCCAGTCGCAGGGGGTCGGACGCCGAGCTGGCCAGGGTGCGTGCCACGACGCCTTCCAGCTCGCGCAGGTTGCCGGGCCACGTCATCTGGGTCAGGGCTTCGAGGGCCTCCGGGTCGAAGCGGCGCAACCGCTGTCCCTGGGCGTTGCACCAGGCGAGCGCGGTGTCGGCCACAAAAGACTCCACTGCGTTGGGGCGCTCCCGCAGCGGCGGAATGCGCACCTCCAGACCGGCCAGCGTCTGGGCCAGGCGCGGGTCCAGGCCGGAGTCGTCGAACGGGTCGTAGGCGTCGTCGGCCGTCGCGATCCAGCGGGAAACCGGGGTGCGCAGAGCGCCTTCGGGAGGGCTGAACTCGATCCAGTCCTGGACCTGCCGCTGCACGGAGGGCGGCAGCAGATCCACGTCCTCCAGCCAGATCGTGGCCACCGGGGCGAACGTGGCGTCGGAGCTCGCCGAGAGCTGCTGCAGCAGGTCGGAGGTCCGCATCTCGGGTTCGCACACGGCGTGCAAGAAGGCGGCGTCTTCGACGCCGCCGAACGCGTAGACGTAGCGGGCCACCAGCGCGCGCCCGGTGCCGGGCTCGCCCCGGATCAACAGCGGGACCCGCGTCAGTTGCGGGTCGAGGGCCCGCAGCAGCTCCGGCAGGTCCAAGTCGGCGAACCAGCGCGCGAAGCGGGCGGCCAGGGCGTCGCGTCCCCGCCGCCGCGACAGCGGGTCGGCCCGGCGACGCTGGACGGCCTGGCGCAGGGTCCGGCGCAGCTCGTCCGGTCGCGGGGGGTCGCGCAGGATCGGCCCCGGTACGGTGTCGAACAGACGCCGGGCCTCGGCCCGGTCGGCGGCGCCGGCCAGCAGGACCATGGTCGCCTGGCGGGTGGCCCGGAGGTGACGGTGCACGAACTCGAGCTCGGCCTCGAAGTCGCCGGCCAGGCCCAGCAGCACCACGTCGGGTGCTTCCGCGGAATCGAAGACGGGATCGCTGGGGCCTCCCGCGACGGCGCGCACGCCGGCCCCCGCCATGCGGGCGAGCATGGCCCGATGACGGGCTTCGCGGTGAACGATCCAGACGGTGGCCATGACTCCAGCTGGGGCTCCGGCGAGCCCCGATCCGCATTCCTTCAAATGGTGGCGCGTCCCGTCCTTCACGAGCGCGGTCATGAGGGGCGGGCGATCCGATGGGCGGGCCGCGCGCGCACACCGCCACCTGCCCAGGGGGCAAGTCGCGTGCCAACCGCCCAAATGGGCTGGCGACCGGCAAAACCTCCCTCAACGAAGCGATTCGGGACTCGATGCCGGAGGAGAAGTCGATCTTCGCGGTTGGCGAGTTACACCATACAGGTCCGCAAGTGGACACATATCCGGAAAAACTTTGCCATTGACGGAAGTGCCGATTCGGTGCGGAATCCGGGCCGCTTGCCGGCCCCACCGGTGTCTGCGAGCCTCCCGCTTGGCGGGAGCGAGACGGCGCATGCGCGCGCAACCGGGCCTGCACGCAACTGGAGCAATGAAAGTTGCGGGGCCTACCTCAACCCAGGACCCGTACTCGAAGTGCGGAGGGGGCGTCCATGGCGCAAGGCCTGCGGCGTAGCTTTGGCCGGGGAGCCAGCCGAGCCCGGGCGGCCCTGGCCCTGGGTCTGCTGGTCGGGGCGGCCTTGCCGGCCGCGGCCCAGGCCTTCGAGCCGGACGGCGCCTACTACGTGCTCGTCCACTACCAGGACAGCACCAGCGCGAACCCCGAGACGTGGCGCTGGGAGGACCGGGTCTGGGTCTTCGAGCGCAGCGGGTCTCGTCTCGTCTGGATCGACTACCCGATCGTGCTCTTCAGGGACGAGTCGACGCGATTCCGGAATCTGGGGACGTCCATGGCCAGCCGGGTGACCGGGGCCTGGGAGCCCGACGCCGCCGCGTTGCGGGACATCAAGGGCGGCCTGGCCACCAACTCTCGGGGCTCCAAGCGCAAGCGGCTGCGGGGCTCCGATGCCGACGGCTGGGAATCCCGCGGTGCCATCCGGGCGGCCTCGGCCATGGCCGTCGGCTACCAGGAGATCTGGCGGCTGGAGGGGTTGCCGGACCGGCCCGTCTTCTCCCGTTCCGATCAGCTCGACTCCGCCGCCGTCGGCGGGGCCAGCGGCCGGACCGAGTACCGAACCACGGGCGTGGAGGCGGACGGCACCCTGGTCGGCCGCTACGAGCGCGACGGGACCCGCAGCGGCCGCTTTCGCCTGATGCCGTCGGGGCCGCGCAAGTCGCTGGCCCGCGATCCCCAGCGCCAACAGAAGCTGTTCGCCAGCTCCATGCTCGCCAATCAGCTGCGAAGCAATCGGACCTGGAAGACGAACGTCCGCACCCGGATCAACCGCGAGCTCGCGCCTCTGGGGGTTCACCTGCCGGAAGACGACATGGAGGCGCTGATCGAACAGGCGGCTCGGCTCACCACCGCCGGCGAGAGCCCGGCCGAGGTCGAGCGCCACCTGACCGCCTCGGTGCGAGACCGCTTCTTCGGCTTCGCCCCCCACGACCCCACTCACGACGACGGCGTGCGCTACGCCCTGCCCTCCCGTGCGGCGGTTCCGCCCGAGCCGGCGAAGAGCGGCGGGTTGGCGGGGTTCGACTTCGCGTTGGCGGAGGGCGAGACCGTCCTCGCCGCGCGGGCGGGTGAGGTCGTGCGCGTCGTCGACGGCTTTGGGGTCGGCAACCTGATGGAAGAGAGCCGGGGCCGGGAGAACCGCGTCCTGGTGCTGCACGCGGACGGCACGTTCGGGGTCTACGTGCACCTGCAGGGGGCCGACGTCCGGGAGAAGGACCGGGTGGAGTCCGGGCAGCCGCTCGGTCGCAGCGGCGCCTCGGGCTACACCGAGAAGCCCAAGCTGCACTTCGGTGTTTGGCGCGTCACGTCCGAGGGCGTGCCCGAGTCGCTGCCGATCGAGTTCGGTGCCGGCGACTAGGACGAGCGATGAGACGCGAGAGTCCCGTCCGGGACTCGCGTGGCGGCGGGTCGGGGAGTGGTGCGATGAGTGGAGCGACGAACGGGCTGGCGCGGGCGTGCTGGAAGGGGGCTCTGGCCGGCCTCGCCGCACTGGGGTGCATCGCCGGAGGCGCGGCGGCCGAGGCCGAGCTGGATCTCTCGGGGACGTGGTACGTGCTGGTCCACTACCAGGACTCGGCCACGGCGAATCCCGACGTGTGGCGCTGGGAAGACCGCATCTGGCGCTTCGAAGCCAAGGGTTCGCGGCTGCAGTGGACGGAGCTTCCGATCGTGGTCTTCTCCGACGACAGCGGCCGCTTCGAACGCGTCGCCGGTCGCACCGCCCGCGTGTTGGAGGCGTGGGAACCGAACGCCGCGCAGCTGGCGGAGATCCGCGACGGGCTGCAGGTGAACTCGCGCGGGGCCAAGCGCAAGCGCCTGCGCAAGAACGACGACGGCTGGGCATCGCAGGGCGCCATGCGCGTCCAGTCCGCCTCCGTGATCGGCTACCAGGAGAACTGGTCCATCACCGGCCCGCCCGCCCGCCCCGTCTTCGCCCGCGACGACCTCATGGGCTCCGGCCGCACACAGTCCATGGAAGGTCGCACCCAGTACGCCACCACCGAGGTCGCCGAAGACGGCAATCGCATCGCCGGCGACTACGCCCGCGACGGCACGCGGGTCGGCCGGTTCCAGCTGATCCGGGCGGGCGAAACGAAGGCGCTGGATGCGGATCCCGAGAAGGCGCGCCAGCGCTTCGCGGCCCGCGCCATGGGCGACTTCATGGCCTCGAACCCGCAGGTGCGAGAGCGCTTCCGCTCCGGCATCGACGGCTACCTGGCGGCGGCGGGCGTGGTGCTGTCCGAGGCGGGGGCGGAGAAGCTCGTGAACGAGCTGGCCGGCCTGTGGGCCGCGCGGGCCTCTCGCGAGCGGAACCCGGCCATCACCGACTTGGGCGGCGAAGGCGAGGCGCTCTACGAGCGGGCCGTCGACGACTACTACGACTTCGCGACTCCCGGCGCCGACCACGACGACAGCGCGCGCTATCTGTGGCCGTTCGCATCCGACACGCCGCGCGAGCTGATCGCCGGCCCCGGCGATTCGGCCGAGCACCGGGGTTGGCAGCGCTACTCGTTCGACTTCGCCCTGCCCGAGGGAACGGCCGTGCGCGCCGCGCGGGCCGGTCGGGTCGTACGGGTCGTCGAGGACTACCCGGCCGGCGCCGACGACAAGGCGCTGCGAGCGCGCGAGAACCGGGTGCTGGTCCTGCACGACGACGGGACGTTCGGCGTCTACGGCCACCTGAAGCAGAAGAGCGTACAGGTTGGCATGGGCCAGACCGTGACTGCCGGCGACGTGCTCGCCTTGAGCGGAAGCTCGGGCCAGGTCGACCGACCCAAGCTGCACTTCAGCGTCTGGCGCCTGGCGCGCCCGCGCCGCCCCGAATCGGTGAAGATCCGCTTCGAAGGCCCCACGGAGGCCGGCGCCGTTCCCGAAGCGGGGCAGTCGTACGGAGGGGCCGTCCCGTCCGACACCGCGTCGTGAGCGAGCCCGGCGAGACCCGCCCCGCCCTGCCGCGCGAGCTCGACCGCATCGCCGAGCTGTGGTGCGCCCTCTCCGGTCACCACGCTTCGTTCGATCCCCTCTACCGACTGCGGCCGGGGGCCATCGACGCGGTGCGAGAGCTGCTGCGCGCGCAGCTCCGGGATCCGGCGCACCAGATCTTCGTCTGCGACCGCGGCGGCGATCTGCTGGGCTTCTGCATCGCACGCATCGACCGCGCGCCTCCCATCCAGGAGGAGGAGCTTCGGGCCGAGATCACCGACGTGTGGGTGCGCCCGGACGCGCGCCGCGGCGGGGTCGGCCGCCGCTTGGCCGAGGCGGCGTTCGCGTGGGTGCGCGCCCACTCCGTCGCCCGGATCGAGGTGCGAGTGGCCGTGGAGAACGAGCTGGGGCAGGCCTTCTGGCGCGGGCTCGGTTTCGGCGCCCTGATGGACGTGCTCCACAAACGGCTGTAGCTTTGCGGGCGCGTCGCTGCCGGCCGCCAGCGCCCCGCCGAGCGCCGACGCAGACCCGCTAGAGCGGCTCGTTGCACAGCATCAAAGCCCGCGGAGACCCACCCGGTGGGCCCGCGGCAAGCGCGCGCGGACGCGCGCAAGGAAGGCAGCCAAGCCATGGCCCCCGGACGAGATTCAGCGCTGAACCCCCTGGCGAGTGCCCTCAACGAGCGGCTCGCGGAAGCCGCCCCGAGCGTCCTGGACGTGCTCTCCGGGCTGGGTCGGCGGCTCTACTTTCCCAAGGGCATCATCTCGCAGAGCGCCGAGGCCAAGGAGAAGGGCACGCGCTTCAACGCCACGATCGGGATCGCGACCGAGGGCGGCGGGCCCATGCACCTGGCCTCGATCCAGCGTCACCTGGGAGACGTGGATCCGAGCGACGCCTATCCCTACGCGCCCCAGGCCGGGCGCCCCGGGCTGCGGGAGCGCTGGCGCGAGAAGCAGTTGGCCGAAAACCCGGCGCTGCGCGGCAAGTCCTTCGGCCTGCCGATCGTGACGAGCGCCATCACCCACGGGCTGTCCCTGGTGGGCGACCTGTTCGTGGATCCGGGCGACGCGATCCTGCTCCCCGACAAGCTGTGGGGCAACTACCGGCTGACCTACGAAGTTCGCTTGGGCGGCCAGGTCGTGACCTATCCCTTCTATCGCGGTACGGGGTTCAACACCGAGGGGTTGGCGGAGGCGCTCGAGCGCGAGGGGCGCGAGCGCGACAAGCTGATCGTGCTGCTGAACTTCCCGAACAACCCGACCGGCTACATGCCGACGGAGGCGGAGGGCCGGGCCATCGTCGACGCCCTGGTGGCCCAGGCCGAGCGCGGCACCAAACTGGTCGTCGTGGTCGACGACGCCTACTTCGGCCTCTTCTACCACCTGGGCGGGCCGTCGCTCACCGAGAGCCTCTTCGGTCCGCTCACGAACCTGCACCCGAACCTGCTGGCCGTGAAGCTCGACGGCGCCACCAAGGAGCTCTTCGTCTGGGGCCTGCGCTGCGGCTTCCTCACCTTCGGCCCGGGCCGGCCGGACACCGCCGACGAGGTGGCCGCGGTGCTCGACGCCAAGACGCGCGGCGCCATCCGCAGCGGCATCTCCAACGCGTCGCAGCTCTCGCAGTCGCTGGTGGAGCAGGCCCTCGCGGCGCCCGCGCTCGCGCAGGAGCGCGCGGAGAAGCGCGAGCTGATGCGCGCGCGCGCCG
>JAKSBN010000288.1 GCA_022361175.1 Pseudomonadota bacterium | reverse complement strand
GCCTTCCTGGCCCACGCCGGCGAAGGGCACGCCTCCTGGCGGGCGCTGGCCGAGAAGCGTCTGGCGGCGTTGGCTGACGAGCGCCGGCTGGCCGATGCGACGGCGCTCGAGGGGCCGCTCGAGCTGGTGGACCACAACAGCTCCCACTTCCGGGTCCAGCTGGACGCCGATCTCGGCCGGGTCCGAAAGGACTACGCGCCGGCCGTCCTGGGCGACCTGGAACAGGCCCGGGAGTTCGTCTCGAGCCGCGTCGGCGTCGCCCCCGAGGAGCCGATGGGCGTCGTCTTCTACGGCAAGGCCGCCTACGTGCGGGCCCACAGCCACCGCTTCAGCTTCCAGACCATCGGATTCTTCGACGGGCGCATCCACGTCTCGTCGCCGGCGCATCCCACCGGTGAGCTGCGGTCGCTGCTCTTCCACGAGTACACGCACGCCGTCTTCCGCGAGCACACGGGAGGCGACCGGCCGTTCTGGCTGAACGAGGGCTTGGCCGAGTGGATCGAGCGCGCCGACGGCGCCCAGCCGGGGGCCGCGCTCACCAACCTGTCGGAGCGGGTCTCGCTGCACGACCGCATCCGAGCGGGCGAATGGATCCCGCTGCGCCGCTTGGCGCCCAGCTTCTCGGGCCTCGGCAACGCCGACGCGCGCGCCGCCTATCTGGAGTCCCTGGTGGCCGTGGAGTGGATCCACGGCCGCACCGACCGGGCCGGCCGCGCCCGCCTGTTGGCGCTGCTGGGAGAAGGCAAGTCCGACGACGAGGCCCTGCAAGCCGTTCTCGGCCTCGACACCGACGGCGTCGACGCCGCCGTCCGCCGCCACCTCTCCAGCGAATTCCCCTCCCTCCCCGAGTCTTAGTCAGCCCCGCTCGTCACAAAGCCCTCGTCCAACCCCAAGCGGCCGAGCGAGATCACTTCTTCCCCCCAAGCCCCGATCCGACGTTCCTGCACCGCGCAAGCGGGGGCGGCGAGGGATGGCTGCGGCGAAATAAAGCGCAGCCCCCCACCCGAGCCTCGCTCGAAGCAAAGCCTACCCCTGAGCAGAAGCCTCCCAAACGAGCCCCCCCTGCCCACGGCGAGCCATTCGCCGCAGCCATCCCTCGCCGCCCCCGCGACGAACGAGCTCAAAAACCAAGTCGGATCGCGGACTAGCTCCCGGCTTCGTCCAGGCGCCGCGTGGCCTCCAG
>JAKSBN010000489.1 GCA_022361175.1 Pseudomonadota bacterium | reverse complement strand
GTGATGGCTTTGCTTGAAGTGCCGCTCTCGCTCTCGACGATGTTCTTGCCGTCGATCTTGCTCGCAGTAGGGTGCGCGTATGCGATGCACCTTGTAGCCGCTGCAGCGGGTGTGCACAGCGAGGCTGGTCAATCGTGTGAAGCTGCTCGACTCGAAGCGATCGTGCGCGTGTCGAGAGCGGTCGCGCTATCGGGTCTAACCTCGGCCTTCGGTTTTCTTGCAATGGCGACAGTAGGCATTAATGCCATTCGTGAGCTCGCGACTTTCGGGGCTCTAGGCGTCGTCGCAGTGACAGCGGCAGTTCTGGCGGTAGGCCCTGCCTTGCTGTTGATGAACGAAAGTAGAAAACCCTCGGGTTCGGAGTCGGTGGCCTTTCGTGAGGTCGCGACGGCAGTTCTGCGGCGGCGGCAAGTCGTCATTGGGGGTTGGCTCATCTTGGTAGTGGTTTGTATTCCAGGTGTATTTCAGTTGAGGGTATCGACGGACATCATCCAATGGTTTCCTGCACAGTCCGCAGTTCGGTCTGACTATGATCGAATCCGCGCCAGGCTCTCAGGAATTACGCCCATCAATGTAGTTGTTGGGGCGACTGGTGAGTCAAGGGTGACGGAGGTTGATGTTGCCACAGCGATCGACTCACTCTCTGAGTACCTGAGGGAGAAGCCAGAGGTCGGGAAGGTGCTGTCGTACGTTGACGCTGTTAAGCGTCTGCGTTCGGCCGGATTCGGAGAGAGTTCAAGTGTGCCCGACACAGAGAACGAGATCGAACAGCTACTTCTCTTGCTCGAAGGAGAGGAGCGCCTCGCCTCGGTGCTGAACGACGCAAGGACCATGGCGAACGGGGTCGTGCGCCTGGATGACAATGAGTCCGAGCAGATTAGCGGCCTCACGCACGAGGTGCGTCGGTGGTGGTCCGAGGACGGCACCGCGAAAGCCGATGTGTACGTGACCGGCGTGATGCACGAATTCGCAAGGGCAGAAAACGAGATCGCCTATGGAGAGGTAAGGGGCATCGGGCTTGCGGTTGCGGCGATTGGTGTGATTCTCCTCATGGTGCTTCGGGATGTTCGCTTGGCGATACTCGCTGGAGCGGTGAATGTCGCGCCAGTTGTAGTTGCTCTCGGGGCGATGGGGTACTCAGGTATTCCTCTCGATGCGGCAACTGCTTGCATTGGGTCGGTTGCTCTCGGGATCGCAGTCGATGACACGATTCACTTCGCTTTGGCGTACAAGTCGGAGTCGGGTCGAGGTGCGGGCCATGCGGTCGCGGTAGTCCGCGCGTACGAGAGGGTGTGGCGGCCGTTGGTCTGGACTACGGCGACGCTGTTCTGCGGGTTTCTCACACTGGGGCTGTCCGGGTTCTCGTTGATTCGCAACCTCGGAATCGTAACGGCCGTGCTCGTAGTGCTTTGTCTCTGTGCGGATCTGATGCTCCTGCCCGCCCTTCTGGGGCGCCGGCGGAGGACTTAAGGTAGGAGGCAGGGCGGACGATCGTATCGTAGGATGGGTGAGCGGAGCATCAGGGCGGACCTGTACCGCGAGTATAGGAGCGAGCTGGTCGTGCACCGGCTCGCGAAAGCAGGTCGCCAAGGTGCCCTGATCGTCATTGGTCTGAATACAGCTTTTGTGGCAGCCGACTGGTTCGCGCAGAGGGAGGTGCTCGGGCCCCTGCTCCTGTTGCGGGCGATGATGAATATGACGCTCTTGGGAGTCTACGCACTCCTGAGGGGGCAATGGGTCGAACAAGTAGTTCGCGCAGGAGTCGCGGCCACCGGGCTGGGTCTTGTTGCTGTAATTGGGGTTGCTGGCGGCTTGACGAGCAGCTACGCGCCCGGCCTAATGCTGCTGTTCTTGGGGATGCCTGTTCTGCTGCCCATGACTGCACGCGAGGCCAGTGTCTTGGCCACGGTGCTCTTTGTCTGCTTCGCGTCGCTTCCGCTATGGACGGGAGAACAATTCGGAAGCGAGGCGATCGCGATTCTGTTCTTCAATGGAGCCGCAGTTGTCGAGTGTATCGTCAGTACCTCGGTTCTAGACTCGCTGCGCTTTACAGACTTCAAGCAACGACGCGAGCTCGAGCGGGCCCGGGACGAGTTGGCGGAGCTGGATCGGACGAAGTCGCGCTTCACGGCCAATGTCCATCACGAGCTGCGAACCCCCCTCACCTTGATGCTGGCTCCGATCGAGGCGATGCGCCTGGGCGACTTCGGCGCCCTGACGGGGCCCGTCGAGAAGGCGACCCAGACCATGCATGTGAATGGTCTGAGGCTGCTCAAGTTGATCAACAACCTGCTGGATCTCTCGAAGGTCGAGAGCGGCGAGGCGCGTGTTCAACGGCGGGAGATGCGGGTAGAGCAGCTGCTGGCCGAGGTCGTGGATGGCGCGCGGCCCATGGCCGAACGCAAGTCGATTCGCCTGGAGGCGCTGGTCGCGGATTCGCCGCCCGTCGTCTACGCGGACACGGATTCGATCGAGAAGGTGCTGGTCAACCTGGTGGGCAACTCGCTGAAGTTCACGCCGGAGGGGGGAGAGATCCGCCTCGAGGCCGAGTCCGACGGGGATGGGGTGCACGTGCGCGTGGTGGACAGCGGCGTGGGCATTCCGCCCGATCAGATCGGCCGGATCTTCGATCGCTTTGCGCAGGTGGATACGTCGGCCACGCGCGATCACGAAGGCACGGGCATTGGGCTCTCGCTGGTGCAAGAGCTGGTGCATCTGCACGGCGGCCGGGTCTGGGCGGAGAGTGCCGGGGTGGGGCAGGGGGCGACCTTCCACTTCACCCTGCCCGCGGGCGAGCCGGACGCCCTCGAGGAAGAGCTGGTGGTGCAGAGCGACGGGCGCGAGCTGACGCTGGGCCGCTCTTTCGAGGCGCTGCGCTCGGAGATCGAGCAGTCGATGATGGCCGAGGGCACCTTCGACGACATCGAGCGCAACGTGCGCCGGTGGGAGGACCGCAGCCAGCACGGCGGGGCGGCCGGGGAAGCCGGGGCGCTGGATCAGCCCGAGGTTCTGGTGGTGGAAGACAACCCGGACATGCGCGAGCTGTTGGCGTTCGTGGTGGGGCGCGAGTTTCGGGTGCGAACGGCGCGCAACGGGCGCGAGGGGTTGCAGGCCGCACGGGCCGAGGCGCCGGATCTCATCCTCACCGATGTGATGATGCCCGAGATGTCGGGTACCGAGCTCTGCCGGGCCATCAAGCACGATTCGCAGCTGCGCGGCGTGCCGGTGGTGTTGGTGACGTCGAAGGCCGAGCGCGAGATGAAGATCGAGGGCTTGGAGCTCGGGGCCGACGACTACGTCTCGAAGCCCTTCCACCCGCGCGAGCTGTTGGCTCGGGTGCGTTCGCTGGTGAAGCTGCGGCGGCTGCAGATCGAAGCCGTCGAACGCAACCGCGAGCTCGAGCAAGCCATGGCCGAGCTGAAGCAGGCCGAGGTGCAGCTGATTCAGGCCGAGCGCCTGGGGGCCGTGGGCGAGCTGGCGGCGGGTGTGGCGCACGAGGTGAACAACCCCGTCAACTTCGCGCTGAACGCCGTGCGCACGCTGCGGTCGTCGGTGGCGGAAGTGCGGGAAGTGGCCCAGTGCGTGGCCGAGCTCGAGCTAGAGAATCCCCAGAAGCGCGAGGCGCAGCTGGCCGCGCTGGGCCGGCTTCAGGGCGAGGTGGGCCTCGGCGAGCTGGGGGCCACCCTCGACGAGTTGGCGGGCATCGTCACGGAAGGGCTCGAGCGCACGCACCGCTTGGTGGGGGAGCTGCGCGACTTCGCGGCGCCGGGGCGCGGGGCCCGGGTGGGCGTGGATCTCCAACGGGGCATCCAATCCACGTTGCACCTGCTGCAACACACGCTCACGGACGCGCAAGTCCGGGTCGTCGACGAAATGCCACCCGCCTTGCCGCTGGTCCAGGGCGATCCCGGGGCTCTGAATCAGGTTTTCCTCAACATCCTGAAGAATGCGGCCGAAGCGATGGCGGAGCGGGGCGGTGTGATCACGTTGCAGAGCTCCGCAGAAGGCGGATGGGTGGAAATCGGGGTTGTCGACGACGGCCCGGGCATGGACGCCGAGACTCGCAAGCGGCTCTTCGAGCCGTTCTTCACCACGAAGGAAGCGGGGAAAGGCACGGGCCTGGGCTTGGCCATCAGCCGCCGCATCGTGGACGAGCACGGCGGGCGGCTCGACGTGCATTCGAAGCTGGGCGAGGGCACGCGCGTCAGCGTGCGTCTGCCGCTCGAGCTGGCGGCCGGGGACGCGGATGCGGCCTAGGCCGAAGCTGCTCGCCGATCTGCGCGAGTTTCCGATCCTGTATGTCGACGACGAAGTAGAGAATCTCCGGATTTTCGAACTCGCGTTCCGACGAGAGTTCAGCATCCTGACGGCTTCCAGTGGGGAAGAGGGGCTGCGCATCCTCAACGAGAACCCGGTGGCCGTCGTGCTGTCGGACCACCGCATGCCGGGCATGACGGGGGTCGAGGTCCTGTCCCGCGCGGCCGAGCTCGATCCGAAGACGATGCGGCTCTTGATCACCGCCTACGGCGATGCGGAGACGCTGTCGGGCGCCATCAACGAAGGCGCCATCTATCGCTACATCCCCAAGCCGTGGGAGCCCCGGGGCTTGCGGCAGGCGCTTCGCGATGCCATCGAGATCTACGAGATCGACCGCGAACGCGACAGCCTGGTGGCCGAGCTCTCACTGCTGAACCGGGTGTCGCGCTCGCTCAACGCCGAACTCAATCTCTCGCGCCTGATGGAGATCCTGGCCACCACGGTCTTCTCCGATCTCGAGTACGACGGCGTCTCGCTGCTGCTCTACGACGAGACGTTCCGCGGCTTCCACTGGGAACAGAACCTGCCCCAGCGCAGCCCGGTGTCCGAGCGGCTGAAGGGGATCCGGATCGACATGTCGACGGCGCCGCGCTTCTTGGCGCAGATGGCCGACGGCGAGCTGCAGCGCTTCGCGGTCGAGAAGCTCGGCTCGTTCGAAGAGCCCATCCGCCGCTGGATCACGGAGGTCTCGGCAGAGACCCTGCTGGTGGTGCCGCTCATGGGACAGCGGGGCCTGCAGGGGCTGCTGGCGGTGGACAACCGCAGCGGCGGCCGCCACTTCGAGACGGAAGACCTCACGCTCCTCGAAGGCCTGGCCACCCAATCGGCGACGGCCGTCGAGAACGCCCGCCTGGTGCAAGACCTGCGGCGCACGCGGCGCCAGGTCGAGCGCGCCGATCGCCTGGGCACGCTCGGCACGCTGGCGGCCGGGTTGGCGCACGAGATCAACAACCCGCTGGTGTCCATCCATACCTTTCTCAGCCTGGCCCCCAGCAAACGAGACGAGTGCGACGACGACTTCTGGACGGACTACTACGAGCTGGCGTGTCGCGAGCTCGACCGGATTCGGGGCTTGGTGGCCACGATGTCGGGGCTGGGACGCGGCAGCGACGAGAAGGCCGAGCGCGAGTCGGTGGATCTGGGCGCCCTGGGCCGTGAGGTGGCCGCGCTGCTGCGCCCGACGGTCGAGCGAAGCGGGGTCACCCTCGACATCGACGAGTGCGACGAGCCCTGCGAGGTCATGGCCGTGCGCGATCACCTGCACCAGGTGGTGCTGAACCTGGTGATGAACGCGCTGCACGCCGTGCCCCACGGTGGCACGGTGTGGCTGCGGGTGCACACGGACGCGAGCGGCGACGAGCCGTACGCCGTGATCGAGGTGGAAGACGACGGGCCGGGCATCGCCGAAGAGCACCTGGAGCGGATCTTCGACCCCTTCTTCACCACCAAGGGGCCCGATCAAGGCACGGGCCTGGGGCTCATGATCTGCCACCGCATCGTGTCCGATCACGACGGCTTGATCGAGGTGCAGAGCGCGCGCGGCGAAGGGGCGCACTTCCGGGTGCGGCTGCCGCAGAAGCCGCGCGAGCCGCTGCGGGCGGCGCCCCTGGGGAGCCACGCTGCTTGACGCGCTTGGGGGGATGCCCAACACTCCGCTGGCAGGGACGGATCGCTCGTCCGGCCCGATCCACCCCCAGGAGATCACGAAGTTGAAGCTGCGCGCGCTTACGGTGCTGCTGGCGGCGCTGGTCTTGACGACGGCCGCCCGCCACGAGGCCTCCGCCGAGACGGTGCGTGTGGCGGTGCTGCCCATCGTCGTCCACAGCGCGGAAGACCCGCAGTACCTGCGCGGCGGGCTCGTGGACATGATGACGGCCCGGCTCGAGCGCGTGGGGGGCATCGTCACGGTGCCGGTGGAAGACGCCTCCAAGGCCACCGTCCGGCTCCGGCCCGCCATCCGGGTGGGGCGAGAGGTCGGGGCCGATTACGTGCTGTTCGGTTCGTTCACGCGCTTCGGCACGGGGGCCAGCCTCGACATGCAGTGCGCGTCGACGGCGCCCGGCTCCGAAGAGGTGCCGCTGCGCGAGATCTACGTGCACTCGGGCAACATCGGCGAGGTGATCCCCAACATCGACCAGCTGGTGGGGAAGGTCGAGCGCTTCATGGCCCGGGGCGGCCGGGCGTTGGGCCCGGTGGCCGGCGGGCCCGGCGTGGCGCCCGGCGGCGATCCCGCCGTGGCCGATCTGCGCCGGCGTGTGGAGGCGCTCGAAGAGGCGCTGCGGCGCAGCGGCGCCCTCTCGGACGAGCCGGAGACGGCGGCGCTGGTCGGCGAGCCGCCCGGCCTGCAGGCCGCTACCGGGGCCGAGGGCGTGCGCTAGACTGCGCCTCCTTTCGCGGCCTCCCGGCCGCGTGCGATCGGGTTCTGGCGGAGTAGCTCAGTCGGTTAGAGCGGCGGCTTCATAAGCCGTAGGTCGGCGGTTCAAGTCCGCCCTCCGCTACCACCCGCGTTCTCGCACCCCGCTTCTCCAGGGCCGTCGTCTCGCAACGTCCGCCCCCGTCCCAGAGCTGACGGTGGGGATCGTGGGTGACACTCGTAAGCGTCGTCACGAACTTCGCGGTCCCGTAGCGTGGGCTTCGCCGCATCGACACTTCCGTGCGTGCGCTGGTGCTCGGGGGGCTCCCATACATCCCGCGGTCACTGATTCTGGTCGGCCCCCGACCCGCTCGTGATAGGCTGCGCCCGTCGGGTGAGAGCTGGGGAGGGACGCGATGGGCGGCGTTGGGGTTCCCGCGGTTCGGATGCGTCGGGCTAAGCCCACTTCTCTTGCACGCCAGGTGCGACAAGCGTGCGCCCGGACGGCGCTCCTGGG
>JAKSBN010000179.1 GCA_022361175.1 Pseudomonadota bacterium | reverse complement strand
CAGCTGCAGGCTTTGTTCGAGGAGATCATGCCCGAGATGCTGGAGATCCGGAAAGCCAACAAGCAGCCGGGGCCGGTGAGCGTGTGGTCGGCCGGCTGTTCGAGTGGCGAGGAGCCGTACACGGTCGTGATGATGGCGCTCGAGGCCGGGCTCGTGCCGGGCCGCGACCTGCGCGTCTACGCGTCCGACATCGCGCCGTCGGTGCTGACCCGGGCGCGGCGCGGGCTCTACCGGGAAGCGTCGTTTCGCGAGACGGAGCCTCAGCTCCGCGACAAGTACTTCTCCGAGAAGGACGGCCTCTGGCGCATCTCCGACGACGTCAAGAAGCACGTCGACTTCATCCACTTGAATCTGCTCGATCGGGCGAAGATCGCTCTGCTCGGCACCATGGACGTGATCCTCTGTCGCAACGTGATCATCTACTTCGATCAGGACACGAAGCGCGAGGTCATCCAGACCTTCTACGACAAGCTGCGGCCCGGCGGCTACCTGCTGCTCGGTCACTCCGAGTCGCTGATCAATCTCTCCAGTGCGTTCGAGCTTCGGCACCTGCGAAGCGATCTCGTGTACGGCAAGCCCGGCGCGGGGCAGAGCCGGCCCGACCCCTGGCACCGGATCGTCGAGGAGGCGATCGCGAAGGCCGAAGACACGGGAGGCCGCCGATGAGCGCGCGGGAGCTGATTCGCGTACTCGTGATCGACGATTCGGCGTTCAGCCGGCAGACGATCACGCGCATGCTGCAGACGTCTCCGCTCGTCGAGGTGGTGGGCGTGGCGCGCGACGGCGAGGAGGCCCTGCGCAAGACCTTCGAGCTCGAGCCCGACCTGATCACGCTCGATCTCGAGATGCCGCGGATGGACGGCTTCACCTTCTTGCGTCTGGTCATGGCCAAGCGACCCACCCCCGTCATGGTGATCAGCGGCAGAACCGGCGAGGAGGACGTCTTCAAGGCCCTGGACCTCGGTGCGGTGGACTTCATCGCGAAGCCCACGCCGCGCGCGACGCCGGAGCTCGAGACGATCCACCAGGAACTGATCCGCAAGGTCCACGCGATCCGCGAACTGCGCATCGACAAGGTCCAAGAGCGGATCAGTCAGGCCCCGACGGTTCTCACGGCCCGCCCACGACCGGTCAGCGCCATCCCGCCCGTCGTCGTGATCGGATCTTCCACGGGGGGTCCCGCGGCCCTGATGCAGATCTTCGGTGCATTCGCGGAGCCTCCGCCGTGTGCGTTCCTGGTGGCCCAGCACATGCCGGCGGGCTTCACGCGCGGGTTCGCCGAGCGCCTGGATCGGCTGACACCGCTCAAGGCGCGGGAGGCCCAGGCCGGCGAGGAACCGCGGCGCGGAAGCGTGCTGATCGCGCCGGGCGGTCGCCATTTGGAGTTGGAGACGGTTCGCGGCCGCATCGTCACGCGGGTCGTGAAGGGGGCGGTGGGTGACAAGTACACGCCGTCCGTCGATCGGCTCTTCGAGTCGGCGGCCAAGCACTTCGGTGCGGATCTTCTGGCCGTCGTGCTCACCGGCATGGGGGACGATGGGCGGCGAGGGGTGACTACGGTGAAGGAATGCGGCGGCAGCATCATAGCGGAGTCGGAGGAGACGGCGGTGATATTCGGGATGCCGAATCAGGCCATTCGAACCGGGGCCGTCGACCGGGTACTGCCCCTCAATCAGGTGGCCACGGCCATCCAGATGGGGTTCACGCGGGGTGAGGCTCAGGCTCCCGCGCGAAGGGGACGGGGATGAGCGACGAGACAAAAAGCAACAGCGGTGAAGCCGTTCTCGCGATCTTCAAGCGAGGCGCCGACTTTACGCGCAAGCTCCTTTCGGAGAACGAGCGCCTGCGCCACCGGGTCAACGAGCTGGAGACCCGGACCCACATGGCCGCTCAGAATCCACACGACTGGGAGCAGCTGCGCTTGGAGCTGGTCGATCGCATCTCTCAACTGGAGCACGAGAACAAGAGCATCATCGAACGCCTGAAGTCCGTCGAGCAGGAGAATCAGCAGTTCGCGGAGCGCTACCTGGAGATCGAGGAGGAGAACAACAACCTCGCCAACCTGTACGTGGCGAGCTACCAGCTGCACTCGACCCTCGACCCGTCCGAGGTGCTGAAGGTGATCGTGGAGATCGTGATCAACCTGATCGGCGCCGAGGTGTTCTGCGTCTACGTCCACGACGACAAGACCGACGTGTTGGAGCCGGTCGCCGCGGAGGGCGAACGGCCCTCGGCGTTCCCGCGCGTGGGGTTGGGGCAGGGCGTCGTTGGCAAGTCGGTCCAGACGGGCGAGACGGCGTGCGCGGAGGGAGGGTCGCCGGCCAAGCCCTTCGTGGACGGAGGCGATCCGGTGGTCTGCATCCCGCTTCGTGTTCAGGATCGGCCCATGGGCGCGATCGTCATCCAGAGCCTGCTGCAGCAGAAGGACGGGTTCTCCCCGCTCGACCATGAGCTCTTCACGCTGCTGGCTGGACACGCGGCGACCGCAATCTTCGCTTCGCGGCTGTACTCCCAGTCCGAGCGCAAGCTGAATACGATTCAGGGGTTTATCGACTTGCTCACGAAGTGAGTCCGAGAATTGCCGGGGTGTGGTGAGGCCCCGGAGTCATGTGAGGATTGGTCATGGCGAATCATCGAATACTGATCGTGGAAGACAGCCCGACGATGCGGCAGCTACTCGTCTTCGCTCTGAAGCGGATGAAGGGCATCGACATCGTCGAAGCCCAGGACGGCATGGACGGGCTGAGAAAGGTGACGAGTGACCACTTCGACCTCGCGTTGGTCGACATCAACATGCCCGTCATGGACGGCTTGAAGCTCATCAGCTTGATCCGCGGCGAAGAGAACATCAAGGACATGCCGATCGTGGTGATCACGACGGAAGGGGCGAAGGAGGACCGCGAGCGGGCCCTCTCGCTCGGGGCGAACGAGTACCTGACCAAGCCGATTCAGGCCAACAAAGTCCTCTCGGTGGCCAAGAGCCTCCTGAAAATCGATTGAGCGAACCGGCGGGAAGCGGTTCGAGGTTGTAGATGACCAGCGGAGAGTTTCACAGGAAGACGATTGGCGGCACGCTCGGCATCGCCTGGGTGGCGATCGGGCTGATCTCACTGTACCTCTGGAGCCTGCTGCAAATGGCTCCCGAGCACTGGCATGCGTTCTGGATCACGCTGGCCGTGCTGTTTCCGATCGTGTTCGTGCTCTCGAACCTGCACCAGCGCTCCATGAACGCTCCCATCCTCGCGTTTCTGGCTCACGAAGAGCAGGAGGGCGAGGCGCCTCCGGAGCTGATTCGAGAGGCGTTTCGGCGCTTGTCCCGGATGCCCGCCATCCTGTTCTTCTCGGGCCTCTTCTGGTGGTCGGTCGGCGGTTTGATCCTGGGCGCCGTGCTCAAGTTCTGGTTCGAGTCGTTCAGCTGGTACTTCTTCACGATCATGACGCTGGCCACCACCACCGGCGGCTACGTGGCTTCGGTCTTCAACTTCTTCCTGGCCAAGGAGCAGTTCCGGGACTGGGTCCGCGAGCTGGCCGAACGGATCTCGGATCCGGTCGAACGCGGCGGTCTGGTGGAACCCGTCCGGATGCGCGAGAAGTTCGTCTTCTCGGTGGCTGGCGTGACCCTGTTGTTGGTGGTGTTCGCCCTGTTCTTGTCCGCGTCGCGCGCCAGCGCGCCGCTCGAGGCCAAGCTGGCCGACGTCCAGCGCCGCTTCCTCGAAGCGTCGCACGGGGAGCTCTTGCGCGGGGACGACGAGAGCCTGAAGGAGCTGCAGCAACGCGCGCAGGGCCTCGGCATCGCCCGCGAGATCGCCATCTTCGACGCGACCACGGGCGAGGTGCTGGCCGGGTCGCCCACGCCCATGATGAGGCGAGAGTTCGCGTACGCGGGGGGGCAACTCGAAGGCCAGAACAACGGAGTCAGCACGGAGGTGCACTCCTCCCACGTCTTCGCCTGGAGACATCTGCCCGAGAAGAGCGCCGTGGCGGTCGCGTTCGTTCCCTGGGACGAAGTCCGGGACTACACGGCCGGCAGCCTGATGATCTTCATCGGGGTCCTGCTGGGTGCCGTGGTCTTGGCCGGAGGCTTGGCGGCAGTCCTGGCCCGCGACCTGGGGCGCGGGACGCGCCAGCTGCGCGACGCCGTCGAGCGGGTCGCCAGCGGAGATCTCCGGCGCATTCAGATCTTCGAGTCCGAAGACGAGCTCGGTGCGCTGGCGCGTTCTTTCGAGCGCATGGCCGGCAGCCTGCGGGAGACGGTGGCGCAGGTCGGCGGTGCGGCGGACGGCGTCGAAGGACGCACGGCTCTGATCGCGGACGTCGCCTCGTCGGTCACGGGCGGAGCGCACGACCAGGGGCAGGGCGTGTCGCAGGCGGCGGAGTCCATGGAGACGGTGGCGTCCCAGGTCTCGGGCATCGCGGAGTCGGCGCAGTCGCTCAATCTCCTGGTCGAGGAGGCCAGCAGCTCGATCCTTGAGATGGGGGCCGCCGGCGAGGAACTGCGCGACACCGCCGGCGTGCTGAGCGGCAAGGTGGAAGAGACCTCGAGTTCGATCGAGCAGATGATCCGAAGCGTGAAGCAGATCGGTACCACGACGGAGGGGTTGTCGCAGGCCGCCTCGGACACGTCGGCCAGCATGGAAGAGATGGCGAGCGCCATGCGCGAGGTGGACTCGGCGGCTGAGCAAACGGCGGGTCTGTCGACGCGGGTCGTCGAGACCGCCGAACAGGGCCGCGCCAAGGTGGGCCAGACCATCGAGGGCATGGAGACGATTCGCGAGGCGACGGAGACCGCGCAGCAGGTGATCGAGGGCCTCGGCGCCCGTACGCGGGAGATCGGCGCCATTCTCGACGTGATCGACGACGTGGCCGACGAGACCAACCTTCTGGCCCTGAACGCGGCCATCATCGCCGCGCAGGCGGGGGACCAGGGACGTGCGTTCTCGGTGGTGGCGGACGAGATCAAGGAGCTGGCGGACCGCGTGCTCTCCAGCACGAAGGAGATCGGCGACCTGATCCGTTCGGTGCAGAGCGAGAGCGCCAACGCGATCTCGGCCATGGCGCGCGGCGTCGACAGCGTGGCCGCCGGCGTCTCGCTCTCGACGGAAGCGGGCCTCGCCCTCGACGAGATCACCGGGTCGGCCCGGGAGAGCGGCGACCGGATCGCGCAGATCGTGCACGCCGTTCGCGAGCAGACGCGGGCCGCCGGCCACGTGGTCAGTCTGATGGATCGCACGAACCAGGGCGTGGACGAGATTCGAAGAGCGACGCAGGAGCAGGACCGAGGCAACGAGGTCGTCTATCGCTCGGCCGTGGCCATGCAGGAGGTGGCCCAGCAGCTCCGCGGAACGACGGAAGAACAGGCCCGGGGTTCCGCACGCATCCGCGAGAGCATCGAGGGAGTCCGCGACGCGGTCGAGTCCATCAATACGGCGCTGCAGCAGCAGACGGCCTCTTCGCAAGAGGTGACGGGCTTCCTGGAAGAGGTCTCCTCGCGAACGCGGACCTACCAGCGTTCGGCGGACCAGCTGGCCGAGGTGACGTCCGACCTGTCCGGCGAGGCCGAGACTCTGCGCTCGGGCGTCGCGCGTTTCCGGCTGACGTAGCCCCCTTCCCGCAAAGCCCCGGCAGCGAGGCCCGGAAGGCGCGCACGGCCGCGCGTGTGGTATCCATACGGCGTGCGACGGATGGGCTGCGGCACCGCATTTCGAACGCGATCTCGGTCGCTCTCCGCACCGCTTTCGCGGGGGCCCTGGTCGAGCCTGCCGCGAGCGGACGCCGTCCTCCTCTTCACGGCCGTCCTCGGTCTGACCGCCTGCTCCTATCGCTTGGCCGAGCCGTCGCTCGGCTTGTCGCGCGACGCGGCCCTCGCCATCGTAACCCTCGAAAACGACTCGAACGAGCCCGGGCTCGAGCTTCTGGTCACCGACGCCCTGCGCCGCGAGTTCCTGCGCCGCGGCTCGTTGGACGTCGTCGAGACCCCCACCAGCGCCGACTGGGTGCTGTCGGGGCGCGTCGCGGATCTCGAGGTGCGCGCGGAGAGCTTCTCGTCGGTCGTGCTCGCGTTGGAGCACCGCGTGACGATGCAGCTCGAGCTGTCGCTGCTGCACCGCGACGGTCGCCGCATTGCGCTGGACTCCGACATGCTGCAGGACTCGGAGCTGGTCCTGGCCAGCGCCGATCTGGAGGCGGGACGCAAGAACCGGCGGGAGGTGCTGCGCAAGCTGTCTTCCCAGCTGGCGGGGCGGGTCCACGACGCCCTCTACGGAGGCGAGCTGCGATGAATCTCGACGAGCTGGCTGCCGAGCTTCGGGCGGGCACGGTCCGGCCCGCCTATCTCCTGGCCGGCGACGAGCTGCTCCTGCGCGACGACGCGCTCGCCCTGCTGCGCGAAACGGTCGTGGCGCCGGGCACCGCGGACTTCAACACCGACCGCTTGGCGGGCGACAAGACCTCGAGTGCGGCCTTGAAGGACTCGGTGCGCGCACTGCCGGTCATGGCGTCGCGGCGGCTGGTGGTTCTGGAAGAGCCCGACCGCGAACGCAGCCGTGAGGGCCTGCGCGCGGCGCTCCCTGAGGTGGTGCAGGAGCTGGTCGCCCAGGAACAGACGGTGCTGGTGGTGACCGCCGCGCAGCCGGACCGCCGCACCAAGTGGGTGAAGGCGTTCGCCGCTCCCGCGGTGAGCATCGACTGCAGCGCGCCCCGCAACGCGCGCCAGATCGCCGCCTTCGCTCGCAGTGAAGCCGAGCGCCAGGGAGCTCAGCTGGAGCCCGGGGCCGCCGAGCTCCTGGCCGAGCGGGTGGGGCCGAAGCTCTTGGTCCTGCGCCAGGAGATCGCGAAGGCATCCCTGCTGGCCGGGCCCGGAGTTCGGATCGAACGCCACCACGTGGAGGAGGCCTCCTGCGACGTGGCCGAGGCGCCCATCTGGGATCTCACCGACGCCATCGGCGAGGGGCGCGCGGGCGACGCGCTGGCGACCCTCGGCCGGCTGCTCGCCGGCGGCGCGGCACCGCCGCTCCTCCTCGGCTCCCTGGCGGCGCACTTCCGGAAGTTGGCTCGACTTCGGGGTGGGGGAAAGGTCCCTGGACCCCCGTTCGTGCAGCGCAAGCTCTCGGGGCAGGCCCGCCGCTACACCGCGCCGCGGCTGGTGCGCTGCTTGAAGGCGATCCACCAGGCCGACCTGGCGCTCAAGGGTCAGAGCGCTCTGAAGCCGTCGCTGACGCTCGAGCGTCTGGTGCTGGGACTGGCGGCCTAGCCGGACGGCTACTGGCGGGCGAGCTGCTTCGCCAGCCGCGATACCTGGCGGCTGGCGCGCCGCTTGGGGATGACCCCCTTGCTGGCGGCCCGGCGCACCGCGCGCTCGGCCGCGCGCAGTCGCTCCTGGGAGTCCTCCGCCCCGGCCTCGGCCGCCTGCCGGAACTGCTTCACGACCTTCCGCACGGCGCTCTTCACGTTGCGGTTGCGCAGGCGGCGCTTCTCGGACTGTCGCGTTCGCTTCTTGGCAGAGGCGTGGTTGGCCAAGGACTTCTCCCAGTGGGCAATCGGAGGCGGCGGAGCATAGGCGGCCGCCCCGGGCCTGTCACCCCCCAGAGCCGTGCTGGAATCGCCCTGGGACGGGTTCAGACCCGCCCCCCTTCCGCCGATAACGGAGACCGGATCGGAGGGGGTTCGGAGGGGATGGGTGTGACTTCCACACGCGGCCGTCGCCGGCTCTACGGGGTTCTCCTGGCTGCGCTGGTTTGGGCGCTGCCGCTGCCGGCGGTGGGCCAGGAGTCCGCCTCGCCGCCCGCAGTCGAGGAACTGGAATCCCCCGAGGGAATCTCCTCCCGCGCCTACCGGTCGGAACTGGAACGGGCCTGGGTCGAAGGGGGCTCGGAGCCGGCGGCCCGTGCGGCCGCTGCCCGCAAGCGCGGCCTCGAGCTGGGCTTTCTCAGCATCGAGACCCCGGCGCGGGCCCTGTTGTTGGAGAACGGGTCCGGCCCGGAGCTGTCCAACGGCCGCTTGGCCGTCATGCTGGCTCCCCGACTGCCGCTCGCCCACGTGGCTCTGGCGCGCACGCTGTGGGAGGAGGGCGAGTACACCGGTGCGGCCTTCGCGCTGTGGGACGCCCTGGTCGCGATTCCCCGCAACCTGGAAGCCAGTCTGTGGCTGGGTGGCTCGCTGCTGGCCATGTTCGCCGCCGTCGTGAGCGGCGCCTCCCTGGTCTTCATGGTGCTGACGGGCCTCAGCGTGGGGCGCGTGGCGGCCCACGATCTGGGGGATCTGGTCTCGCGCGACATGCCCGAGTTCGCGCGCGTGGCCCTCCTGGGGTGTCTCTTGCTGCTTCCCCTGTGGCTGGGCGAGGGGCTCCTCGGGTTCGGTTTGGGGTTGTTCGCGGCGGGCGTCGCCTTCGGCACGGCGTCGCACCGCAAGGCCCTGGCCCTGGCCGCGGTGCTGCTCGTCCTCGGCCTCTATCCGCTGGCCCGTTTTGCGGGCAGTGCGCTGCTCGCTCTGGAGACGGATGCGGTGGCCTTGGCCGCGCTGTCCGTGGCCACCGACACGGAGTCGCCCGCCGAGCTCAGTTGGCTCGAGCGCTTCGAGGACAGCGACCCCTTGGCGCAGCACGCCTTGGCGGTCCGGGCGCGACGCAAGGGGGACCTGGAGGATGCGACAGCCCGCTACACGCGCCTCGCCGAAGTCCGGCCCGACGACGCGGTCGTGCTCAACAACATGGCGAATCTGCGCTTTCTGTCGGGCGACGTGAACGGAGCCATCGATCTCTACGAGCGGGCGCAGGTCCAGGCCGTGTCGCCCGTGCTGCTGTTCAATCTCTCCCAAGCCTACGGCCGGGCGATTCGGGTCGAGGACCTGCGGGCGACGCTGGAGCGGGCGCAAGCGGCGAGCCCCGCGCTGCTGGGCGAGCTCTCGCGTCCGGGCGACGCGAATCTGGTAGCGGACCTGCCGATTCCGCCGCGCCGGCTGCGGCAGCGATTCCTGTCGGCCGACACGGGCGAAGTCTTCGCCCACGCCCTGCGCGCGCCGGTCGCGCCCGGTTGGCTCGGCCGCGGCTGGCCCTATGCGGCCGGGGCCTTTGCGGGGGTGTTCGTTCTGATGGTGGCGGTCTCGGGCCGCTGGCGACACTCGGGCACCTGCATGCGCTGCGGCACGCGGCTTTGCGCACGCTGCCACGGCACGGTCTGGAGCGGCCACATGTGCGACGGCTGCCACCGGCTCTTTCAGCGCGCCGAGACCACGAACGCCAAGATGCGGATGACCCGTTTGAAGGAGCTGCGCGTTCGCGAGCGGCGGAGGAACCAGATCGGCGACTTGCTGTCCTTCGCGGTACCGGGGACCGCGGGGCTCCTGGCCCGGCGTCCCGATCTCGCCTACGTCGCCATCGTCCTGTGCGGCTGGGTGTTGGTCTCGGCCGTCTGGCGGCACGGAGTGGTGCCCGACCCGCTGACTCTGGGTGTGGCGGGTTCCCTGGCCTTCCTGCTGACTAGCGCGGTCGCGGCGGTCGGCTACACGATCGTGTTGGCCGTGAGCCTCGCGGCGCGGCGGAACCTCTAGTCGTGTCGGAGGCCTTGCGCGGCAACCTCAAGGACTTCGGCATCGCCGAGGTCTTCCAGCTGGTGGGCCAGCAGCGCAAGACCGGGCTCCTGGAAGTCAAGGGCGACCGCACGACGCTGTGCCTCGCGTTCGACGAGGGTGCGGTCGTGTGGGGGGCCCAGGGCAAGTCGCACGCGGCATCGGTCGGGGACATGCTGGTGCGCTGCGGTCTCGCCACGCCGGACCTGCTGAAGGAGCTATTGAAGGAAAGCGAGGCCTCCGCGCAGCCGCTGCAGCAGCTGTTCGTCGAGAAGGGGGAGCTCCGCCCCACCGAGATCGAGTCGGTGGAGGAGCTGCTGACTCGCGAGACGATCTTCGAGGTGCTCCGCTGGCAGAAGGGCTCGTTTCACTTCACCACGCAGGTGATTGCCCACGAGCAGCCGCCGGAGCGCCTGCTCGGCGCCGAGCAGATCTTGATGGACGGCCTCCGGATGGTCGACGAGTGGCGCACTTTCTCCGGCCAGGTCCCCAACGAAGACGTGGTCTTCGAACGCTCGGGCAGCTTCGAAGCCTACAAGCAGCAAGCCCGCGGAGAAGCGCGGAGGCGTCTCGGGCCCGCCGAGCGCGTCTTCCGTCTGGTGGACGGCCGGCTCTCCGTGCGACGGGTGGTGGACCTCTCGCGCCTCGGCACGTTCGAGGCGACGCGGCTGCTGGCGGAGCTGCGACAGTCCTCCCTGATCGAGCCGACCGATCCGTCCCCCCTGCGGCGGATGTCGCTGCCCCGCGCCAGCCTGCCCGAGGCGCGCCAGCTCCAGACGATTCTGGCGGCCCTCTTCCCCTTGGTCGCGTTGGCCGCGCTCGTGTACGGCATGCACCGGGTTCCCGTGCTGCTGCCCGATCAGGCGGGCCCCGGGCTCGAGGTCCCGCGGTCGGCCTACCTCCAGGCCACCCAGTCGTTCGAGAAGCGCCGGCTGCGTCACCTGCTCGAGGCCCACCGCTACGCCCACGGGAACTGGCCGGAGAGCCTGTCGGAGCTGGAGGGGGCCCGGATTCTGGGAGACGTTGCGTTGACTGCCGCGCAGGCCGAATCCTACTATTACCGGCGGCTCGAGGACGGCTACCTACTGCTGGCCCCCGAGCGCTGACTCCGCGACATGCTCGCGTCGGAGCCCGCGGCTCCGCGCGAGGACCGGGAGACCTTCTGGGCGACTCGCAGACCCATACCCGCCAGACTCTCATCTTCGATGACAACCACGCCGCGGCGGCTCTCTACGGCCAGGGGGACCGGACGCTGCGCCTGGTCGAGCGCGAGCTCGGCGTGGACGCCCGCGCGCGCGGCAACGAAGTTCGCCTCGTCGGGCCGGAAGAGCGCGTCGCGCTGGCCCGCAAGGTGCTGGAGGAGCTCTACTCGCTGCTGCGCACCGGTCGGGAGCTGCGCGAGGGGGACGTGCGCTCTGCGCTGCGGATGGTGTCCGAGGAGCCCGACGTCAACCTGCAGAACGTCTATGAGGACGTGTTGGCGGCGGTGGGCTCACGGCGGCGCATCGCCGCCAAGAACCTGTCCCAGCGCCGCTACATCGAGCTGATCGCCGAGCGCGACCTGGTCTTCGCCGTGGGGCCGGCCGGGACCGGCAAGACCTACCTGGCCATGGCCATGGCGGTGGCGGCCCTCGACCGTCAGGAGGTGGCCCGGGTCGTCCTGGCCCGCCCGGCCGTGGAGGCCGGCGAGAAGCTCGGCTTCCTGCCGGGCGATCTGGCCGAGAAGGTGAACCCGTATCTGCGCCCGCTGTACGACGCCCTGCACGACATGATGAACTTCGAGAAGGTCGCGCGGCTGATGGAGCGGGGCGTGATCGAGGTGGCGCCCCTGGCGTTCATGCGGGGGCGGACGCTGAACGACAGCTTCGTCATCCTGGACGAGGCCCAGAACACGACCAGCGAGCAGATGAAGATGTTTCTCACGCGCCTGGGCTTCAACTCGAAGGCCGTGATCACGGGCGACGTGACCCAGGTGGACCTGCCCGAGGAGAAGCAGAGCGGCCTGGTGGAGGCCACGCGCGTGCTGTCGGAGGTCGACGGCATCGGTTTCATGTACTTTCAGGAGACCGACGTCGTGCGGCACCCCCTCGTCCAATCCATCATCCGAGCGTACGAGAACCGGCGCGAGGAATGAGTGTCCACCTGCTGGAGCCACCGAGCGACGGCGGTGGGCCCACGCTCGACCTGCCACGCCTGCGGCGGCGCGCGCGAGGACTGCTGCGGCACGTGGGCCGCGGGCGCTCCGAGCTGTCGGTGGCCCTGGTGGACGACGAGGCCATGCGCGAGCTCAACCAGCGCTATCGGGGCAAGGCCCGGCCCACCGACGTGCTGTCGTTCTCGCTGCAGGAGGGCCCCCACGCCGAGCACGCCGGCGACCTCTTGGGTGACGTCGTCATCGACGTCCAGGAGGCGGCTCGCCAAGCCCGGCGCGCCCACCGCGGCGTCGACGACGTCGTGGCCCGGCTCCTCATCCACGGCGTCCTGCACCTCTTGGGGCACGACCACGAACGCGACGACGAAGCCCGCGTGATGCAAATGGAGGAGCGGCGCCTGTGGCGGCTCTTGCGCGGCTAGGCCCTCGCGCGGCGCTCTGCGGCGCCTATGCGGTCGTCACCTTCCTGGCGTTCCCCCAGTTGGTGGCCGGCCGCGTCGTGGACGCCGGCCTCGTGCTCGGCTGGCTCTCGCCCGCGCTGCTGATCGCGCTGGTGGACGGCCAGTCTCCGCGCCGCGCGGCCTGGCTGGGGTTCGCCGCGGGGCTCTTGGCGCACAGCGCCATCTTGCACTGGATCTACGTCGTCACGGTCGTCTACGGGCACGCGCCCGCCGCGGTCGGGGTCGTGGCGCCGGTGGCCCTGGCCGCCTACATCGCGGCCTTTTCCGGGCTCTTCGGCTGGGGCTATGCCTGGCTGGCCGCGCGCGGTGCCGGCCACCCCCTCTCGGCGGCACTGCTGTGGACCGCGCTCGATCACCTGCGCTCGTTCGCGCTCACGGGCTTCCCCTGGGCGACGCTCGGGTACGCCCAGCACGAGAACGCGGCCCTGCTCGGCGTGGTGACGGTGACCGGTGTCTACGGCCTTTCGTTCGTGACGGTGCTGGGGGGGGCCGCGCTGACCCGCCTCGTTCGCGAGCTGTCGGCGTCCCGGCGAGCCTCGGCGGGGACGCTGTCGGCCCTGGTGGCCGTGCTGGCGTTTCTCCCGCTCGGGGTCGGCCTCACCCCGCCCGCGCCGGCGCCCGACGCACCGACCGTCCGCATCGCAGCGCTCCAGGGCAACATCGACCAGGGGGTCAAGTGGTCGCCCGAGTGGATCGATCGGACGCTCGGGATCTACGAGGACCTCTCGCGCCGGGCCGTGGCCGAGGGGGCGGAGTGGATCGTGTGGCCGGAGACGGCCGTGCCGGGAGGCCTCGAGCCCGATTCTTCCACCTGGCTGCGAATCGAGCGCCTGGCGCGCGAGACGGGGGCCGTGCTGGTGGTCGGAGCGGTGGGCCTCGAGCGAGATCCGCAGGGCCGGGTGAGCGCGTTCTACGACAGCGCCTACGTGTTCGACGCCGACGGCCAGGGGCGTGGGCGCTACGACAAGTCCCACTTGGTTCCCTTTGGGGAGTACGTTCCGTTCCGGGCCTGGTTCGGGCGCTTCTTCGGCGCCGTGGCGCGCGGCATCGCCGCCCTCGACGTCAGCGCGGGGCCCGGTCCGCGCGCCCTGGCCCTGTCGCACGGGTCGGGGGGCGAGGTCTCGGTCGGGATTCCGATCTGCTATGAACTGCTCTTTCCGGACCTGATGCGTCGGTTCGTGCGCGACGGATCCCGCGTGCTCCTCGCGATCACCAACGACGCCTGGTACGGTCGCACCGGCGCCCCCCATCAGTTCCTGGCCATCACGGCCCTGCGCGCGGCAGAGACCGGCACGTGGGTCGTGCGGGCCGCCAATACGGGAGTGTCGGCGATCATCGACGAGCGGGGGGAGGTCCGGCGTCGGACCGAGATCTTCGAGCGGGGCTTCGTGGTGGGCGACGTGCCACTCCGGGCCTCCGACCGGGGTCCCACCTTCTACACGCGTTACGGGGACGTCTTCGCCTGGAGCTGCTGGCTCGGCCTGGCGGGCGTCGCCTTCCGCGCACGCGGGTCGCGATTGCGGGCAAGCGAGACGAGAGATGAGTGAGACGACAGACACTGCAACCGACCTCTCCGAGCTCAACGAGCGCCTGGACCGGCTTCGCCGGCGCTTGGACGAGTTCCGGGGGCGTCTTTGACCTCGGAGCCGTCCGAGCCCGCCACGAAGAGCTCGAGCGCGAGAGCGGCCGCCCCGACCTGTGGGAGGACCGCGAACGCGCCGAGCGCGTGCTGCGCGAGAAGACGTCTCTCGAGCGCGAGCTGACTCTCCACAGCCAACTGGGCGGCTTGCTGGACGACGCCGAGGTGCTGGCCGAGCTCGGCGGCGAGGAAGGCGACGCCGCCACGCTGCGCGAGGCGGCGGAGAAGCTCGTGCAGGCCGAGACGCGCCTCGAAGACGCGGAGCTCCGCCAGCTGCTGGGCGGCGAGCACGACGCCAGCAACGCGATCCTCTCCATCAACTCCGGCGAGGGAGGCACCGACGCCTGCGACTGGGCGGAGATGCTGCTTCGCATGTACCTCCGCTGGGCCGAGCGGCGCGACTTCAAGGCCGAGATCCTGAACTTGCAGGAAGGGGAAGAGGCGGGCATTCGCGGGGCCACGGTGTCGGTCTCCGGCGAGTACGCCTACGGCTACTTGAGTGCCGAACAGGGCGTGCACCGGCTGGTGCGCATCTCGCCGTTCGATTCCCAGGCGCGGCGGCAGACCGCCTTCGCCAGCGTGGCGGTCGTGCCCGAGATCGACGACAGCATCGAAGTGGACGTGGACGAAGGCGATCTCCGCATCGACACGTACCGCGCCAGCGGCGCGGGCGGCCAGCACGTCAACAAGACCGACTCCGCGGTGCGAATCACCCACATGCCCTCGGGCGTCGTGGTCCAGTGTCAGAACGAACGCTCGCAGCACAAGAACAAGGCCCAGGCCATGAAGGTGCTGCGCGCCAAGCTGTACGAGCGACAGCGTCAAGAGCAGGAAGCGGAGCTGCGGAAGCTGGCCGGCGACAAGGCCGACATCGGCTTCGGCAGCCAGATCCGTTCCTATACGCTCCACCCGCAGCAGCGAGTCAAGGACCATCGGACGGATGTCGAAATAGGAAACGCGGACGCGGTTCTGGACGGAGACCTCGATCGCTTCGTGCGAGCGACCCTGCTCCTGCGTTCCGGAGCCGCACAGGGGAAGCCGTGAGCGAGTACGAACGAGAGGCACGACGAGAGCGCTTGGCGGCCCTGCGAGAGGCGGGGGTCGACCCGTTTCCGTCCCGCGTGGGGCCGCGGGTGCGGATCCGCGAGGTGCTGGCCGAGTTCGAGCCGCGCACGGCCGAAGAGCTGGAGGCCAGCCCGCCCGAGGCCGCCATCTGCGGTCGCATTACGGCCTCGCGCTCCTTCGGCAAGCTCTTGTTTCTGCGCCTCTTGGAGGACGGCGACACGCTGCAGGTGAGCGTGCGCAAGGCCGAGGTGGAGCCCGAGGTCTTCGCCTTCGCGAAACGCCTCGACGTGGGTGATTTCGTGCGGGTGGAAGGCGTCCTCTGGCGCACGCGGACGGGCGAACTGACGCTCGACCTGCGCAGCGTCGACGTGGTCTCGAAGGCGCTGCGTCCGCTGCCCGAGAAGTGGCACGGCCTGACCGACGTCGAGGCCCGTTTCCGCCAGCGCTATCTGGATCTGCTGTCGAGCGAGACCGTGCGCGAGATGGCCCTGGTGCGCAGCCGGACCGTGTCGGCCCTGCGCCGCTTCCTGGACGAACGCGGATTCCTCGAAGTCGAGACGCCGGTGCTGCAGCCCTTGTACGGCGGCGCGGCGGCGCTGCCCTTCGTCACCCACCACAACACCTACGGCCAGGATCTGTACCTGCGGATCTCGGACGAGCTGTATCTGAAGCGGCTCGTCATCGGCGGGCTCGATCGCGTCTACGAGATCGGCCACAACTTCCGCAACGAGGGCGTGTCGCGGAAGCACAATCCCGAGTTCACCATGATGGAGTGCTACCAGGCGTACGCCGACTACCGCGACATGATGGACCTGACCGAAGCCATGCTCCGCGCGGTCGCCCAAGAGGTGCTGGGCCGGACCCGATGCACGTACCAGGGCCAGGATCTCGACTTCGGCGCCCCGTTCCAGCGCCAGACCATGCAGGACGCGATCCGCGAAGCCACCGGCATCGACATCTTGAAGGCGCCGGACCTCGCGAGTCTGGCGCGGGAGGCGGAGGCGGGCGGCTTCTCGCTGGACGGAGCCTCGACCTGGGGCAAGGCGGTGGACGTGCTCTTCAGCGATCACGTGGAGCCCAAGCTCGTGCAGCCCACCTTCATCACCGACTACCCCGTGGAGCTCTCGCCGCTGGCGAAGCGCTCGGCCGAGGACCCGAGGCTGGTGGAGCGCTTCGAGGTCTTTACGGCCGGCTTCGAGCTCGGCAACGCCTTCAGCGAGCTCAACGATCCCGACGATCAGCGGGCGCGTTTCGAGGACCAGCGCGACGATCTGGAGTCGGGCGACGAGGAGGCCCATCCGCTGGACGAGGACTTCCTGCTGGCGCTCGAACACGGCATGCCGCCCACGGGCGGCCTCGGCGTGGGTGTCGATCGGCTCGCCATGGTCCTGGCCGACGCCCCGAGCCTGCGCGAGATCGTGCTGTTCCCCCACATGAAGCCCGGGGGCGCGGGATGACGGGTGCGGCCACGCTGCTCTTCGAGCTGGTGTCGGCCGCCGGCGGGACGCTGGCGCTCACCTTCATCGTGGCCTTGGCGGCCTCGATGCTCTCGCTGCTGATCTTCTACCTGGGCTCCTCGGTGGTGGTGCTGGAACGTTTCGCGCGCGAAGCGCGGAGTTTCCGCTGGATCGCCGCCGTGGGCGTCGTGGTCGCGTTCGTCGCCGCCGTGGCCGGTCTCGAGTGGAGCCGCTCGGACCTGGGGCCGCTGCCCACCGGCGAGTGGCTGCGGGCCCTTTCCCTGTCCTGGCTGTCGGCCACTGCCGTCGTCGCCGTCGCCATGGGAGCGACGGCCCTGGCACTGCGCAGCCTGGCGCCGTCGCGCTTGGCCCAGGTGAGCGTCGTCTTCGCCGGCCTCGGCTACGCGGTGCTGGTCGGAGCGACCGGGCGCCTCTCCAACGCGGTGGCGCCGGTGGCCGTGTGCGCCGTCTTGGCGGCGGGAGCCGCGTGGCTGCGGCGCCACCGCGGACGCGCCGTCGGCGAGACCGAGCGCGCGCTTCGCCTGGGGACGTTGGCGCTGGTCCCGGGCGTGCCGCTCGCGTGGGCGTTGCCGTTCGGCCAGCCCGAGCTGGCGCTGTTGGGATCGGGCGCGCTGGCGCTGTTGGTGGGGCTCATCCTGTTGGGGCTGCTGCCCCTGGCGACGGCGGGCCTCTTGGGCATGCGCCGGACGGCGGAGTGGTTCATCGCCGTGCGCTACCTGGTGGCGAAGCGACGCCAGGTCTTCATCTCGGCGATCACGGCGATCTGCGTCCTCGGGATCGCGGCCGGCGTGTGGCTGATCATCACGGTTTTGTCCGTCATGAACGGCTTCGAGAAGACGTGGCGCGACGAGATCGTCGGAAACCGCGCCCACCTCACCATCCACAGTGCGATGGGCGGGATCGCCGACTACCAGAGCGCGCTGGACGTGGTTCGCGAGCTTCCGGACGTGGTCGGCGCGAGTCCCTATCTGGATGCCGACGCCATGATCCGCGGCGCGTCCGGCGGGATCCACGGGGTTCGCGTGCGCGGCGTCGATCCCGCCACGGTGGGCGACGTGACGGACCTGCCCAAGGACGTCATCGAGGGGTCGGTACAGAGCTTGGCGAGCGTCGGCGCGGAGCCGGGGGAGGACCCGGGGATCCTGATCGGTCACCAGCTCCAGGTCGCGCTGGGAGCGCAGGTCGGCGAAGAGATCCTGCTGGTGCTCCCGTACGGCGGTCCGCCGACGCCCTTGGGACCGGCGCCGCGTCTGCGGCGGTTCCGCGTGGCCGGGATCTTCGAGACGAGCTTCTTTCAGTACGACGAGGTCTACACTTACGTGAGCCTCACCTCTGCCCAGGCGCTGCGGGGCGAGGGGGACCTGGTCGACGGCATCGAAGTGCGCACCACCGACTTCTATCGGTCGCAGCGGGTCGGGGACGACGTGCGGGCGGCCCTCGGCTTCCCGTACTACACGCGCGACTGGAAGGAGTTCTTCCCCGCCTTCTTCCAGGCGCTCAAGACCGAGCGCGTCATGATGTTCCTGCTGCTGGCCATGATCATGGTGGTGGCGGCCTTCGCCATCGTCGCCACGCTCATCATGATGATCATGGAGAAGTCGAGCGACATCGCCATCCTGAAGGCCATGGGCGCGCGTGACGGCAGCATCGAGCGCATCTTCGCCATCGAGGGCACCTTGATCGGCGTGGCGGGCACCGCGCTCGGGGTGGTGGCCAGCATCGCGGTGACGCGACAGCTCGGCTGGATCCAAGAGCGCATCGAATGGCTGACTGGCATCGATACCCTGCCGGCGAGCGTCTACCAGTTCTCGACGCTTCCCTCCGAGATGGATGCCGGCCAGATGTCCGTCGTGGTGGCGATTGCCATGGTGCTGTCGCTGGGAGCGACCCTGCTGCCCAGCCGTCAGGGATCGCGCCTCGATCCCGTCGAGGCCCTCCGCTATGAGTGAGCCCCTGATTCGCGCCGAAGGCCTGTGCAAGTCGTTTCCGACCGGAGACGCCACCATCGAGGTCTTGAAGGACTTGGACTTCGAGCTGGCGCGCGGCGAACGGGTGGCGATCGTGGGCCAGTCGGGCGTCGGCAAGTCGACCCTGCTTCACATCCTGGGCACCCTCGACCACCCGACCCGCGGGCGACTGCTGTTCGACGGCGAGGACGTCTTCGACCGGGACCCCGACGACTTGGCGCGACTGCGAAACGCTTCTCTGGGCTTCGTGTTTCAGTTCCACCACCTGCTGCCGGAGTTCGACGCCGTGGAGAACGTGATGATGCCCGGCATTCTGGGGGAGCGGGGCTTCGACGAGATGCGCGGTCGCGCTCGCGACATGCTCTGCGAGGTGGGGCTGTCGCATCGCCTCGATCACCCCGTGGGCAAGCTCTCGGGCGGCGAGCGCCAGCGCGTGGCCGTGGCGCGGGCCCTGGTGCTGGATCCGCTCGTGGTGTTGGCGGACGAGCCCACGGGCAACCTCGACCCCAAGACCGGCGCTCAGATCGAGGATCTGCTGCTGGAAATGAACCGAACCCGCGGCACCACGCTCGTGGTGGTCACCCACAGTGAGAGCCTGGCCCACAAGCTGGGCCGCCGCCTGACGCTGGCCGACGGGCGGGTGGTGCCGGCCGACTCACCGGGCTCGCCCGGCTGGGTGCCCTGAGGCGCAGAGGCCTGTTTCTCCGACACCGCACGGGAGCGCTCGGTTGCGCCCCCGCGGTCCTGGTGGCAGACGCTTAACTCCGCGTCTTTTCTCGGGATTGCGCTCTTGCTGTCCGGCGCCGCGCCCCGTAGACTCGGGCACCGTTTTCCGGAGGGATCTCGTTTGCGCCCGCACGCCAGCGCCGAAGCGCTGCCCGCGTCTCGGATCGCGGGGCTCGTGTTGGCCGGCGTGCTGTTGGGATGGCCGACCGGCCTCGCCCCGCGCACGGCGACCGCACAGGAAGTGACGGCCTCGGTGGCCGCCGCCCAGGTGGTGGCGATTCTCCCCTTCCGAATCCACAGCGCCCGCGCGGACGCCGACTTGGCGGCCCAGGTGGCGACGCGCATCGCTTCGCGGCTGGATGCGGGCGGCGGCGTGACGGTGGTCGAGGCCGACCGCGTGGCGGCCGAGCCGACCGCGGAGCGCGGTCCGGACCTCGGCGACAGCGAGATCAAGGCACTGGGGTCGCGACTGGGCGCCGACGCCGTGCTGACGGGAAGCCTCACCGAGCTGGCCGGCCGCTTCAGCTTGGACGCGCGCCTGACGCCCGTGGCGCGCTCGGCCCGCAGCCGCACGATCGTCTTTACCGCCAGCGACACCGAAGAGCTGCTGGCGCGGCTGACCGAGCTGGCCGATCAGGTGACGGCGGCGCTCGCCGCGGGTGGACCCGCCCGCGTCGTATCGGTCCGCGTCGAGGGGGCAGGCGGGTTCGAACGCGAGTTGCGCGCGCGGCTGACGCTGCGTCCCGGCGAGATCTACTCCGCCGAGCGGGCTCGGGCCGATGCCGCGGAACTGGAGTCCATCCCGGGAGTGGCCACGGTCAACGTCGAGACCAGTCGCACACCCGAAGGCGTGGACGTTCGGTTCAAGGTCGTGCGTGCAGAAGCCATCTTCGGGGCGTCGTCGCCGGAAGCCGGCGGCGGCCAGGTGGCCGAGATCCGCATCCGCGGCCACCGGCGCATCGAGGCAGACGCGATTCGCGCGCGCATTCGGACCCGGGCCGGCGAGCCGCTGCGCCCCGCCCAGCTCTCGAACGACGTGCGCGAGGTCTTCGCTCTCGGGTTCTTCCGCGACGTCCGCGTCTTTCAAGAGGAAACGCCCGAGGGGGCGATCCTGACGTTCGAGGTGGAAGAGAACCCGGTCGTGCGGCAGATCTCCATTTCGGGCAACGACAACCTCGAAGGCGACAAGATCCGAGAGATCCTGACGCTCACGACGGGCTCGACGCTCGACTACCCGCTTCTGTACGAGAACGTCGCCCGCGTCGCGGCTCTGTACCGGGCCGAGGGCTACTACCTGGCCGAGGTCGAGTTCGAGCTCGATCCGCTGGCGACAGGTTCGGTGGGCGTCCACTTCGTGGTCGACGAGAAAGACAAGCTTCGCCTGAAGACGGTGCTCTTCACCGGCAACGAGGCCTTCTCGGACCGGGAGCTCATGGAGAACTTCGCCACCAAGTTGTGGCGCCCGTGGTCGCTGCTCACGAGCTGGTTCGACAAGTCGGGGACCTACTCCGAGCCCATCTTCTTGAGAGACCTGCGTGGCGTCGAGAAGATCTACACCGACGCCGGCTACCTGCAGGTCGAGGTGGGCGAGCCCGAGGTGATTCCGAGTGAAGAGGGGCTGGCCATCGCGGTGGCCGTCACCGAGGGGCCGCGCTTCAGCGTGGGCGGCTTGGAGGTGACCGGCGACGACACCCTCGACCTGGCGGCGTTGCGGGACAAGCTGCGGCTGGAGAGCGGCGAGATCTTCAACCGTTCCTACCTGACGGAAGACGTCGAGGAACTCGAACGGCACTACACGGACCGCGGCTTCTACTTCGCCAGCGTCAATCCCAACACCCGGATCGACGAGGAGAACCGGACCGTCGACGTGCGCTTCGTGGTGGAGAAGGGGCCTCTCTATTTCGTTCGCAAGGTGAACGTCTCCGGCAACACCACGACGGTCGACCCGGTGATCCGGCGCGAGATGCGCGTGGTGGAAGGGCAGCTCTACTCGGCCCGCGCGCTGCAGGTGAGCGAACGGCGCGTGCGCAACCTGGGATTCTTCGAGGACGTGACCTTCGAGCCCAAGACCACGGAGGATCCCTCACAGCTCGACCTGGACGTGAACGTGGTCGAGCGACCGACGGGCTCCTTCAGCTTCGGCGCGGGCTTCTCCTCTCAGGACCGCTTCATCCTCACGGCTTCGCTGTCCCAGGCGAACTTGTTCGGCCGGGGCTACGCCGTGTCGCTGTCGGCGGACATCGGCGGCCGCACGGACCGCTTCTTTCTGTCTCTGAGCGACCCCTACTTCCTGGGCAGCAATTTCAGCCTGGGCACGACGCTGTTTCTCACGCAGGTCAAGTTCGAGGACTTCGAGCAGGAACAGCGGGGCGTCGATTTCAATCTGGGGCACCCGCTCCGCGAGGACAACACGGCTCGGGTCTTCCTCCGCTACAGCTTCGCCCAGCGCAAGGTGGAGCAGGACAGCGGCGTCAACGCGGCCGCGGTCATCTTCCGGGAGATCCTGCAGGAGAACGAGAGCTCCAGTCTGATCGGGCTCTCCATGCGGAGCGACACCCGGGACGATCGTCTCTCTCCCACCTCCGGGACCAACTACGGGGCCACGGTGGAGTACGCGGGCCTCGGCGGGTTCGCCAACTACCTGCGCCTCGAGGGCCGCTTCGCCTGGTACCTGGGCGCGCCCCGTTGGCTCTTGGATCGTTCCACGTTCGTCTTCGCCACCAAGATCGGGTACGTCTTCCCCTTCAACGACGTGTCGGACTTCAAGTTCGACCTGGACGACATCCCCGGCTGCGACACGGTGGCGTGTGACAACGTCGACGAGCTGGAGAACATCGATACCGACATCAGGCTGCCGCTGACCGAGCGCTACTTCCTGGGCGGCCTCGGCACCTTCCAGCTGCGCGGCTTCGAGGCGCGCTCCGTCGGGCCGCGGCGCCCGATCCTGCGGCGAAACAACCAGTTCACCGGCCAGGGGGTGCTCTTCCTGCCGGTGGGCCAGCAGCTGCAGGTCAACCCGATCACGGGCGCCCTGAGTACGAGGTGCGAAGACACCGGCGATGACTTTCCCAACACGCAGGGCGACAACGACGGCAGGTGCAACGACCTGGACGACAAGGACGACGACGACTTCGACGATCTGGACGAGACCGACGTCATCGGCGGCAGCAGCTTCATCACGACCAGCTTCGAGTACCGGTTCCCCGTCAGCGAGGAAATCGGCCTGCAGGGCGTGTTCTTCCTGGACATGGGAAATGCCTTCGCCGAGGGTGAGAACTTGTTCAATGTGAACGACTGGCGCTACGGTGTGGGGGGCGGCCTCCTGTGGTTCTCCCCCTTCGGTCCTCTTCAGGTGGTTCTCGGCTGGCCCTTGGATCCGCTCGAGGTCGAGGACAGTCCCGTTTTCGAATTTTCGGTGGGTGGCTTCGGCATCTAGTGCGCGGCCGACCCCTTCACAACGTTTTCAATCGGAGAACAAAGGTCATGGACGTCAAGAAGACCATCGTCGTCATCCTCGCGGTCGCCGCCCTGGTGTTCGGCTTGGGGGCCAACGACGGGGACCCGGTCCGGATCGGGGTGGTCGATCTCGACCAGGCGGTGAGCTCGACGGAAGAGGGCAAGGCGGCACGAGACGAATTCAGCCGCAAGCAGCGCGAGGCCGAGGCCAAGATGCAGCCGCTGATCGAGCGCTACAAGGAGAAGGAAGAGGAGCTGAAGGCCAAGCAGTTCGTGCTGTCCGAAGACGCGCTCTTCCAGAAGCGGCTCGACCTGGAAGAGGTCCGGAACCAGATCGTGACGAAGCAGAAGGAGATGGAGGGCCAGCTCAAGGTCGATCACGAGCGCTTGGTGGCCCCGCTGCGCGCCAAGTTGGCCGAGATCGTCGAGGAGATCGGGCGCGAAGAGGGCTTCTCGCTGATCCTGCGCCGCGGTGCACCGGGCCTCATGTACACGCGGGAAGCGCTGGACGTCACGGACAAGGTCATCGCCAAGTTCAACCAGAAGAGCTGATCTCCGAGTGGCCAACGTTCATCCCACGGCGACCGTGGAGGCGGGCGCCCGCCTCGCGGACGACGTCTCCGTCGGAGCCTACGCCTTCGTGGGCTCCGAGGTCGTTCTGGCGGAGTCGGTCGTCGTCGGACCCCACGTGGTCGTGATGGGCCGGACGTCGATCGGCGCCCGCACGCAGGTCTCGCCCTTCGCGTGCATCGGCGGTGAGCCCCAGGACAAGGCCTTCGCCGGCGAGTCCACCGAGCTGGTGATCGGCACCGACAACGTTCTGCGCGAGAACGTGACGATCCACGTGGGGACGCCCAGAGGTGGGGGCTGCACGTACCTGGGGGACGACAACCTGATCATGAACGGGGCCCACATCGGACACGACTGCCGCGTGGGCTCGCATACGATCATCGCCAGTTTCTCGGGCCTTGCCGGCCACGTGTCGGTGGAGGACCACGCGGTGCTGGGAGCCTATACGGGCGTCCACCAGTACACGCGGGTGGGGGAGTCCGTGATGGCGGCGGCCAACGCCAAGATCTCCCAGGACGCACCGCCCTTCGCCATGATCGCGGGCGATCGCGCGCGTTTGGTGGGCATCAACAGCGTGGGGCTCAAGCGGCGCGGCGTGGACGCAGAGACGATCCGGGCGTTGAAGCACGCCTTTCACCTGGTCTTTCACTCCAAGCTGCGTCTCGAGCCGGCCCTGGCCCGGGTCCGCGAGGAGTTGGGGCACGTGCCGGAGGTCGATCGTCTGCTGCGATTTCTCGAGAAATCCGAGCGCGGGTTCACGCGCTAAGTCGCACTCGAGATGAAGGCGGGAGGAAGAGCGTGGCTCTGAGGACGTCCGGTGCGCTCGGCCTGATCGCGGGGGACGGCGCCTTCCCGGCGGCGATCGCCGCTTCGGCGCGGAGTACCGGGCGGCGCGTGGCGGCCGTGGCTTTCCGGGGGATCACACACCCCGCCCTGGAATCCCAGGTCGACGCTTGTCATTGGCTGGCCCTGGGCCAGGTGGACGCGTTGATCGAGGCCTTCCGGGCCGCGGGCGTCACGGAGGTGGTGATGGCCGGCAAGGTGGCCAAGACCCACCTGTTCGGAAGCCGGGCTCCGCTCGAACCCGACGCCCGCGCCACACGGCTGCTGGCCGCGCTCTCCGATCGCAACGACGACACGATTCTCCGGGCCTTGACCGACGAGCTCGAGCGAGAGGGCTTTTCGCTGCGCCCCCAGAACGAGTGGGCGCCCGCGCTGGGGGCGACCCCTGGTCCCCTGGGGGCGATCGCGCCGACCGCGGCCCAGGTCGCCGACCTCCGCTACGCGTGGCCCATCGCCAAGGCGCTCGGCGCCCTCGACGTGGGGCAGACGGTGGTGGTGAAGGACCGCGCGGTCTTGGCTCTGGAGGCCATCGAAGGCACCGACGCGGCCATCGCCCGGGGTGGGGACCTGGCGGGGGGCGGAGCCGTCGTGGTCAAGGTGGCCAAGCCGAACCAGGATCCCCGCTTCGACCTCCCCGCGATCGGCCCCGCGACGCTGGCCGCGGCGGCGGCCGCCAAGGTGGCCGTGCTGGGCTTCGAGGCCCGGGGTACTGTGGTGCTCGAGCGATCGCAGCTGGTGGCCCGTGCCGATGGGGATGGGATCGCGCTCGTGGGTCTGGGGGCCGACGGGAGCGTCGACGCGGTGGCGGACGCGACTTCGGGCGGGGAGGGTGATTCGGGGTGAAGCCGGTACGGATCCTGGTAGTCGGCGTGGGGCACATGGGCAGCCTCCACGTGAAGAAGGTGGCGGCCGAGAGCCGGGAAGATCCGCGGGTTCAGCTGGCGGGCGTGGTCGACATCGACCCGGAGCGGGCGCGGGCCGCAGGCGAAGCGCACGGGGTGGCCTGGGCGGACGACTTCCGCTCGCTGCTCGACCGCGCGGACGCGGCCATCGTGGCGGTGCCCACGTCCGCCCACCACGAAGTGGTGAGCCAGGTGCTGACCGCGGGGGTCGACGTGCTGGTCGAGAAGCCCATCGCCGTGACGGTGGGCCAGGCCGAGGCCCTGGTGCGGCAGGCGACCCAGGAGCAGCGCGTGCTCCAGATCGGCCACCTGGAGCGATTCAACGCCGCGCTGCAGTCGCTGCGCAAGGTGGTCCAGCGCCCGCGGTTCGCCGAGATCCACCGCATGGGGCCGTTCTCGGACCGCTCGGTGGATGTGGACGTGGTGCGCGATCTCATGATCCACGACCTGGACATCCTGCAGCAGCTGCTGGGCGAGGAGCCGGAGCGCGTCGACGCCATCGGCGTTCCGGTCATCACCAAGAACGTCGACATCGCCAACGCCCGCCTCACCTTCCCGGGAGGCTGCGTGGCCAATCTGACGGCCAGCCGGGTCTCGCCGACGCCCATGCGCAAGCTGCGGCTGTTCCAGCGCGACGGCTACTTCTCCATCGACTTCCTCGCCCAGTCGGGCGTCGTCTTCCGCCGCGTTCTCGATACCGAGGGCGGGCTGCCGGACGTCCAGATGGAGGCGCTCGACGTCCAGCGGGGCGACGCGCTGCTCTCCCAGCTGCGTTCCTTCGTGGACGCCGTGCGTTCGCGGCGGGTCTCGCCGCTGGCGGGCGTCGAGGCCCTGGGCGCGCTGCGCACCGCCATGCGTGTGATGTCGGCGATGCCGCCCATCGACGAAGCGGAATGACCCGGGTCCTGGTGGCCGCTGGCGACGTCTCCGGGGACCAGCACGCGGCCGAGCTGGTGGCGGCGCTGACGGTGCGGCGGCCGGACCTGGAGTGCTTCGGGCTGGGGGGGCCCGAGCTTCAGAAGGCGGGGATGGAGCTGGTGGTGCACCAGCGGGATCTCGCCGTGGGGGGGCTGTGGGAGCTGTGGGGCCGCCTGCCGCGGCTGGCGCGGGCCTACCGCCAGTTGTCCGCCGTCCTGCGCGAACGGGCGCCGGATCTGGTCGTCCTGGTGGACTCCGGCGGCTTCAACCTGCCGTTCGCGCGCCGCGTGGGCCGGGCGTGCCGGGCGCCGATCCTCTACTACGTCGCGCCCCAGGTGTGGGCCTGGCGCCGGGGCCGGATTCGCAAGCTCGCGAAGCGGGTCGACCGCCTGGCCGTCATCTTTCCCTTCGAACCCCAGCACTACGCGGGCACCGGGGTCCGGGTGGAGTTCGTGGGCCATCCGCTGGTCGACCGCCTGCGCGCGGAACGGGCCCGCCTCGACGCCGATCGGTGCCGCCGCGACTTCGGGATCGCGCCGGGAACGCGCTCCGTGGTTCTGCTCCCGGGCAGCCGCGAGAACGAGCTTCGCTACCAGCTGCCGGTGCAGTTGGAGGTGGCGCGTCGGCTCCATCGCGGCCACGCGAGCACGCGCTTCCTGTTGGCCTTGTCGCCGGGGCTGGCGCTCTCGGAGGCCCACGCGGCCATCGGCCGCGCCGGTCTGCCCGCGGATTTGGCGATCGAGGTGGTCGAGGGCCGGTCCTTCGAGGCCATGTGCGCGGCCGACGTGGCCGTGGCAAAACCCGGCACCGTCACCGTCGAGCTGGGGCTCTTGGGATGTCCCATGGTGGTGGTCGGCAAAGCTCACCCGCTGACCGCCGCGGTGGTCCGGCGCGCCGTGCGCGTGCCGTCGTTCAGCATGCCCAACCTGATCCTCGGACGGGATCTCGTCCCCGAGTTTCTGCAGGAAGCCGCCGTGCCCGACGCCATTGCCGCGGAGGTGGAGCCCTTGTTCGCGGGGCCGGCGCGGGACCGGCAGCTCGCGGGACTCTCCGAAATGGCGCGCCGCTTGGGCGGCGGCGGCGCCGCCCTCCGCACCGCCGAGTTGGCGGAAGAGCTCCTTGGGGCCGCTGCAGCATAGCGTGGCCGCGCTGACGGCTGCGCTGGCCGCGCCGGTCGGCCTCGCGGCGCTCGCCGTGCGGCCTCGCTGGCGGACGGGGCTCCGCGAGCGTTTGGGGAGCTTTCCGGCGGTATCGGGAGAGCGCCTGTGGCTGCACGCCGCCAGCGTGGGCGAAGTGCGCGCCGTGCTTCCCCTGATCGAGCGCCTGCAGGACCAGGGGCGCGCGTTCGTGCTCACGACCACGACGCTGGCGGGTCGTGAGGTGGCACGCGCTGCACTGCCGGGTGTCGCCTGCGCGCTGGCTCCGCTCGATCACCCGTGGTGCGTCGAGCGCATGCTGCGCCGGGTCCGGGTCGCGGCGCTGGTGCTGGTGGAGACCGAGGTGTGGCCGCAGTGGGTGGCCGCGGCCGGCCGACACGAACTGCCGGCGATCGTCGTCTCGGGGCGCCTCTCGGATCGGTCCTTCCCGCGCTACGCGCGTTGGCGTCGCCTGCTGGGGGGGACGTGGCGCCGGCTCGCCGCCGTCGGCGCCCGTTCGGAGCGGGACGCCGAGCGGTTTCGCGCCCTCGGGGTCGCGCCCGAGCGCGTGTCGGTCACCGGCGACCTGAAGCTCGATCCCGGTCGGAGCCCCGCCGAAGCGGCGCCGGAGCTGGTCCGCGCCCTCGCGGGCCACGTGGTCGTGGTGGGCGCCAGCACCCACGCTCCCGAAGAAGAGGTGCTCTTGGAGGCGTTCGCCGCATCCGACTCGCGAGCGGCCACGCTGGTGTTGGCACCGCGGCGCCTCGAGCGGGCCCCCGAGCTGGTTCGCCAAGCCGCCGAACGCGGACTGCCGGTGGCCCTTCGCACGGCGCTCGTCGGGACGCGCCTCGATCCGGGCGGCGTCCTCGTCCTGGATACGTTCGGCGAGCTGGCGGCGCTCTACCGGCTGGCGTGTTGGACGTTCGTCGGCGGGACGTTGGCTCCCGTCGGCGGCCACAACGTGCTGGAGCCGATCTGGGGCGGGAGCTTCGTCCGCTACGGCCCCGAGCTGGCGAACGTGCGGGAGTCGGCCCGGATCCTGGAAGCGGTGGGCGGGGGGCGCGGGGTGGCGGACGCGAAGGAGCTGGCCGAGGGCCTGGAGGCGGCGCTCCGCGAGCCCGAGGCCCAGCGCGAGCGCGCCGAGGCCGCCCTCCGCGCGTTGGAGCCGCACCGCACCAGCGTGTCGGCCACCCTCGACCTGTTGGCCAAAGTTGCGCCCCGCGTCGCCCGGGGGCCGGCGTGAATTCGCCGTGGTCGCCCGGCCAGGCGGAGCCCGCCGCGCGCCGGTGGGCGTTGGCGCCCCTGGTTCCCCTGGCCCTGGCCTACGGCGCCGGCGCCCGACTTCACCGCGCGGCCTACGACTGGGGCTGGTGGACGCGCCGGCGGCTGCCGTGCCGCGTCGTCAGCGTCGGCAGCCTGCAAGTCGGCGGTGCCGGCAAGACGCCGCTCGCGGCGTGGCTGGCGAGGGCGCTCCGGGCGCGAGGCCAGCGCGTCGTCTTGGCCAGTCGCGGGTACGGCCGGCAGGGCCGCGAGCCCGTCCTGGTGGTGTCGGACGGCCGGCACGTGCGGGTCACCTCGGCGCGGGCTGGCGACGAGCCGCTGTGGCTCGCTGGAGCGGCGCCGGGAGTCCCGGTCCTGGTTGGGAGAGACCGCGGGTTGGTGGGGCTGCACGCCTTCTCGGGCTTCCGCGCCGACGTTCTCGTGCTGGACGACGGCTTCCAGCACCACCGCCTGCACCGGGATCTGGATCTCGTCTGCTTCGACGGCACGGGGCTTGGCAACGGCTGGACGCTGCCGCTGGGGCCGCTGCGGGAGGCCCCTTCGGCCCTCGCGAGAGCCAGCGCGATCGGCGTGGTCGACGGTCCGCTGCCCGAACGCGACGAGGAAGTGCTGGCGAGCGTGGCCCCGGGCGCCCGCCGCTTCGACGCTCGGCGGGTGGTGATCGACCTTCCAGTCCTCGCCGGCGGCGCTCCGGTGTCCGTCGACTGGCTGCGCGGGCGACGCGTGGGCCTGGTGACGGCCGTCGGGCGACCCGAAGCCGTGAAGCGCACCCTGGCGGGGCTGGACGCGCGCGTGGTCGCGACCCGCGCGTTTCGCGATCACCATCGCTTCCGGCCGCGCGATCTGATGGGACTCGCGCGCGACTGCCCCGACTGGGTGGTGACCGAGAAAGACGCACTCAAGATTCTGCCGCCGTGGGTCGGCCGCGCCCACGTTCGCGTCCTGCGCTCGAGACTTCAGGTGGCGGAGGCGAAGCCCTTCCTCGACTGGATCGAAGCGGAACTCTGGCCGGAGCGAGAGGGCTCGTAGGGGCCTAGCGGAGCTCGCCTCTGCGACGCGCGAGCCGATAGCCGAGGGCGTGGAGCCGGAGCTGCAATCCGGCGCCGCTCAGGGACGCCCGCACGGCGCGCCACAGTTCGCGGTCTCCCTGGAGGTAGCCGTGCAGGAACGCGGCGACGGCGTGCGGCCGGACCGTCGCCGGGAGCCGCCGCTTCCACACCGAGCGGTAGAGGCGAGCCAGCGACCGCGCTCGTTCGCGCGGGCTGGCGGGGGCTCCCGCGCGGCCGCGGTCCCAATCGACGATGAGCACGCGTCCGTCGGGCTGCAGCACCAGATTGCCGAGGTGGAGGTCGCGATGGCGCCCTCCGTCGTCGTGCACGCGGCGTACGGCTCGCCCCGCGGCAGCTGCGATCCGGGCCACCTCGGACGGGCCGGGACTCTCGGCCACGAGCTGCGACAGGTCTCGTCCGGGTTCGTAGCGGGTGATCAGCACCGACTCCCACCCAAGCCGGCGTTTCGCGGAAAGGGCCGCCACCGGCTCGGGTACGGGCGATCCGCGGGCGCGCAGGCGGGCGAGCACCTCGAGTTCGCGTTCCGCGCGCGCCGGAGAGCGGAAGCGCGAACCGAAGAGCGGGCCCGCGAGACCGCCGTGTCGCAGGGGCCGCACGTGGATGCTGTCGCTCGTTCGGGGCAACGCGAAGACGCGTGACGTGCCGCGTCCGCCCGGAAGGGGCAGGCCGGCCTGGATCGCAAGCGCGTGTCCGCCGGGCGAAAGCCAGCCCAGGACGCGCAGCGGCTCCGCATAGGCCGGATTCACGCAGCGCCGCTCGCCCGCCTCGCGTTCCCGCGCAAAGGCCACGGCCATCGTCAGCCTCCGAGCCGGCGGGAACGCAGCAGCAGCCAGACGCCGAGCGCCGCGAACGCGGCGTTCGGAAGCCACAGGGCCAGTCCGGCCGAGAGCCAGCCGCTCTGCACGGAGTACTGGGCCACGAACAAGAGCGCGTAGTACGCGAACACCGTGAGCCCGCAGAGGAGCGCTCCCCAGGAGCGCGCGCTTCGGGACGTGCGCTGGCCCAGCGGCACCGCGACCAGCGCGAACAGCAGGGGCGCCACGGGTAGGGCGTAGCGCCGGTGAAGCTGGAAGGCGTAGACCCACTGGTCGCGCTCGCGCAGGTGCTCGATGGACTCGCCGCGTTCGATGCTCGCGATGACTTCCCGCAGCTCCGGCCCGGTCATCTCGTTGGGTCGCAGGAATGCGCGGTGTCCCGTGGAGAGGGCGCTCACGTCCAGGGCGTAGTCGAGTTCGTCGAAGGACACCCGCTGGTATCGACTCGTGTCTTCCGAGTCCGGATCCAGATGCATCGCCCCGTTGTGGAGGCGGATGTGCAGCAGTGCTTTCTCCGTGTCGAAACGGACGGAGCCTCTCTCGGCGAAGACCAGGAACGGGCGGTCCGCGTCGCGGCGGTCCGAGATCATCACTCCACGCAGCTGGTTGTCGCCTTCCCGGCTCTCCACGTAGACCACGCGCCCGCCGAATCCGCGGAAGCGTCCCGGCTCGAGGATCCCGCCGCGAGCGGCGACCTGGCGCAGCGTCGCGCGCAGGGCCCGCCGCGACTCGTGCTCCACCTCCAGCAGGAGGTAGCCCGTCAGTGCCGATACCACGACGGCGAGACCGCCGATCGGGAGCAGCAGCACGCGCAGTCCGAGTCCGTTCGCGCGCAGCGCCAGCAGCTCCGCGTCGGCGCAGAGACGGCCCACGGCCACCAGTACCCCGAACAGGAAGGAGATGGGAACGGCGTAGCCGGCCAGCATGGGGAGCAGGTTCCAGAACACGCTCCACACGTCCGGCGCGGTGACACCCACGGACGTGAGCTCGTCGAGCCGCCGCAGGAGGTTTTGGCTGACGAGGACGAGGCCCATGGCCAGGAGTCCCAGTAGCGTGTACTGGACAACTTCGCGTAGGACGTAGGTGAACAGGATGCGAGGTGCCCGCATGCGGGGCTATCCTATCGGTCGTCCTCACGCTTCGCGAGGCAAACCATCGCCATCTGCCTGAACCCGCTTGCCGAGACGCCGGCCGCCCGGCGCGTGTTGGTGATCCGACTCGGTGCCCTGGGTGACGTCCTGCGGACGTTGCCCGCCGTCTCGGCGCTGCGACAACACTACACCGATGCGCGCCTGGAGTGGCTGGTGGAGAGCGGCTCGGAGGGCGCTTTGCGCGACCAGCCCTGGCTGGACGACGTCATTCGCTTTCCCCGCGAAGAGCTGGCGCGCGGCCTGGCGCGCCCGGTCTCCGCGTGGTCGGCCGGGTCGGCCTTCGCGCGCGAGCTGCGGCGTCGGGACTTCGATCTCGTGCTCGACTTCCACGGCATTCTGAAGAGCGGCGTGCTGGCGTGGTGGACTCGGGCAGCGGTTCGCGTCGGCTACGCGCCTCCGCTCGGACGCGAGTCCGGCCACCGCTTCCTCAACCGGCGAGCGCGTCTGGCCGCTGCACCCGTATCGCGCTTCGAGCGCAACGACGCGTTGGTGCGCTTTCTCGGAATCGAGACTCCCGCGTCGCCGCGACCGTTTCGCGTGTCGCCGGAGGACCGCGCCTGGGCCGAGACGCAGACCCGGGGCGCTGCGAGCCCGGTTCTCATTCACCCGGGCACCAGCCCCGGCACCGTCTACAAGCGCTACCCCCCCGCCCGCTACGCTGAAGTGATTCGCGCGCTGGCCGCTCGCGACGGCGCCGACGCCTGGGTGGCGTTCGGACCCAGCGCCGAAGAGCGTGCGAGTGCGCGGGCCGTGGTGGAGGCCGCGCGTGGGGCCGCGCGGCTGGCCCCCGAGACGCGCAGCATCGGGCGGCTGGCGGCGCTCTGCGAGCAGGCACGGGTCTTCGTAGGGAGCGACAGCGGCCCCTTGCATCTGGCGTCGCTGGTGGGGACGCCCGTGGTGCAGCTGCTCGGGCCCACCCACCCCGTCCACAACCAGCCCTACACCGGAACGCCGTGGCGGCGCGTCCACGTGCCTCAGTCCTGCAGTCCGTGTCGGCGCGGGTGCGCGAGCGTCGCGTGCATGCAGGCTCTCACCCCGGATGCGATCGTGTCCGCCGTCCGGGAGCTCTTGGCCTCGTCGGCCTTCGCGACGGGAGCGTCGCCGTCGGAGGGGGCGCTGCGGACGGGCCGCCCGGCGGCTCGCTGATGGGGACGGAGCGCCCGCCGCAACGCGTGCTGGTCCGCGCGCCCAACTGGGCGGGGGATCTCGTCATGGCCACGCCCGGCTTTCGCGCGCTGCGACACGGGCTGCCCGACGCGCATCTGGTCGTGTCGGTGCGCTCCGGCCTGGTTCCGCTCCTGGCCGGAGCTCCCTGGTTCGACGACGTCGTGCCGCTCACGGGCCACCGTCAGGGCGTTCGCGCGGCGGTCCGCGACGCGCGTCGGTTGCGCGAGTACGGCCCCTTCGACCTGGGTTTGTGCGTGCCGGATTCGTTCTCCTCCGCGCTCCTGATGCGCGCGGTCGGCGTCCGTCGCACTGTGGGATATCGACGCGGCGGTCGGGGCTTTCTGCTTCACCAGCCGGTGTCGCCGTCGGCGGACTGGGGGCGGCGGCGGCTCGTCTCGCGCGAGCGATTCGTGCTGGGCCTGCTCGAGGCGGCCGGCATCGAACCCGTTCCGCACGGCGCGGGGCCCTGTCCCGAGGTCGCGCTCGAGCTCTTCACCACCGCCGAGGAGGAGCAGCAGGCGGAGAGCCTTTTCGCCGCACACGGGCTGGCGTCCGGCGATCGAGTGGCTCTCTTGGCACCGGGCGCCTCGTTCGGACCCTCCAAGCTGTGGCCCCCGACCTCGTTCGCGCGGGTCGGCGATGCCCTGGCGCGCGCGGGCTGGCGGGTGGGCGTGGTGGGAGCTCCCACCGAAGCCGCTCTGGGTGAGCGCGTCGTGGGAGACATGAAGGACGGGGGCGCCAACTGGTGCGGCCAGACCGACCTCGGAACCCTGAAGGCCGTGGTGCGGCGGGCCGGCGTGGTGATCTGCAACGACGCCGGCACGCGCCACATCGCGGTGGCCTTCGGCGTGCCCTGCGTCGTGTTGATGGGGCCCACCAGTCTGGAGAAGACGGCCGACAACCTGCACGGGGTGGAGGTCCTCGCGGCCGACGTCCCCTGTCGACCCTGCTATCAGCGCGAGTGCCCGATCGATCACCGCTGCATGACGCGGATCGATCCCGAGTCGGTGGCGGCCGCAGCCGTCGCTCGGGCGGAGGGCCGATGATCGATCTGTCCATCGTCGTCGTGAGCTTCGAGACGCGGGCACTCTTGCTGGAGTGCCTGGAGTCGCTCGAGCGGGCGCTCGGCGACTCGCCGCTGGCCCACGAGACCGTCGTGGTGGACAACGGTTCCGGGGACGGCAGTGCGGCCGCCGTGACTGCCGCCTGTCCGTGGGCCGAGGTCCTGCCGCTGCCCCACAACCTGGGTTTCGCCCGCGGTGCCAACGCGGGCCTCGCGCGGACGCGCGGCCGCCACGTGCTGCTGCTCAACAGCGACACCCGGGTGCCGGTGGGGGCGCTGGAGCGCGCCGTCGCCCATTTGGACGCGCATCCCCAGGTGGGGCTCCTGGGTGCCCAGCTCCTGCATCCCGACGGTCGCCTGCAGAACTCGATTCACGCGCCTCCCGGTGTGTGGACGGAACTGCTCCCGACCGCGCTGCTCCAATGGGCATGGCCCGCGCGCTTTCCCTCGAAACGCCGGCCCCCCGCGCAACCGGTCGCGGTGGAGTCCGTCCTGGGCGCGGCGCTCTTCGTGCGCCGAGCCGTGCTGGACCGCGTCGGTGGCCTGCCGGAGGACTACTTCTTCTTCCTGGAGGAGACCGACTGGTGCTGGGAGATCCGGGCGGCCGGCTGGGAAGTCTGGCACGCGCCCGACGTCCGCATCGAGCACGTCTCGGGGGCCAGCAGCAAGCGCCGCGACCCGCGCCTCACTCGCATCGAGTACCACCGCTCCCTCTACCGGTTCGTGCGCAAGCGCCGCGGCAGGGCGGCGGCGGCCCTGGTCGTGGTCATCCGCTGTGTGAAGCTGGTCGGTGGGTTGGGGTTGCTCACGCTGGCCGCGCCCTTCTCGGGACGGATTCGCTCGCGCTGGCGGGAGCGGGCGGGAGTGCTGGTTTGGCACCTCGGGGGGTGTCCAAGTGGCGTCGGGCTCGGCAGACTGGGGGGCCCGGCGGAGCCCCGGAGGCCCGTCGGCGATGCGGAGGGAGTGGGCCCGCTGTGACCCAAGCTGGAAAACGAAGACCCGGGGAGCGCCGACGTTTGGAGCGCCGACGTCTCGAGAAGATCCTCGACCGCTTCGACGGCCTCCGCCTGCTGGTGGTGGGGGACGTCGTGCTGGACGAGTACCTCTGGGGTGAAGTCGATCGCATCAGCCCCGAGGCTCCGGTTCCCGTGGTTCACGTGAAGCGCGAGGCGGTGGTCCTGGGTGGCGCCGGCAACGTCGTCCGCAATGGCGTCGCCCTGGGTGCCCAGTGCGACTTCTGTGCGGTGGTGGGCGACGACGACGAGGGCAGAGAGGTGCGCGCGCTGGTGCGCGATCTGGGCGTGGACGCGGATGGCATCGCCGAGATCGGAGACCGGCCCACGACCCGCAAGACCCGCGTCGTGGCCCGCGGCCAGCAGGTCGTTCGTTTCGACCGGGAGAGTGACGAGGCGGTCCCGGCCGCGGCCCGCGAACGCCTGCGACGGGCTGCCTGCGAGCGTCTTGCCGGCGCCGACGCCGTCGTCTTCGAGGACTACGGCAAGGGCCTTTTCTCCGGCGCCCTGACGCGGCCCCTGCTCCACCAGGCCGGCGAGGCCGGCATCCCGGTCGTCGTCGATCCCAAGGGCTCGCTCACCCCCTTCAAGGGGGCGTCGCTGCTCAAGCCCAACCTGCGCGAGGCCGAAGCCCTGAGTGGCATCGCGATCCGGTCGGACGCCGATCTGGAGCGAGCCGCCCGCCGCCTGCAGCGCCGCATCGGGGGTGGGGACGTGGTGGTCACCCGCGGTGGCGCCGGCATCACCGTCTTCGAAGGCGAGGCGCCGGGGCGGACGGCGCCATCGCTCGAGCGCGAGGTATTCGACATGCAGGGCGCGGGCGACACGACGGTAGCGGCTCTGGCTCTGGCGCTGGCCGCGGGCGCCGACCTGTTCGAGGCCGCCCTGCTGGCCAACGTGGCCGCCGGTGTCGTCGTGGGGAAGACGGGCACGGCGACGGCGAGCCGCGACGAGATCCGCGCTCTCCTGCCCGACGCGCTGGCCGCCGTTCGGGGCCGGCGATGATCCGCAGCATGACCGGCTTCGGGAGCGAGGCCTTCGAGGCCGCGGGCGTGGGCTTCGAGGTGGAGATCCGCTCCGTCAATCACCGCTACCTGGACGTGCGCGTGAAGCTGCCACGGCTCCTCTCGGAATTGGAGGCCGCGGTGCGCGCCAGCGTCCAGGAGCGCCTGGCGCGCGGCAAGGTCGAAGTCGCCGTGACCATGCGCGCCGGGAGCCACGGCGCCGAGCGGCTGGTCGTGGACTCCGACACGGCTGCGCAGTACGTGGCCGCGGCCCGCGCGCTCTCGGACGCGCACGACCTCGCGGACTCCCTGTCGCTTGACGGGCTTCTGGCCCTGCCCGGCGTCGCCCGCTTCGAGGAGCCGGAGCTCCCCCTGGACGCGCTCAAACCCTCGCTCGAGACGGCCGTGCACGCGGCGGTCGATGCGCTGGACGCCATGCGCGTGCGGGAAGGCGAGAACCTGGCTGCGGAGATCCTGGGCCGATTGGACCGGGTCGTGACGCTTTCGGGGGAGATCGAAGCGCGGGCGGGAGAGGTGGCGCAGGCCGCGCGCGAGCGGCTCCGCAAGCGGGCCGAGCAGCTGAAAGAGGAGACAGGTCTGCTGGACGAGGCGCGGCTGCACCAGGAGATCGTCATCGCGGCGGACCGCCTGGACGTCACCGAAGAGCTGGTCCGGCTGCGGAGCCACGTCGACCAGTTCCGCGAGGCGGTGGCCGCGGCCGACAGCGGCCAGCCGGCGGGCCGGCGCCTGGACTTCCTGATGCAGGAGTTCGGCCGCGAGGTGAACACCATCGGCTCCAAGGGCAGCGACGCCCCCATCGCCCACGCCGTGGTGGAGCTCAAGACGGAACTCGAGCGGGTGCGCGAACAGGTGCAGAACGTTGAGTAGGGAGATCGAGAGCCCGATTTCCCAGCTCCTCAACATCGGGTACGGCAACGTGATTGCGGCCCAGCGCGTGGTGGCGATCGTGTCGCCCCAATCGGCCCCCATGCGCCGGCTGCGCGAAGAGGCCTCGCAGCGTGGCAAGCTCATCGACGCCACCCAAGGGCGACGCACCCGCTCGATCATCGTGACCGACAGCGACCACGTGGTGCTGTCGGCGATCAATCCGGAGACGATCGCCACCCGGCTGGTGCCCGAGTCGGAGTCGCAGCGATGACGAAGCGGCGCGGGCGGCGGGGCGTTCCGTTCGTGATTGCCGCGCCCTCGGGCACCGGCAAGAGCACGCTCTGCCACCGGCTGCTGGCCGACGACCGCGGGCTGCGGTTTTCGATCTCGCACACGACCCGGGCGCCTCGCAGCGGCGAGCGCGACGGGGTCGACTACCACTTCGTCTCCGCCGAGCGCTTTCGCGAGCTGGTGGACGCCGGCGAGTTCCTCGAGCACGCGGAGTACAGCGGCCAGCTCTACGGCACCAGCTCGGGCGCGCTGGACGCCCTGCTGGACGAAGGTTTCGACGTCTTGGTGGAGGTGGAAGTGCAGGGCGCCCGCCAGATTCGCGAGGCCCGCCCCGATGCGCGCTTCGTCTTCCTGCTGCCGCCCGACCTCGCGGAGCTCGAGCGGCGGCTCAAGGGGCGGGGGACCGATTCGCCGGAGGCCGTGCAGCGACGCCTGGCGGTCGCCGATCGCGAGCTCGCCGCCGCCGAGATCTTCGACTACGCGGTCGTCAACCGCGATCTGGAGGCGGCCGTGGCCGCCGTGCGCGAGATCGTGGAGGCCGAACGCCAGGGCCGGCGCCTGCCCGAGCACGAGCGAGCGCGCGTCCTGGCGGCGTGGCACGCGGCAAAGGCGCGGGTTGGCCCCGCCCGGACTCCCCCGGTAGAATCTCCAACTGATTGATCTGAAAGAGGAATCTCGCCCACTCGATGCTCCGCTTCAACGACATCGCGGACCGCGTCTTCGAGTACAACCCGCAGGCGAACCTCGAACTCCTGCAGGCGGCGTACATCTACAGCGCGAAGGTGCACGACGGTCAGGAGCGCCTGTCGGGGGAGCCCTACCTCGTCCACCCGCTCGAGGTGGCCGGCATCCTGGTGGACATGCGGCTCGACGAGGAGACCGTCGTGGCGGGCCTCTTGCACGACACCGTCGAGGACACCCTCACGACGCTGGACGAGATCGAGCGCCTCTTCGGCGAGAAGGTGGCGTTCCTGGTGGGCGGTCTCACCAAGATCGCCAAGATCGAGTTCACTTCCGACCGCGAGCGGCAGGCCGAGAACTTCCGGAAGATGCTCGTGGCCATGAGCCGCGACATCCGCATCCTGCTCATCAAGCTGGCGGACCGCCTTCACAACATGCGGACGCTCGGCTTCATGGGCGAAGACGCGCGCCGTCGCGTCGCTCAGGAGACCCTCGAGATCTACGTGCCCCTGGCCCACCGCCTGGGCATCTTCTGGATGAAGAGCGAGCTCCAGGATCTCGCCTTTCGGGCGGCCAAGCCCGAGGTCGCCGAAGATCTGGAGCGTCAGCTGCGGGTCGGTCGCGACAAGCGCGACGAGTACATGCAGGAAGTGAAGGCGACGTTGTCGGAGACGCTGGTCGAAGCCGGCGTCGACGCCGAGGTGACGGGCCGGCAGAAGGACCTGGCGTCGATCCACGCCAAGATGGAGAACCAGGGCGTCGGCCTCGACCAGATCTACGACGTGATCGCGTTTCGGATCGTCCTCGAGGGTGACCAGGAGGCCTGCTACAAGGCTTTGGGCGCGGTGCACGGAACCTGGCCGCCGGTGCCGGGCCGCTTCAAGGACTACGTGGCCCTGCCCAAACCCAACGGCTATCAGTCGCTGCACACCACGGTCATCGGTCCCTACGGCGAGCGGATGGAGATCCAGATCCGCACGCGCGAGATGCACTACAACGCCGAGATGGGGATCTCCGCCCACTGGAAGTACAAGGGCGGGGACGTGGGCGTGGGCTCGGAGGACGAGCGCCGCTTCGCCTGGCTGCGGCAGCTGCTCGAGTGGCAGCAGGAAGTCGACGATCCGCATGAGTTCCTCGACACGGTCAAGGTGGATCTCTTCCCAGACGAGGTGTTCGTGTTTACGCCGCGCGGCGAGGTGATCAACCTGCCGAAGCTGGCCACGCCCGTGGACTTCGCCTACGCCATCCACAGCGAGGTGGGCGACCGCTGCGCGGGAGCGCGCGTGAACGGCAAGATGGTGCCGCTGCGCCATCACCTGCGCGATGGCGACACGGTCGAGATCGTCACCAACCCGCAGCAGTTTCCGCGCAAGGACTGGCTCGAGTTCGTCGTCTCCGGCAAGGCCCGGAACCGCGTGCGGCACGCCATCCGCCGCGCCCAGAACGAGCGCAGCCGCCAGCTCGGGCGCGACATCCTGGAACGGGAGCTGCGCCGGGCGGGCCTCTCCCTGGCGCGGCTGCTGGAGGGCGACTCGCTGGCGAAGCTCGCGCAGCGCGAGCTGAAGCGCGGCTCGACCGAAGAGCTCTTCGCGGCGGTGGGCTACGGCCGCATCGCGGCGACCGACTTGGTGGCCAAGCTCAAGGGCGATGCGGAAGAGCCGGAGCCGGCGAGCCGTTCGCTTCGCAGCCTGTTCCGGCGTCCGCGCCGCGCGCCTTCGACTTCGGGGATCCGGGTGTCGGGCAATCCCGACGTGTTGGTCCGGTTCGGAGGCTGCTGCGCGCCCATCCCCGGCGACGACGTCGTCGGCTTCGTGACCCGCGGTCGCGGCGTGACCGTTCACCGCAAGGATTGTGCGCGGGTGTTCGAGCTGGACCCGGACCGGCGGATGCCGGTCGAGTGGGACGACGGCTCCAACGTGTCGCGCAAGATCAAGATCCGCGTCCGCTCGAAGGACCAGCCGGGCATCCTGGCCCAGATCACCAAGTCGATCTCGGCGGCGGGCGTCAACATCGGATCCGCCCAGATCACGACCGACCGGGACGGGCAGGCGATCCAGTCCTTCGAGCTCTGGGTGGGCAAGCTCGAAACGCTGCGCGACGTGATGCGCCAGATCGAGAAGGTGAAGGGCGTGCTCTCGGTCGAGCGCGTGCGCTCCTGATGGCCGCCGTTTCGGTGTGCGTGATCGCCTGCGACGAGCAGGATCGCCTGCCGGGCTGCCTGGACTCGCTGGGCTTCGCGGACGAGGTGGTCGTGCTCGTGGACGCCAAGAGCGCCGACGACACCGAGAAGATCGCCCGCGCGGCGGCGGATCGCGTGGAAGTGCGCGCCTACGACGGCGACATCCAGCAAAAGCGCCACTGCACGACGCTCGCCCGCAACGACTGGGTCTTCATCGTCGACGCCGACGAGCGCGTGTCGCCGACGCTGGCCGCCGAGGTGGCCGCGGCCGTCCGGGACGCCCCGGACGATCTGCACGGCTTCGAGGTGAATCGCCTGACTCGCCACCTCGGGCGCTGGATTCGCCACGGCGACTTCTATCCCGACTGGACGCTGCGCCTGTACCGGCGGTCTCGGGCGCACTGGGAGGGGCGCAATCCGCACGGCCGGATCGTGGTCGCCGGGCGCGTTCAGAGGCTCGGGCACGACCTCTTTCACGAGAGCTACCGGGATCTGGCGGACCAGATCGACCGCATCCAGTTCTTCAGCGGCGAGGCGGCCGGCAGCCTCGACGCGGCCGGTCGCCGCGTGCGCCTCGTCGATCTCGTGCTGCGGCCCCCCGCGCGTTTCGCGCGCGCCTACTGGCTCAAGCGGGGTTTCCTGGACGGGGTCCCCGGGTTCATCATCGCGGTCAACACCGCGTTCCACGTCTTCTTGAAGTACGCCAAGCTGTGGGAACGCCGCGCGCTCGCGCGAGTGGACACCGACGGCCGCCGTTGATCGAGGACGGATCGACGCCGTGAGGCGCGAGTGAGACGCCAGTGAGACACGAGTGAGGATCCTGCACCTCAGCAGCGACTGGAAATGGACGGGGCCTGCGCAGCCGATGCTGCTCTTGGCGGCCGGTCTGCGGGCGGCGGGCCACGAAGTCGATCTCGCCCTGGCCGCGCCGCCCGATCCGGGGCGGCGAAGCGTGCTCGGTGAAGCGCGCGTCCACGGGTTTCGGCCCGTGTGGCAGCCAGCCGCGGCCCGCGGTGTCCATCCGTGGCGGGATCGCGCCGACGCGCGCGCGCTTCGCGAGCTTCTGGCCGGGACGGCGTACGACGTCGTGCACACGTGGCACAGCCGAGACCACCTGCTCGCCGCGGTGGCGCGGCGCGGAACGCAGACGGCGCTGGTGAGGTCGCGCCCCGCGGCCGAAGGGCCGGGCCGCGGGCTCTTCGAGCGCTGGTTGTGGGGTTCGGGATGCGACGGGCTCATCTGTCCCGGAGCCGCCAGCGCGGCGGCCCATGCGGGAGTGAGGGGCGGGCGCCCGCTGGCCGGCCTCCTGGGGGCCGTCGACGCGGACGCGCTCGAGAAGGGAGAGGCGGGCGATCTGCGGGCGTCTCTCCGGATTCCGGCCGCCGCGCCGGTGGTGGGCATCGTGGCCCGGGTGCAAGCCCACCGGCGCTTCGATCTGCTGCTGGAGGCCTTCGAGGTCCTGTTGCGATCCCAGCCGGAGGCCCGTCTGCTGGTGGTCGGCCGCGGGACGCGTCGCGCGGAGCTGCTGGACGAGCCGGTCCGCCGGCGCGGACTGGCCGACCGCGTCGTCGCGGCCGGCTATCGAACCGACGACTACGCGGCGGTGCTGCGAAGCATGGACGTCTTCACCTACCTGGTGCCGGGCTCGGACGGGACGTGCCGCGCACTCTTGGAAGCCGGGGCACTGGCGCTGCCGGCGGTGGTCAGCCGGCGCGGCGCGCTGGCCGAGATCGTCGAGGACGAGCGCTCGGGACTCGTCGTGGACGAGGCGCCGGAAGCGCTGGCGGCGGCTTGGCGGGCGCTGATCGAGGACCCGGAGCGACGCCGGGGGTTGGGTCGCGAGGCGGCTCGGCGCGCGCGCACGCGCTTCTCGCCGGCGCGCCTGGCTCGGGACGTGGCCACTCTCTACGTCGAAGCCGCGCGGTGGCGCGGGCAGAACCTCCGTTAGCGATACGTCTGCGCGTGCGCGGGTCTCGGTACGGAAGCGGTGCCTAGTCCGGGGGAACCTCTCGTCGCTCCGGGGCCGTGGCGGGGCGGCTTGGCGCGGTGGGTTGCGGCGATT
>JAKSBN010000439.1 GCA_022361175.1 Pseudomonadota bacterium | reverse complement strand
GTCGCAGGTCGCCCAAGAGCGCGTCGCCGCGTTTCGACGAAGACGTCAGGACGAGCACCGGGCGCTCCCCGTGCGCGCGCACCAACTCGGCGGCCACGACGGCGACGGCGCTGCCCCGCAGGCCCGTGAGGCGCACCGGCCCACCTCGAGCCAAAGTCTTCGAAAGCGTCTGCGTGAGCGCCGAGGCGCGCGCCATGGGACTCGTTCTCCGCCTTTCCACCGCGTTTCGGGGAGCCGAACGCACGGGCGCCCCGACACCGTTCTTGCGAGGGGGTGCCCGGGCGAAGTCGCAAGTCTACTGGCCCCGTGCCGTCGCGCCCGGGCCTTCGGAAACTTCTCGTCCCCCCGAGGCGGTGGGAACGCTCGCGGCGTCTCAAGCCGGTGCTCGAACGCTCCGATGGGCAGATGGGCAGCGAGAACGCGGCACCGAGTCGCGCACCCAGGAGAGGAGACGAGTGTCCACCCCCGACACCCTGGCTGCCGTCCTGGGCGCCTCCGTCCTGGTCGCCAACATGGTGCTGGCGGGGCGACTCCTGTGGCTGGCGCGGCGCACGCGCGAGCTGCCGGAGCTCTTGATCGGGCTCACGTTCCTGCTGGCGACGCCGGGGCAGTGCCTGGTGGGGGCGGCCCAAGTGAACCACGCGGGCCTCGAGTCCTTGAGTGTCGAGCTCTTGACCTTCGGCCGCTTCCTGTTCACGGTCGCGTGCGGGACCTGCGCCCTGGCCGTGTGGCGGATCTACCGGCCCTACGGTTTCGCGTCGCTGGCGGTCATGTACGTGGTCATTCTCTCGCTGGGGGCGGGCTTCGTGAATCAGTTGCTGCCCGGCCCGAACGGCCAGCCCATGCGCAGCCCCCTCTACTGGATGGGGACGGCGGCCCAGTTCTTCACCTTCGCCTGGGCGGCCTACGAGGCGCTGCGCACCTGGCGCTCTCTGCGCCACCGTCCCCACACCGGCTGGCTCTCGACCGCACACCGCTTTCTCCTGTGGGGCGTCGCGTCGCTGTGCGCCTTCGGTGGCTACGCCGCGTTCGTGATCACGTCCGAGCTCAGTCGCCGGGCGGGACCGGATGCGCTCGGCGCGCTGGCGGTCATCGGGCCGGGCTCGATTCTGGGTCTGGCCGCGGCCGCGTGCATGTGGTTCGCCTTCCTACCGGGTGCGATTCCGCGGCCGGTACCGCTCCCGGAATCCCCCCTGACTTGACTCCGCTATCCTCACGCGCCGGTGATCGGCCGTGGGGGAAACGCCCGTGAAGATCGTCGTGACCGGAGCCGCGGGCTTCATCGGCTCCCATCTCGCGGAGCGCCTGTGTGGCCAGGGGCACGCCGTCGTCGGCATCGACTGCCTGACGGACTACTACGCCAGAGCGCGCAAGGAGCAGAACGCCGCCGACGTCGTGCGCGCGGGGGCCCGCGTGGATCGCCTCGACCTGGCCAGCGACGATCTGACCGCCGCCCTGGCGGGCGCGGAGTTCGTGTACCACCTGGCGGCCCAGCCCGGCATCTCGGCCACGACGCCCTTCGAAGCCTACGAGCGCAACAACGTCCTCGCGACGCTGCGCTTGTTGGACGCGTTGGAGGGCAGCGAAACGCTCCGCTGCCTCGTGAACATCAGCACCTCCTCGGTCTACGGGGCGGATGCGACCGATGGGGAGGACGTGGCTCCCAAGCCCACGTCGGTCTACGGCGTCACGAAGCTCTGTGCCGAGCAGCTGGTGCTGGCGCGCCAACGGGACCGCGGCACGCCCGCGCTGTCGTTTCGGATCTTCTCGGTCTACGGCCCGCGCGAGCGGCCCGAGAAGCTGTACCCGATGCTGATTCACAGCCTGTTGTCGGAGCGCCCGTTTCCCCTCTACGAAGGCGCCCTCGAGCACTCGCGTTCCTTCACTTTCGTGGACGACATCGTCGACGGCCTGGTGAGCGTGCTAGAGAACCCCCAGCCGCACCTCGGCGAGATCTTCAACCTGGGATCCGAGACGGAGCGCACCACGGCCGAGGGCATCGCCGTGGTCGAGTCGATCCTGGGTCGCAAGATGCAGGTCGAAGCCCTGCCGCCGCGCCCCGGCGACCAGCGGCGGACCTGCGCGGACATCACCAAGGCGGCGGAGCGGCTCGGCTATCGGCCGCGCACCGAGCTGGAGGAAGGCCTGCGCCGCGAAGTGGACTGGTACCGCCAGCGCATCTGGGGACAGCTCGAGAACGCGTGAGCGCGGCGCGCTAGGGCCCCTCCAAGTCGTGTCACCTTGTCCCCCTTGCGGTGCCCGGCCGGCCGCCATGGTAGCGGTCCCCGTTGCGGTCTCCGTGCGCACGGCCCAATCTTTCGCCGGCGTCGGCGCATCCCGAGCCGAAGGAGAACCCATGCAGGTGCGTCCCGAGACTCCCGCGGACCACGCGCGGGTCGACGAGATCCAAAAGGCCGCCTTCGGCCGCGCGGCCGAAGCCCGGTTGGTGACGGTGCTGCGCGAAGAGGTCTCGCCGCAGCTGTCGCTGGTGGCCGTCGACGCCGGTCAGGTGGTGGGGCACGTCTTCTTCTCCCCCGTCCACGTGGATGGCAACGAGCTCGTGGCGGCCGGGCTGGGGCCGTTGGCCGTCGACCCCGCCCACCAGGGCCGGGGTGCCGGCGGCGCGCTGGTGCGGGCGGGTCTGGCGGCGTGTCCCGATCTGGGTTGGGAAGCCGTCTTCCTGCTGGGGAATCCGGCTTACTACTCGCGCTTCGGCTTCACGCTCGCCGCGGCGCGCGATCTGCACTACGAGAGCGCCGACTTCGACGGCGGCTTCCAGGTGCGCGAGCTCCGGCCGGGAGCGCTCGAGGGGTGCCGGGGCTTCGTGCGCTACGCGCCCGGCTTTGCGGACACCTAGAGGCCATCTCGGTATCTCGACCGATAGGCACTGAGCTGGCCAGGCTAGGGCCGCGAGTCTCGGTCGATGGCGTCGCGCAGGAAGCGGCGCGCGTCCTTCAGCTCGCGCCGCGCTGCCTCCGGGTTGCTGCTGGCCGCGGCGTCGATGGCGTCGCGCAATGCGATCAACCGCTGCTCCCGCACGGCGCGGCCCGGGGACGCCTCGCCGGGGTCGCCGTCGCGCGCGCGCCGGAAGCGGAAGTGGGCCTCGGCGACGCGAACGTCGTAGTGCTCGGGAGCGACCGCCGAGGCGGCGGCGTAGTCGAGCGCCGCATCACCGAAGCGTCCTTCGTGCTCGAGCCAGCGCGCGCGCGCCGTCAGGGGCAAGGCGGCGCCGGGCTCGAGCTCGAGCGCGCGTTCGTGCAGGGCTTCGACCGGCCCGGGGTTTGCCGGGTGCCGGTAGACGTAGATCATGGAGAGCTCCGCCAGGGCGTTCTCGAGGGGCAGGGGCCTTCCGCGCAGGCCGACGGCCTTGGCGTCGTCGGGGTCGAACCGGCGGGTGTCGAACGGAAAGCGGCGGCGGGTCAGGTAGCCGCGCACCTCGGCGTCGAGGACGGCCGGGCTCTCTCCGAAGACCTCCGCGTAGGCGGCCTCGAGGGCTTCGCCGCTCGCCAGCCGCAGCGCCAGCTGCTGCAGGCCGGCCAGCCTCTCGGGGTTGCCCAGGCTCGCGTGGTGGATCAACAACCAGCACTGCGCCTCGAAGCCGGGGTGATCGACGGCGGCGTCCGCCAGCAGCTCCGCCAGCGGGATCCAGTCGCCGGCGTCGTAGCCGGCCAGCAGCCCGGCCGGCTCGGCGCCCAGGACGAGCGTGTTGCGCTCGATTCGGAGCGAGCCCAGGAACTGCGCGAGCGCCTCGACCCACCACGCCGGCAGCCGGGCCTCCGTGTAGTGGCGCAGCAGTTCGCGCACCACCGCGCGCTGGGCGGGCTCGAAATCCTGGCTCGGAAGCTCGCGCGTGTTGACGGCCACGAAGGCGCCTTCGCGCGAGCGGAAGAAGACGGGAGTCCGCGGGTCGTCCCCGAAATGGCGGAACTGCTGGCCCGAGCGGAAGACGAACAGACGGATCGGCCGCCCGCCGTCCACCGACACGCCCCCGCTGCGGATTTCCAGCTCGCGTGCCAGGCGCTCGAAGCGCACGGCGATTCGCCGCGTCTTCTCGGCGTTGGCGTTCGAGACGATCGTGAAGTGGGGAGTGGCCGAGCCCGCCCATCCGGGCCGACCCAGATCGTTCCGCGCGGTGCCGCCGATCTGGCCGCAGCCGGCCAGCCCCGAAAGCGCCAGAGCCCATCCCGCGACCGCCCCGGCCGCGCGCATTCGCCAGCTAATCGAAGACCCCCAGCAAGTTGGTGTGGCGTTGCTCGGCGGACAGCGGCGTCGTGTAGAGCTCGAGCAGCGACAGGGACGCCAGCACGACGCAGACGATCGCCACCCCCAGACCGCGCCGGGGTTCCGGCAGGCGCCGCGCCGCGAACGTCCCGACTCCATACCAGAGCCACGTGTAGGCCGACAGCTGGACCAGCGTGACCGCCGCCAACGTCAGCGCGGTGGCGTCGGGGTCGCTCACGTAGAGAGCGGACGTGAGTCCCGCCAGGAGGCCGACCCGCAGGGTGGGTGCAAAGCCCACTTCGACCATGTAGTAGGGCACGGGCACGGTGCAGAAGAACGTCACCCAGAGCGCGAAGCGGGCGGACCGGACCGTCATAGCGCGACTACCCGGGTCGCGGCGCGAAGTGGGGCCGGATGCGAACCGCGGATCTGTTCCACCAAAGCCAGGGTGCGATGCGCCAGCTCCGGCCACGCGTGGCGTCGGGCGAGTGCTCTGCGACCCCCGCGCACCAGCCGTTCCCGCAGACGGGCGTCTTCGAGCGCCTCGAGGGCGCGGGCCCAGATTTGGGCTCCGGCCCGGGCGGGCACCAACCACGCGTTGTCTCCGTGCACCAACCCGTCGGCCGCGTCCGCGCAGGCGACGACGGGCCGCTCGGCCGTCCAGTAGTTCAGGAGCTTGATGGGGAAGCCGCCGGGCCGTTCGCGGGGGAGCAGCAGGGCGTGCGCCCCGCGCGCCAAGGCGGCGGCCTCGCGTACACCGATCTGCGTCAGTACGCGGGCTCCCGCGAGGGTTGTCGGGGCCGTCGCCGCGTGGGTGGCGAGGGCGATCGGCAGAGCTGCGTGCCGCGCCAACGCGGCGAGGACACCGAGATCCTGGTAGGCGTCCAGATTGCCGGCGTAGAGGGCGTAGCCGCCCGGTCGCAGCGCCGCGCGCCGGCACGCTTCAGTCACTTCGTCTGTATCAGCCACCACGGGCTGAACACCCGGCGGGAGCGTCACCAGCGGGCCCCGCGCATGCGGGCCGAGTTCACGAGCGGCGTCTCCGGTGAGGGCCACGACGGCGTCGGCGCGGCTCGCGAGCCAGCGATCGAGAGCGCCCCCGATGGCCGCACTGGCGCGCCCGAGGCGCGCATAGGCGGACAGCTCGTACCGCCACAACGTGTGCGCCACGTAGACGACGGGGATCTGGAGTCGAGGCCGCAGCGAGAGAGCCACCAGGGCGGCCTCCGCGTTGTGGGCCAGCACCGCGTCGAACGCGCGCTCGCGGTGGGCCTCGAGCAGACACGCGCCGAGCGCCGCGTCGGCCGCGAGCTTGCGCGGGTGGAGACCCGAGTGAAAGCCCGTCGGGGCGAGGCCGGGTCGCGTGCGTCGCAGACACAGCTCCGGAGGGCCCGGACCCGTGCCGGCGTCGTAGGCGAAGAGCTCGACCTCGGCTCCGGCGTCCGCGAGCGCACGCGCCTGACCGGCGGCGTAGACCTGGGAGCCCTGGGGCGCCGGAAACGCGAACGCCCCCAACAGCGCGAGGCGGGGACGCGGCTTCACGACGTTCTCCGCGGCGGCGAGTGCCGCAGCTCGCGCTGGAGCGAGAAGAGCTCGTAGAGCGCTCGCAGGATCACGCGCGGGCGGGCACCGCTCTGGCGTCCGTGGCGCCGGCGGCGGTGGGAGACGGGCACCTGGTGGATGCGAAACTCCGCGCTGCGCGCGCGCACCAGGATCTCGGTGTTGATGAACGCGCCCAGGGACGCCAATGGAATGGAGGCCAGAACGCGCCGGTGAAAGACCTTGAAGGCACAGTCGATGTCCCGAACCGGCAGGTCGAACAGCGCCCGGACGAGGGCCCCCCAGGTCCAGGCGATCAGGCGCCGGGGCCACGGATCGCGGCGCGGTGAGCGGTAGCCCGCCACGATGTCGAAGGCGTCGGTGTGTTCCAGCAATTTCGAGAGCTCGGCCAGATCGAACTGCAGATCGGCGTCGCTGAAGAACACCAGCTCACCCCGGGCGCTGCTGAGCCCCGAACGCAGGGCCGCGCCGTAGCCGCGGTTCGTCGAGTGGCGCAGGGTGCGGATGCGCGGGTGCGCCCGCCGCCAGGTGTCCAGGATGGCGGCGCTCCCGTCGCGCGAGCCGTCGTCGACCACGACGATCTCGAAGTCGCCGGCCAGCTGCGACCCCGTCCGCAGCGCCGTCTCCAGGAGCGCGCCCAGATTGTCCTGCTCGTCGAAGACGGGGAAGACCAGCGAGAGCCGCGGGCGGTCGCACAGCGGAGTTTCGGCGAGGGTCGGTGCGGCGCTCATTCCAGGTACCCCAGCGCCCGCAGGCGCGCCGCGACCCGGGCGTCCTCGTCCTCGCTGTACGGTCGCGGGCGGGACAAGGCCGTGCCGTCGACCTCCTCCGTCGGTACGCCCATGGCCCCCAGCACGCTGGGGGCCACGTCGACCAGAGCGGGGTGGGCGCCCGTGTCCGGTGCGTCGGGGCCCGCAACGAGCAGCACGCCGTCGGGTCGGTGGGTTCCGTTCATGCCGCGCCCGCGTCCTCCCCCGAGCTCGTGATCGGCCAGCCGCCGGACGGAAGGCGGGCGCTCCGACCACGGCGTGGGCACCAGGGACAGACCGTAGCCGGCGTCGAGCGCCAACTCGACCACGATGTCGGGGGCGCGGTCGACGAAGGGACCGTGGTAGACGTCCTCGCGCGGGCGGGCGCGGGCCACCACCGGCGCGCCGCCCGGGAGCTTCCAGTCGAGGAGCGCCTCGATCACTTCGCGCCGCACCCGGTCGGCGTCGCGGGCCGCCACGCTGCCGGCGGCCTCGCGGCCGCGCAGGTTCAGCCACACGCCGGGCTGGGTGTTGGCCTCTTCCGAAAAGGCCGCGGTGCGGGACCAGTCGAAGCCGCCGAAGCGCGCGCGGCTCTCGAGTTCAGCGGCGGCGCCGCGCGCGCGGCGGAAGAGCCGCTGTGCGGCCGCGGGGGGCAGCCAGCGCAAGGCGGTGTCGCGCGCGCGGCGTGCGGCCCAGTCGACGCCGCGCTCACGGCGGCGGGTGAGCAGCCCGCAGTCCGCCAGGTGCTGATTCAGGTGGACCACGTGTCGGGAGGCGCCGCCCATGCCGTGATCCGACACCACCCACACCAGCGCGTCTTCGCCGAAGGCTTCGCGTACCTGTCCGCAGGCCGCATCCAGGGCCGCGTAGACGGATGCGATGGCGCCGCGGCGGGTCGCACTGGCACCGGGGTCGTGGCGGGGGGACTCCGGGTCGTGGTCGCGCCAGTAGTGGTGGCCCACCGTGTCGCTCTCCGAGAACACGACGCACGCCAGGTCGGGCGGAGTGCCGCGCCGCCGGAGGGTCGCCAGCGCCTCGCAGGTGAACTCGGTCTTGCGCTCGATGCGGCGCAGGAGCGTCTCGAGAGCGCGCTCGTGAAACGAGTCGGAGCGGGCCGACTCGTCGAGCTCGGGGCGCATCCAGGGGCCCACCCGTGCCGCGACGTCCGCATAGAGGGCCGGGTCGCTGGCGCAGGCCGGGTCGGTGCCGGAGGACACCGGCGCGTCGAAGCCCGACACCAGCAGGCCGGACACCGGCTCGGGCGGAAAGCACGCGGGCATGCCCAACACCAGGACGTGTCCGCCGGCCGCGGAGACGCGGGCGAAGAGCGAGGCGCCGACGCGATCGCGCGCGTTCACGAAGCGCAGGCGGTAGCGGCCTGGGCGCTTCTGGGTGAAGTCGAAGATGCCGTGGCGGCCGGGCTCGAGGCCCGTGAGAAACGAGGACCAGGCCGGAAAGGTCACGGGCGGCAGCGTGCTGGCGAGCGGCCGCGCCGCGCCCTCGGCCGCGATCCGCGCCAGGTGGGGGAGCCGGCCCTGGGCTGCCAGCGGCCGCACCACGTCCAGGGTGGCGCCGTCCAGGGCCAGGATCAGGCAGGGTCGAAAGGCGGAGCTCACGGGCAAGCGCGCTCGGCGATGGCGCGCGCGATGTCGGCCGTTCCCGCGCTGCCGCCCAGGTCGGCCGTCCGCAGCGCGGGTTCGGCCAAGGTGGCGTGGACGCCGGCTTCGATGCGGCGGGCGGCGTCGTCTTCGCCCAGGTGGCGCAGCAGCTGGGCGGCCGACAGGATGACCGCGATCGGGTTGGCCACGCCTTGGCCGGCGATGTCCGGGGCGCTCCCGTGGACGGCTTCGAAGACGGCGCAGTCCGCCCCCACGTTGCTGCCGGGCACCACGCCGAGGCCGCCCACCAAGCCGGCGCACAGATCGGACAGGATGTCGCCGTAGAGGTTGTCCAGCAGCAGCACCTGGAACTGCTGGGGCCGGGTCACGAGCTGCATGGCGCAGTTGTCGATGATGATCTCGTCGTAGTCGATCTCGGGGAAGTCGCGCGCGACCCGCTGCGCGCACTCGAGGAAGAGCCCGTCCGACAGCTTCATGATGTTGGCCTTGTGGACGGCCGAGACCCGCTTGCGGCCCTCCCGCCGCGCCAGCTCGAAGGCGTAGCGGGCGATCCGCAGCGAAGCCCGCTCGGTAACCACCTTGAGGCTCTCGACCACCCCCGGGGCAACCCGATGCTCGAGGCCGGAGTACAGGCCCTCGGTGTTCTCGCGGACGATCACGAGATCCACGCCCGCGAAGGGGACCGGCAGCCCCGGGATCGTGCGCACCGGGCGCACGCAGGCGTAGAGGTCGAGCGATTGGCGCAGCAGCACGTTGGCGCTCTTGAAGCCGCCCCCCACCGGGGTGCCGATCGGCCCCTTGAGCGCGCTGCCGGCGGTGCGGACCGCGTTCAGGACCGGGTCGGGCAGCGGGGTCCCGTACTTCTGGAACACGTCGGCGCCGGCCTCCACCCGTTCCCACGCGATCTTCACCCCGGCGGCCTCCACCACCTGGACGGCGGCCTCGGTCACCTCGGGCCCGATTCCGTCTCCGGGGATCAGGACCACCTCGTGCTCGCGGCTCGACATGTCTGGAGGATCCTCCTATATTCCGGCGCCTTGCGGTGCCTTGGGCCGGTTCGGCCGCTGCCCGAGACCGCCCATCGCACCTGCGCCGGGGTCGCCGTGCGTTGCGATCCAAACGCTGCGACCGGAAGCTTACTGGAGACTCGCCCGTGGCCATCGAACTCCTGTGCCGCAAGCTCGGCATGACGCAGATCTTCGCCGAGACCGGGGAGTGCATCCCCGTCACCGTCCTCGCCGCCGGGCCCAACACCGTGGTCCAGACGAAGACCGAAGAGACCGACGGCTACTCCGCCGTGCAGCTGGGCTTCGGCGAGCGCAAGGCCTCGCGCACCACCAGCGCGCAGCAGGGCCACTTCGAGAAGGCCGGCGTGGCGCCCAAGCAGCACCTGAAGGAGAGCCGGCTCAGCGCCGACGAGGTCGCCGGCTTCGAAGTGGGTCAGGAGCTCAAGGCCGACCTCTTCGCCGAGGGCCAGCGGGTCGACGTGATCGGCACCTCCAAGGGCCGGGGCACCGCGGGCGTGGTGAAGCGCCACGGCTTCGCCATCAAGCGCAAGACCCACGGCACCCACGAGTTCTTCCGCCACGGGGGCTCCATCGGCGCCGGCGCGTACCCGGGCAAGGTGCTGAAGGGCGTCAAGATGGCCGGTCGCATGGGCAACGAGCGCGTCACGCAGCGCAACCTGGAGGTGGTGCGCGTGGACGCGGCGAAGAACCTGCTCTTTCTCCGCGGCGCCGTTCCGGGCACCCGCAACGGGGTCGTCCGGGTCCGCACCGCCACCGCCTAGCCCCGTTTCCGGCTACGACCGCAAAGACCACTTCCACCAGCGCGCCAAGCGCGAAGGCTATCGCTCGCGAGCGGCCTACAAGCTGCTGGAGATGCAGCAGTCGGCCCGCGTGTTGCGGCGCGGCGATCGCGTGGTCGACCTGGGCTGCTGGCCCGGCGGCTGGCTGCAAGTGGCCTCGGAGGTGGTGGGGCCGCGCGGCCGGGTGGTGGGGGTCGACAAGGCGCCGATCGAGCCCGATCTCGAGTTGGCGAACGTGGTCGCACTTTTGGGAGACCTGGAGGATCCGGAGGTCGCCCAGTCGATCCGCGAGGCCCTGGGCGGGCCGGCCCAGGTGGTGCTGTCCGATGCCGCCCCCAAGCTGACCGGCATCCGCGACGCGGACCGGGCGGCGGAAGAGCGCCTGCTGGAAGCGATCGAGCGGCTGTTTCGCGCGCTCTTGCGCCCGGGCGGCCAGCTGCTGGTGAAACTCTTGGAGGGGCCGGAGGCCGCGGCGCTGGCGAAACGCTGGCGGCGCTCGTTTCGCGAGGGCCGCACCCTCAAGCCGAAGGCCAGCCGCAAGGGCAGCAGCGAGCGCTACTGGCTCGGGCGGGGCTATCTCGGCACATCCGAATCGAGCTAGGCGCCGAAGCCCTTCATCGAACGGCGGGCGACGGCCATCCGGCGGGCTCGCGTGCTGTGGCGGCTTCGGAGCCACAAGGGGGCGTCCCGGCCTGGCGGTAGGCCGGGACGCCGGGCGAGCAGTTTCGGCGGTACAGCTTTGTCGACAGGGCCGCGCTCGCCTTGTGGCGGTGACCCGCGGCTCGGGGGGCTCTCGGGACGCCGCGCGAGAAGTACGGCATGGCGGAGGCCGTACAGCTGAGCCGGTTTATATCACCCGCACCAAGAGCGTGTATAGACAAAATTTCGATCGAGTTCGGGTCTTCACCCGATAAACCGAACCGTGATTCGACTACGCGATCCCGTCACGCGTTCGTCGCGAGCGGGCACTGGGCTGTCACGGGGGCGGGCCGGTCGGTCGCGGCGCCAGCCAACCCTGCGCGAGGGCGTCCCGAAGCCCCTTTGCGGCCTCCGCCCAGAGCCCGCGCGACTGCCCGTCGGGCACATAGGCCTTCGGCAGGCGGTGGGGACCGCGGTCGTTCAAGAGCTCCACCAAGGCTGCGACCGGCACCCAGATCCAGGGGCCGCGTTCGCGAAAGGCCTTGCCCCGGCAGCCGTCCCGTTCGCGCGCGCGCTCGAAGACGGGGGCCGGGACGAAGGGCACCTCCAGCACGAACGCCGCGAAGCCTCCCCGGTCCCGGCGGCGCCCCGGGTCGAGGGGCGCCAGCTCGGCGTCGTCGTACACGCAGCGCGTCTCTTCCCGGAATTCCCGCCGCGCGGCTTCGCGGACCGACTCGCCCGGGTCGCGGCGGCCGCCGAACGTGCCCCAGCCGCGAGAGTTGTTGCGGTGTTCGGCCAGCAGGACGTAGGTCTGGCCCTGGATCTCGGTGTACGCGATGACGCCGGCGGCGCGGATGTCGGCGTCGTCCGCGGTCGCGGCGGGGGCCGCTGCCAGCACGAGCGCCATCCACCGGGCCCAGCCGCGCGCGCGCCGCATCGGCTAGACGACCTCGGCCTCGAGGTCGACGCCGTCGCGCACGGCCAGCACGCGTGCGCGTACCAGCTCTCCCGGCTCGGCCGAGCCCTTCGCGAAGACGCCGCCGTCGATCTCCGGGGCCTGCGACGCGGTGCGGCCGGCCACGCCGTGCATGTGGCGGTGCTCGACCAGCAGCTCCACCTCGCTGCCGACTAGGGCCTCCTGCTTCTCGGCCATGATCTGCCGCTGCACCTCCAACAGCGTGCGGTGTCGCTCGCGGGCGAGCTCCCGCGGCACCTTGCGCCCAAGCGTCTGGGCCGCCGTGCCCTCTTCGTCCGAATAGCGGAAGACGCCCACGCGATCGAAGCGCGCAGCGCGCGCGAAGTCCAGGAGCGCCTCGAAATCGGCGTCGGTTTCTCCGGGGAAGCCCACGATGAAGGTGGTGCGAAGCGTCAGATCGGGGATCCCGGCGCGCAGGCGCTCGACCAGGCGCCACTGGCGCTCGGCGGTGACGCCCCGGCGCATGGCCTTCAAGACCCCGTCGCTGGCGTGCTGGAGCGGCACGTCCACATAGGGGAGCACGCGGCGGGCCGCGGCCAGCGTCTCGATCAGCTCGTCGCTGACCGCGGTGGGATAGAGATAGAGAAGCCGGATCCACGCCAGGCCGTCGACGTCGTCCAGTCCGCGCAGCAGGGAGTGGAGCCGGGGGCGCCCGGGCAGGTCCTTGCCCCAGGAGGTCTGGTCCTGGGCGACCAGGTTCACCTCCTTCACGCCCGCCCGGGCCAGGTCGCGGCACTCGGCGACCAGGGACTCGAGGGTGCGACTCTGGAACCGGCCGCGGATGCCGGGGATGGCGCAGAAGGTGCACACTCGATCGCAGCCCTCGGAGGTCTTTACGTAGGCCGAATGGCCGCCGCCGATCAGGATGCGCGGGGACGTGTGGTCGTACAGGTGCGTGCGTCCCGCGTCCACGTAGATGCCCCGCGAACGGCCCGCAAACACGTCCTCCAGGATGCCCGGCACCTCGGGATAGCGCCCCGTCCCCACGAAGGCGTCCACCTCCGGAAGCTCGCGCGCCAGCTCGTCGCCGTAGCGTTGGGGCAGGCAGCCCGTGACGACCAGGGCTCTCAGGCGGCCGGAGTCGCGCAGGTCGGCCACGTCCAGGATCGCCTGGATGGACTCCTCGCGGGCGCTCTCGATAAAGGAGCAGGTGTTGACGATGGCCACGTCGGCGTCTTCCAGCTCTTCGGCGATGGCGTAGCCGTCCAGCGCCAGCGCGCCCAACATCACTTCGGTGTCGAGCTGGTTCTTGGGGCATCCCAGCGAATGGAAGTGCACGCGGGCCTTTTGCTCGGAGGGGGGCATGGCGCGGGAGGGTACCGTTGTGAGCGGGGCACGTCGGCGTCCCCGGGGGCAATGTATAAAATACTAATTGTGAATATATTAGTACTTAACTATAAAAGAAGCGTTCGAATTCGGAGCAAGTGCAGCTACTTGGCAGTTCCTAGGGGGGCCGTTGATGTTTGGTCTTTCTCGGTCAAACTACTAATCACAACTTGTTTAGTAGTTGTTTAGTAGGTTGAAAATGCGCATCCCGAAAACACCACCGACCCTACGCGAGATACTGGATTCGTTCCGAAGCAAAGAGGGTATCGATCGTTTCTCCCGAACGATCGCACTCAACATCGGCCCAGCTCCTCAAGGCAAATATCGGCATTGGGACACTCTCCGGCGCGTTCCGCCCCCGGAGAGCCTTACTTCGGAGGACTGGTGGGCCGCGATCAAATTTGCCCGCTCGCAGGGACGAAGGATCGTCCCGCTACTCGACAAGAACGGCAGGCCGTTCTCCTACTGCCTTCCCGATCCAGCTCTCGAGTTCCTTCATGAGATCGACGCCAGTGCGGCTGGCCCGATCACGACGAGCACGCCGATCGCGAATCCGCAAACGCGTGACCGATACGTACAGAGCTCCCTAATCGAGGAAGCGATTACATCAAGTCAACTCGAAGGTGCAGCGACAACGAGAGACGTCGCCAAAGAAATGATTCGATCAGGACGACCTCCGTTGGATCGAAGTGAACGAATGATCCTAAACAACTATCAGGCGATCAAACGGATCGGGGTTCTCAAGGGCAGACCTCTGTCAAGGGACTTGGTCTTCGAACTTCATCAGACGATCACCAAAGACACTCTCGAAGAGAACGCGTTTGGTCATTACCTCCGAATGGAGGGAGACGGTATCGGCGTGTACGACGATCGGGACAACAAGCTCCTGCACAAGCCGCCTCTGGCGACGGAGATACCACAACGGCTCAACGCGATGTGTGACTTCGCGAACGAACACCAGCCCGGAGTGTTTCTTCACCCGGTCATCAAGGCGATCATCCTGCACTTCTGGCTAGCCTACGACCATCCCTTCATCGACGGGAATGGACGCACTGCTCGGGCTCTGTTCTACTGGTCCATGCTCTCCCAGGGATTCTGGTTGTTCGAATTCATCTCGATCTCTCGCATCATTCGAGGCGCCCCTGCTCGTTATGGCCGCTCGTTTCTCTACACTGAAACCGACGACAATGACCTCACGTACTTCATCCTTGCCCAGCTCAAGATCGTTAAGCGCGCCATTGATGAACTGCAGATCTACTTGGAGCTCAAGACCCAGGAGATTCGGCAGACAGAGAGGCTTCTGAGAGCCACCGTATCGCTGAATCACCGACAACTAGCTCTAATGGGCCACGCTCTTCGACACCCTGGTACTAGGTACACCATCAAGTCTCACCGCAGGAGCCACGACGTGACCTACCAGACTGCGCGGACAGACCTACTTGCGCTGGAACGGAAGGCATTGCTTGTACGTTCCAAAGTTGGCCGGTCATTTTCTTTCGCCGCGCCTCCGGATCTCGACGAACGCCTACAGGCCCTTGGTTGAGCCGAACGGGTCACGGTGCATCTGATGGATGCCGACGGCTACCGACAGGCTGCTACCATCGAGCGCTTTCCTTGAGAGGAGTCATCTCGTGTCCGAGCGTCCGTTTTCTGTGTTGGGGCTGCAGCAGATCGCCGTGGGCGGTCTCGACAAGCAGGCGTTGCGCCGCTTCTGGGTGGATACGTTGGGTCTCACGTACAAGAGCACCTACAAGAGCGAGTCGGAGAACGTGGACGAGGACATCACCGAGGCCGGCCACGGGGCGTTGGCGGTCGAGGTCGACCTGATGCAGCCGCTCGATCCCGAAAAGCGGCCGAAGGTGCACGAGCCCGCGCTCAACCACGTGGGCCTGTGGGTGGACGACCTGGCCGCCGCGGTGGAGTGGCTGACCGCGAAGGGCGTGCGCTTTACGCCGGGCGGCATCCGCAAGGGCGCCGCCGGCTACGACGTCTGCTTCATCCATCCCAAGGGCAACGCCGAGGCGCCGATCGGGGCCGAGGGGGTGCTCGTCGAGCTGGTGCAGGCGCCGCCCGACGTGATTGCGGCCCTCCGCAAGCCAGCTTGACGTCAAGCGCTGGCTAGCCGTCGCCCTCCGGCTCCTCGGCGCCGGGGTCGTAGTGCAGCACGCCGCTCGAGTAGGCGGTGCCGAAGCTTCGCACCAAGTTGCCCAACTGGAAGAGCGCCGACACCAGCTCGGCGTCGGACAGGCTTCGCAGCGGGTGCAGATAGACGGCGTACAAGATCCCGCCGCTGGTGGCATAGCGCGCGTCCAGGCTGGTGTGGAAGTTCGCTTCCAGCGCCCGCTGACGCTGGTCGGCGCTCACCTGCTCGAGTTGGGCGACGGGGGCGAGGAGCCGCATGCGGTCCGAGCTGGTGTCGAAGACGCAGGCCATCAGGAGCCCGCGGTAGACGAAGCGCAGCGCCGGGCCCTCGCGCTGCACGTCGCGGGCCTGGACTTTCAGGATCTGCTCGAGCCGGTCGGGCGTCATGGCGCCGTCGTCACCCGCCTCGGCTTCGGTGCCGGCGCCCGCCACGGCCGGCGGTGCCGGCTGTGGCGTGGCACAGGCGGCGAGAGACAGCGCCAGCAGCCAGAGGAGACCGGCCGGGGCCGGGCGGCTCGGCGCCGCAGGGGTGAGCGAGCGCGGGACGGAAGAGAGCGAACGAGCCACCGCTGCGGGCCTCCAGGCGAAGGGCCAGCCTATCACGGCGGCGGTCGCTCTGGCGGGCGGTTAACCTCGGAGCCGGGGGAAGGTCCTGGCGGCGGAGGTTCCAGATGAGCGACGAGATCGAGCCCTACCGAATTCACGTGGAGGACGGCGTCCTCGACGACCTGAAGCACCGACTGGCCCACGCGCGCTATCCGGACCAGCTGCCGGGCACGGAGTGGAAGCTGGGGACGGAGCTCACCTACGTGAAGGAGCTGGCGGCGTACTGGCGCGACAAGTTCGACTGGCGCGCCCAGGAAGCGGCGCTCAATCGGCTCGACCACTTCCAGACGCGCATCGACGGCCAGCGGATTCACTTCGTGCACGCGCGCTCGAAGCACGCGAACGCCCTACCGCTCCTGCTCTCCCACGGCTGGCCGGGAAGCATCGTCGAGTTCTTGAAGGTGATCGGCCCCCTGACCGACCCCGAAGCCCACGGCGGGCGCGCCGAGGACGCCTTTCACGTCGTGGCACCGTCGCTTCCGGGCTACGGCTTTTCCGAAGTGACGCGCAGCGAGCAGTGGGACGTGCAGCGCATGGCCGAGGCCTTCATCGCGCTGATGGCCCGCCTGGGCTACGAGCGCTGGGTGGCGCAGGGCGGCGACTGGGGGGCGCTCATCACCACCCACGTCGGGCTCTTGAGCCAGGGCCAGGTGGCCGGCATCCACCTCAACATGCCGCTCGCGCTGCCCGCCGGGACCGACGGGCTCAGCGAAACCGAGCAGGCCGACGTCGCGGCGATGGCTCACTTCGACGCCGAAGAAACCGGCTACCAGAAGATCCAGGGCACCAAGCCCCAGACCCTGGGCTTCGGGCTGAACGATTCGCCGGTGGGTCTCCTGGCCTGGATCATCGAGAAGTTCCGGACCTGGAGCGACTGTGACGGGCACCCGGAGACGGTGTTCTCGCGCGACGAGCTGCTCACCAACGTCATGATCTACTGGGCCACGCAGACGATCACGTCGTCGACGCGCCTCTACTACGAGGTCTTTCACGGCGGGCGCCTGGGCTTCATCGGCAACAAGGTGGCGATCCCCACCGGCGTGGCGCGATTTCCCAAGGAGATCATGCGGCCGCCGCGGCGCTGGGTCGAGAATCACTACAACGTCACCCACTGGAGCGAGCAGCCGAAGGGCGGCCACTTCGCCGCCATGGAACAGCCCGAGCTCTTCACGGAGGACGTGCGCACGTTCTTCCGCACGCTTCGCTAGCGACCCGGAGGCGAGCCATGAAACGCGAGATTCCCACCTTCTGTCGCGTCTGCGAGCCCTCGTGCGGCCTGGTGGCCCAGGTGGAGGACGAGCGCCTGGTGGGCCTCGCGCCCGACCGCGACCACCCGGTGACGAAGGGCTTCGCCTGTCACAAGGGCCTGGCCGGCCTGGACGTCCACCGCGACCCGGATCGCTTGAACCACCCGCTTCGGCGTACGGACAAGGGCGTCTTCGAGCGCGCCCACTGGGACGAGGCCGTTGCCGCGATCGCGGGCGAGATCGCGCGTCTGCGAGATCGCTACGGGCCCGACAGCGTCGGCACCTACATCGGCAATCCCTCGGCCTTCAATACGACGGTGGCGCCGGCGGCCCGGTCGTTCCTGTCGCAGCTCGGCACGCGGCGCACGTTCGGCTCGGGCACCCAGGACTGCTCCAACAAGTTCGCCGGCAGCGAGGCCGTCTTCGGCTCCAGCACGATTCACCCGGTGCCCGACGTGGAGCACACCGACCACCTGCTGATTCTGGGGGCCAACCCGCGCGTCTCGCACATGAGCTTCTTCTCCATCGCCGATCCGGTGGCGAAGCTGCGCGCGATCCGGAAGCGGGGAGGCACCGTGCGGATCGTCAACCCGCGTCGCGTCGAGCCGGAGGGCTCGAGCGTGGGCGAGGTCGTCCTGATTCGTCCGGACACGGATCTCTACCTGCTGGCGGCTCTGCTGCACACGCTCGAGAGCGAGGGCCGGATCGATCGGGAGCGGCTGGCGGCCCACGGCAAACGGGTGGAGGAGCTCTTCGAGTTCGTGCGCGCCTACCCGGCCGAGCGCGCGGCGGGCATCACGGGCATCGACGCCGAGACGATTCGGCAGCTGGCTCGCGAGTTCGCGGCCGCGTCAAGCGCATCCATCCACATGTCGACGGGCCTCAACATGGGGCGCCAGGGCACGCTCTGCTACTGGCTCGTCCACATGCTGTCGTTCGCGACCGGAAACCTGGATCGCCGCGGTGGCAACCTGTACGCCACCGGCTTCTACCCCGCGGCCAAGGCGGGCCGCATCGACCCCGAGCGCACCTACTTCGACTCGCCCTTCGGGCGGATCCGGCGCGTGCGCGGCGACTGGCCGGGCAACCTGCTGCCCGACGTGATCGAGGCCGACGAGGATCCGCTGCGGGCCCTCGTCGTGATCTCCGGCAATCCGGTGCTCACCGTCGGTGGCGAGGAACGCATGCGCCGCGCGCTGGAGCAGCTCGAGTTGCTGGTGGTGATCGACCTCTACCGCAACGCCACCGGCGAGTACGCGCACTGGCTGCTGCCGGCCACGGACATGTTCGAGCGCCCCGACATCAACCTGTGCGGCCTGGGGATGCAGCAGCAGCCTTTCGTGCAGTACACCGACGCGGTCGTGCCGCCCCAGGCCGAGCGCAAGCCCGAGTGGTGGGCGCTGGCTCGGATCGAGCAGGCGCTGGGCATGAAGTCGGTGCTGGACGCCGGCGAAGAGCCGCCGCTCTTCCAACGCATCGACCACATGCTGGCGAAGAGCGGGCTTTCGATCGAAGGCCTGCGAGCGCTTCCGCAGCAGACGGCGGTGCTGCCGGAGCCCGAGACGGGCCGCTTCTTCGACGAGTGGATCCAGACCGACGACCGTCGCGTCGACTGCTGCCCGCCGCTCTTCCGCGAGGCGTTGGCCGGGGCGGAGGCTATCTGCCGCGAGTTGGAAGCCGAGGACGAGGGGCAGCTGAAGCTCATCACCCGGCGGGACGAGCACATGCACAACAGCTGGTACCACAACGTCCCCAAGCTCAAGGGGCGGCGTCACCGCTCGAACCCGCTCTACATGAACCCCCGCGACGCCGAAGCGCGCGGTCTCGGCGAGGGCGACGTCGTGCGGGTCGCGAGCGACTCGGGTGCCATCGAAGTGGAGATCGCGTTCGACGACGCGCTCATGCCCGGAGTGGTGGCGCTGACTCACGGCTGGGGCAACGCGCAGACCCCGGGCATGAGCGTGGCCCAGGCCCACCCGGGTGTGAACGGCAACCGGCTGCTGCCGATCGGGCCCGGCAGCTTCGATCCGCTCAGCAACCAGGCGTTCATGACCGGGATTCCGGTCGACGTCGTCGCCGTCTGACTCCGCCACGGAGGCCGGCCCTCGCATGGCCGCCCGGTGGCGGACGACGACCGGCCGCGCCGCTGTGGGCGGTGGACATCAGCCGAAACACTGCGCTCTGTATGCGCAAATATCGTTCTAAGTTTCGGCCTATATGACAGATTTCGGAATGTCCGAAATCGTGGCTCCGATGACCTTGATGCCAATCGGCGACCGCGCGATGGTGGCGGTCATGGAGTCGCGACCGCGCCAGCGCCTGACCCGAACCGTGGCGGTTCTGGTCTACCCCGACGCGCAGGCGCTGGATGCGGTGGGCCCGCTGGAAGTCTTCTCCACGGCCAACCGATTGCACGCCCGACGCCGTCCGGGGCAGCCGGCCCCGTACGATCCGTTTCTGGTCGCGCGCGAGGCGGGCGGGGTGCGCGTCTCCGCCGGCTACGAGCTGGTGGCTCGGCACGGCGTGGCGGATGTCGCCGCCCCGGTCGACACGCTTGTGATCGCCGGAGGCGAGGGCTCGCTCACCGCCCGGCACGAGCGCGCCCTCATCGATTGGATCTCGGCGCAGGCGGCGGGCGCCCGGCGGGTCGCCTCGGTGTGCACCGGGGCTCACCTGCTGGCCGAGACCGGGCTGTTGGACGGCCGCCGGGCGACGACGCACTGGTACGCGGCGGACGAGTTGGCGGCCGAGTACCCCCAGGTGCAGGTGGACGCCGACCCCATCTTCCTGAAGGACGGCCGCTTCTACACCTCGGCCGGCGTGACGTCGGGGATGGACCTGGCGCTGGCCTTGGTGGAGGAAGACCTGGGGCGCCGCGCCGCCCTCACCGTCGCGCGCTGGTTGGTGCTGTTCCTGAAGCGTCCGGGGGGCCAATCGCAGTTCAGCGCACCGCTGGTCGCGCAGTTGGCCGAGCGCGAGCCCCTGCGCGAGCTGCAAGCCTGGGTGCCGGAGCACCTGAACCACGATCTCTCGGTGCCGGCACTGGCGCGCCAGGTGGGGATGAGTCCGCGCAACTTCGCCCGCGTGTTCACCCGCGAAGTCGGCTGCACGCCGGCCCGGTTCGTCGAACAGGCTCGCATCGAAGCCGCCCGCCGCGCGCTCGAGGAGAGCGACGCCGGCGTGGAGGCGGTGGCCGCCCGCTGTGGCTTCCAGAGTGCCGAGGTGATGCGCCGCAGCTTTCTGCGGGCGGTCCACGTCAGCCCGTCGGACTATCGCAACCGCTTTCGCCGCTCGCGCGTGGCGTAGCTTCGCCAACCGAAAGGAGTCCCCCATGTCCCGCACCGTCGGCATTCTGCTCTTCGAAGACGTCGAAGAGCTCGACTTCGCCGGGCCCTTCGAGGTCTTCGGCATGGCCAGCAAACTGAGCGCCGATCTCCGCGTCGTCACCATCGCCGAGGGGTCGGACCCGGTGCGCGCCTTCAACGGGCTGCGCGTGGTGCCGGATCACAGCTTCGAGAACGCCCCCGCCCTGGACATCCTGCTGGTGCCCGGGGGCATGGGAACGCGCAAGCTCGTGGACAACGCCGCGGTCATCGACTGGCTCCGCAAGACGGCGGCGGACTGCGAATGGGTCACCAGCGTCTGCACTGGGACGCTGCTGCTGCACGAGGCCGGCGTAGCGGCGGGGAAGCGCACCACCACCCACTGGGCCTTCGTCGAGGCGCTTCGGGAGCGAGGCGATATCGAGGTCCTCGAGGAGGTCCGCTACGTCCGCGACGGCAACCTGGTGACCGCCGCCGGCGTCTCCGCGGGCATCGACATGTCCCTCTGGCTCTTGGGCCAGATCGAAGGCATCCCCCGCGCGCGTCAGGTTCAGAAGATGATGCAGTACGATCCGGCGCCGCCGTATCCGGCCGAGGTGTAGCGCGGCGGCGCTGCTCACCGC
>JAKSBN010000390.1 GCA_022361175.1 Pseudomonadota bacterium | reverse complement strand
GGATTACGCCGAAGCACTTCGCTCGAGCGGCAGAGCGAACGGGCTTCGGTCGAGTGAAACCCCGCACCATGCGTCGGTCTGCGAAGGCGGGTCGAGGCAGGGGATTCCAATCCGGCGGCGGGAGTTTTTCGGCGCGTGCTGCCAGTTCATTGCGCGCCACCCCGACCTTTCCCGGAAGCGTGGCGGAAGATCTCTCCGGGAGAGAGCTGCGGGAGACTCGACCGAGCCGCTCGGATGGCCCTCAAGAGCCCCTCCGCAAGACGATCGCCCTCGGGCAGGACGTCGGCCTGATCCAGCACCCGCATCAACTCCGAGCCCTGCAAGGCTTCTTGCTGTGTCGCTGTTATGCCACACAAGATCAAGCGCACGCCGTCGGCGTGCAGCCGCGTGGCGCCGCGGCGGAACACTTCGAGGGCGGTCGCGTCCAGGTGCTGAACCCGTTTGAGGCGCAGCACCACCACCTTCGGTTGGCGTTGTCCCAGCATCGCGATGGCGTCGGACAGGGCCGGCGCCACCGCGAACGAGAGATCCCCCTCCAGGTTGAGAACGACAACGGGAGTTCGCCCCGTCTGGTCGTCCAACGGGATCTCGCGCAGGCTCTCGCTCCCGACGTGAACCAGCTCGGACAACCGCAGCTTGCCGGCGCGCCGGATCAACAACAGCAGCGACAGGAAGATCCCGACGTAGACCGCCTCCATCAGCCCCAAGGCCAGGGTCGTCGCGAACGTGCCCCACAAGACCGCCGCATCCCCCGACGTGAGGCTGGCGCGACGCAACGCCTTGCGGCTCACCAGATCGAGTCCCGTGAAGATCACCAGGCCCGAAACCGCCGCCAGCGGGAGATTCGCCAGCAGCGACCCGAGCGACGGCACCAGGAACAGCACGCAGAGGCCCGCGAGGGCCGCGGCGACGCGCGAGCGGGCTCCACTCGAGACCGCCACCGCCGAGCGCGTGAGGGAGCCACTGACCGGCATCGCTCCGACGCCCGCCGCGACCAGGTTCGCGACTCCCTGCGAGAAGAGCTCGCGGTCCGGGTCGGCGCTCGCGCCTTCGCTCCCGCCGCGGCGTCCGAACGCCCGGGCGGCGGCGATCGACTGCACGGAAATCAGGAGGGCCAGGGCCAGGGCGGCCGGCGCCAGCGGCCGCGGGTCGGCGGCGCTGAAGGACCAGGTCGGCCACACGCGCTCGAGCTCGCCGAGCCGAACCAGCGCCTCCGGCCCGACCGTCCAGCCGGCGGAGTACGCGAGCCCCGTCGCGAAGGCGAGACTCAGGAGCGCGCCGGGAATGCGCGGATCGATGCGCCGCAGGCCCCACATCCAGACGGGAACCACGGCCGCCACCGCGAGCGCGCGCGGATCGCACGCGAGTACGGCCTGGCGGGCGTGGTCGAGAGCCGCGGCGACGGGCGGCCAATTCACATCGACGGGGTCGATGACGACGCCCAGGCTCGTCGGCACCTGGCCGAGGGCGATCAGCAGCCCCGCTCCACTCGTGAACCCGACCACGACCGGGTCGGCCAGGAAGCGAGCGGCACCGCCGAGGCCCAGCAAGGCGAAGCCGACGAGCACCAGGCCGGCCAGTGCGCCCACCATCAGCACCGTGCCCAGCGCCGCGTCGCCGCCAGCAGCGATCGCCGGGGCCACCACGGTCGCACCGATGAGCAGCGCCGTGGGGTTGGTCGGGCCGGTCACCAGCCCGCGACTGGCGCCGAACAGGGCCGCCACCAGGCAGGGCAGCCCCGCCGCCAGGAGCCCCATCGCGGGCGGGAGTCCGGCCACCAGCGCATAGGCGAGGCCCTGGGGCAGGGCCAAGACGGCGGTGGTGATGCCGGCGAGCGCGTCCGGCGCCAGGGTGTCGCGGCCGGCGCCGCGGAGATGGGGGCCGAAGCTCAGCAGACGACGACCCATCGCCCGCACGAGGCCGCGGCTCTTGGCGGCCCTCGGCGAGACCGTCACGCCGGCGGGCGCGCGAGCACCAGCGAGGTATTGACGCCTCCGAAAGCGAAGTTGTTCGAGACCGTGATCGGCGCGTCGATGTCCCGCGGCTCGTGCTGGAGATAGTCGAGGTCGGCGCAGTCCGAGTCCACCTCGTTGAGGTTCAGCGTGGGTGCGAACCAACCCTCGCGCTGCATCTCGAGCGTCAGCCAGGCTTCGATGGCACCGCAGGCTCCCAGCGTGTGTCCGAAGTAGCTCTTGAGCGAACTCACCGGGACGCGTCCGAAGACCGCGGCCGTGGCTTGGCTCTCGGCGACGTCGCCGGCCGGCGTGGCGGTGGCGTGCGCGTTCACGTAGCCGACGGCCTCGCTCGCGATCCCCGCATCGTCCAGGGCCAGCTGCATCGCGCCCTGCATCCCGGCGGCGTCCGGGTTGGTGACGTGCTTGCCGTCGCAGTTGGTGCCGTAGCCGAGGATCTCGCCGTAGAGGGTCGCGCCGCGCGCACGCGCGTGTTCGAGCTCCTCGAGGATCAGGGTGGCTGCGCCCTCGGCCACCACCAAGCCGTCCCGGGTGGCGTCGAACGGCCGTGGCGACGTGCTCGGGTCGTCGTTGCGCGTGCCGGTGGCGAACATGACGTCGAACGCGGCCGCGTCCATCACGTCGAGTTCTTCCGAGCCCCCCGCCACCATGCAGTCCTGAAGACCGAAGCGAATCGCCTCGTAGGCGGCCCCGATCGCCTGGCTGCCCGAGGTACACGCACTGCACGTCGGGATCTGCCGACCGCGGATCTCGAAAAACTGGGCCAGGTTCGCGCTGGTGGTGTGACTCATCATCTGCACGAAGTCCGACGCCGTCACGCCCTTGGTCGTGCGTTCGCCCGCCACGCGTCCCACGAAGGTGCCCATGGCCAGCTTGGCGCCCGTCGTCGAGCCGTAGGCCACGCCCACCCGGCCGGCGGACAACGCGGGGTCGCCCAAGAGGCCCGCTTGCGACAGCGCCTTCTCGGTCACCCAGGTGGCCAACTCGGCCACGCGGCCCATGCTGCGGACCTTTTTGCGGGGCCAGTGGCCGGGACGCTCGAACTCCACGGTCGCGCCGAGCCGCGTCGCCAGCCCTTCGACGTCGCCCCAGTCCTCCATGTGGCGCACGCCGGAGACCCCGTTGCGCAGCGCCTCGCGCACGACGGGCCACTCCGACCCCACCGGGCACACGCCGGCGAGCCCCGTCACCACCACGCGGCGCCTCGTCATACGATGCCTCCGTTGACCGAGAGAACCTGACCGGTCACATAGCCCGCGCCGGGAGAGAAGAGATAGGAGACGGCCGCCGCCACCTCGTCCGGCTCGCCCAGCCGCTGCATGGGAACGAGCTTGGCCAACTCCTCCCGCGGCAGGTCCCCCAGGAGATCGGTCTCGATGAACCCGGGGGCCACGACGTTCACGGTGATTTTGCGCGTGGCCAGCTCCAGCGCCAGCGCCTTGGAGGCCCCGATCAGTCCGGCCTTGGTGGCGCTGTAGTTCACCTGGCCCCGGTTGCCCGCCAACCCGGCAGCCGAGGAGAGCACCACGATGCGCCCTCCGTCGCGCAGACGGATGAGCGGCATCGTGAGCGGGCGCAGCACGTTGTAGAAGCCGTCGAGATTGGTGCGCACCACGTGGTCCCACTGCTCTGCGCGCAGGCCCGGAAAGGGAGCGTCCGCCGTGACGCCCGCGTTCAGAACGATGCCCCAGTAGCCGCCGGCTTCTTTCGCCCGCGCGGCCAGCGTCTCTTCGCAGGCCTCGCGATCGGCGATGTCGAGACACAGCGTGTCCGCCTCACCCCCGGCTTCGACGATGGTCTTGCGGGCGGCTTCGGCCGCGGCCTGGCTCTCGCGGTAGGCGAGCGTGACGGCGAAGCCGTCTCGACCCAGGGCCAACGCAATGGCCCGCCCGATCCCGCGTCCGGCACCCGTCACCAGCACTCGTTGACTCATTCCGGCCCCCCGCGCGGAGCGCTCTCGTTCGCCTGCAGCAGCACGTTCAGCTGGCCCTCGGCCCGCGCCTCCGGAGCGCCCACCGCCGTCGCCGGCAGCACTCGACAAGCGAAGGCCACCAGCCCCTGGTTGCTTCCGCCCACGTGGCGGGCCTCGATGCGGAGGCGCTCCCCCAGCTCGAAGTCGCCACCGCGAAAGGATACACGGCGCGTGCCCAGCAGGAGACCCACGCGCGGCCGTTCGCCCTGCTCCCGGGCCCGAAGTCCCGCGTGGGCGGCAACGCACTGGGCCATGTACTCCAGCGCCAGCCACGCCGGAACAACCCCCCGGCGATGGGTCCAACGGGGCAGGGGTCGCACGACCAGCTCGCAGGCGATCCCGTTCTCATCAGCGGCCACGATCCGATCGACCAGAACGGCCTCCCGCGAGTGAGGCACCACGTCGGCCACCGGCGGGAAGGCGCCGCTCACGCGGTGCCCCAGAAGTCGTAGAAGTTGAACCACTGGTAGGGATGGCGACTGGCGTAGTGCTCCAGTCGGGAGGCGAAGCGTTCGATCCGCGCCGCCACGTCCTGGTCCCGGCGCGCGCGCGGCACCCGCGGGCTCTCGTCGAACGGCTCCGCGCAGATCCGGTAGCTCCGCGGCGACGTCCGCAACGCGAGGGTCAGCAGCATCGGCACCCCCAGCAGGGCCGCCAATCGAAACGGCCCTTCCGGGAAGGCGGCCGGCGATCCGAAAAACGGCGCCTCGACGACGCGCTCGCGTCCGCTCGGGGCCACCCGATCGCCGAGCACGGCCACGAACTCCCCCCGGTCCAGACACGCCTTCACCTCGAAGCCGGCGCGAACCGAGGCCGCGTCGAGCTGGATCACACGCAGCTCGGTCTCGGGGTTCATCCGTCGCAGCACCGCGTTGATGTGCTGGGCGTTGCCCGTGTACATGAGCACGTTGACGATGATGTCGTGTTCCTCCGCCAGCACGCGCAGCACGTCGAACGAGCCCAGGTGGGCGCCGAGCAGGATCGCCCCGCGGCCGGCCTCGACGTGCTTCATCAGGTGCTCGCGGCCCTGAAAATCGATGGAGAAACCGTCGTGCCGCCCCGCCCAGAAGCAGAGACGGTCCAGAATCGACTCGGCGAACTCGAGCAGGTGCCGATAGACGTGGCGGGCTCGCGGCCGCCCCCCCAACGCCGCACGGCCGGGCTCCGTTTGCGCGACCCGCTCCAGGTAGCCGCGCGAGGCATCCCGCAGCCCTCGGCCCGTCGCGAAGAAGTAGGCCACGATGGGATACAGCAAGAGCCCCGAGAGGCGACGACCCAAGGCCTGATACACGCTCGCCGTCGCCTGCATGGCCAGCGACGAGCCGCGCTCGGCGACACCGGCCCAGTGGGCACCGCGCGATTGGGTGGGGGTCGGCGCGGCGCTCACGACGCCCTTCCCCGCACGCGCCGCACGAGCGTTGCCGGCAGCCGCGCCAGCATCCCGAACACCAGTCGCGTGTGCATCCACGTGATCAGCGCGTTGTCGCGGAGCGGGGCGAAATGCGACACCCCCTCCTCGTAGTAGCGGACGCGCGTTTGGAGATTCACGACGGGCACGCCGTCCCAAGCGAGTCGAACGGCGATCTCCGGGTCGAAGTCCATGCGGTCGCCCGTCTCGACCCGATCGAGGACGGCCAGCGTCGAAGCCAGCGGAAAGCAGCGAAATCCGCACAAGGGATCGGCGATGTCGAGAGACAGCGTCTCCACCCAGACCCAGAACTGCGACAGCCGCCGGCCGTAGAGGCGCGCTTTGGGCGCGCTGTCGTCGAACTGGGGCGCCCCCAGGATCAGGGCGTCGGGATTCTCGCGGGCGGCGTCCAGGAACGCGGGCACGTCGGCCGCCGCGTGTTGGCCGTCGGCGTCCAGCTGGAGCGCGTGGCTGAAGCCCAGTTCCGCCGCCCAGCGATAGCCGGTCTTGAGTGCCGCCCCCCGACCGCCGTTTTGGGCCCGGGTCTTCACGCGCACGAAGGCGTGCGTCTCGGCCAGGCGGCAAAGCTCCCGCGCGGTGGCCGCGTCGCTCCCGTCGTCCACGATGAGGCAGGTCCGGTCGAACGCGGCCAGCTCCTTCACGACGGCCCCGATGGTGGCGCCGTGGTTGTAGATCGGGATGAGCAGGCAGGGGTTCACGCGCTCTTCCCCTCCCACACCAGGCGCCCGGACGCCACCGCGGAGGTGGCGTCCCGCAGCGTGAACACCGCCCGGCCGCGCTTCGCATCGAACTCGACCCGAAGCGTCAGCGACTCGCCCGCGGCCAGCGGCCGGTGGAACTTGAGCGCCTCGATCCGTTGGATCGCCACGTCCGGTATGCGTTCCGCCAGCAGGGACAGCGCCCAGTCGAGCTGCACGACGCCCGGCACGACGGGCAGCCCGTCGAAGTGGCCGTCCAGCACCGGCAGCGTGTCGGGGACCTCGAGCTCGCGCTCCAAGAAATCCGATCCGTGTCGCGCCACGCCCCACGCCGGCGCCGAGGGTTCGGTCGGCCCCACCTCGAACAGCGCGTCCAGCAGCCGTGCGGGCGTCTTCCCTCGCTCGTCGACGGGCAGCGCCGCCACGAAGCGCCAAGCGCGCGGCACCAGGACCGCGTCGAAGGCACCGCTCAGATGCGCCGCGAGCTGGCGCTTCACCTCGCGGGCCCCGGACTCGCCCTGGGCACGCTCGCCCGCAGTCGACAGCACGACAACTGCACCGACCCGGGCCTCGCCGGCCTGCACCAGACCCACCCCGGCGCACTCGGCCACCCAGGGATGCGCGTGGAGCCGGGCCTCCAGGTCGGGAAGCGACAGCCGCTTCTCTCCGACCTTGACCACGCGATCGACGCGGCCGTGCAGCCAGAAGCGCTTGTCCGGACCCAGCTCGACCCGGTCGCCCAGGGTGAAGCCCGCGTCCGGCTCGTCCACGCTGACGTACGGCGAGCGGACGTGCAGCCGCTCCTCGGGCCCGGCCTCCACCGCAACGCCCGCCAAAGGGGACCAGAGCGCTCCCTCGCGCCCCGCGCGCTGGCGCCGCCAGGCGATGCCGCCGGTTTCCGTGGATCCCAGGATCTCGCAGGGGGGCTCGCCCAGGGCCTCCGCCAGCTGCGCCGCGGTCTCCAACGGCAGCGGCCCGCCGGACGAAAAGACCGTGCGACAGCGCCCCCGCACCTGCGGCCAGTCGCGCGCGCCGGCCAACCGCCGCAGGTGGGCCGGCGTGCTCACGAAGACGCTGTCCGGCGTCGCCGCCAGCGCGGGCAGGATCTCCCCCGCGTGCAGTCGCACGTCCGCCTGGAAGGGCCGACCGCTGGCCAGCGGCCACAGCACGCGAAACAGGAGGCCGTAGAGGTGTTGGTGCGACGCCGTGGCGAAGACCTCCGCCGGACCCGCCGCGGGCCCGAAGTGGTCTTCGAGGGTGCGGACCTCCGCGTCGAGGTGCGAGAGACGCTTCGCCACGCGGCGCCCCGCTCCCGTCGTGCCCGAGGTGAAGAGCTCGAGGGCCGGCGCCCCGGGTTGCAGCCGACCGAACGCCCGGAGCTCGACCGCACTCTGCTGCAGGGGATGCAGGGCCGGGGCCGGATGTCCGGGCCGATCCGTCAGCGTGGCGACGACGTCGGGGGCCAGCGCCGCCAGCGTGTCGGGCTGCGCGTTGGGCGGAGAGACGGCCACCTGGTCCGTGTGCCAGAGCGCGAACAGGCCCACCGCGAAGGCATAGGCGTCGTCGCAGACGAGCACCCAACGCCCGCGCGGCTGGCGCTCGAGGGTCGCCGCCAGTGAGGCCACGTGGATCGCGAAGTCGCGAAAGCCGTGCCGCTCGCCCGCTCCGCGAAACGCCACCGGCGACTCCGGCTCGCGACCGCGGGCCAGGAGCGTGCAGAGCGATTCGAATCGCGGGGCCAAGGGCCTACCCGGTTTGCAGGGCGAGATGGACGGCGTCGATCACATCCTCGACGGTGCGAATCGAGCGAAGGTCCTCTTCGGCCAGCGACTGGCCCATCTCCTCCTCGAGCCAAACGGCCAGATCGATGGCGTCGATGCTGTCCAGGTCGAGGTCGTCCACGAGGTGGGCCTTCAGAGTCAACTGAGACTCCTCGAAGCCGAACTCGCGCTTCATGATCTCGCTGAGCTTTTTGTAGATGTCTTCCTTGGAGAGCAAGGGCCCATCCCTCTATTGGGTCCGGTGGTCGCTCACGAACGCGGCCAGGCTGCGAACGGATTCGAAAATCTGACGGTTCTCGTCTGGATCTTCGGACAGGGTCACGCCGTAACGCTCTTCCAACACCATGGCGAGTTCCAGCGCATCGATGGAATCGAGTCCGAGTCCCTCCACGAACAGCGGGGCGTCGCTCTCGATCTCTTCGGGCGCCACGTCTTCCAAGACGAGGGCCTCGACGATCATCTTCTTCAGTTCGAGCTCAAGCGCTGTCGGATCCGACACGATTCTGCCTCTTCTGAAACCGCTCGCGCATCGCGGCCGTGAGTCGCCGAGCGGCGAGGTTTCGGTTCTCCTCATCGACCAGATGGTCCTTCACCAAGAGGGGTTCCTCCACGCGCAGCCGCAGCTCGATCGGCCGCTCGGGCACGTCGTACCAGGCCTGCCCCTTCATCAAGCTCGGTGGATCCGCCGAGATCGCCACCAGCACCGGATCGCATCCGCTCGCCAGAGCCACGTGGGCGGCCCCGCGGTGAAACGGCCCGAGCCCACCCTGGGGCGAGCGCGTGCCCTCCGGAAACAAGATCAAGGTGCGCCCCTGGCGCAGGCGGTCCGCACAGGCGGCCACCACCTTCGTCCCCCCCTCGTTGGGAATGTACCCCGCGACACGGACGATGCCCCGAAGAAAGAAGTGATTCCAGTGCTCTCGCTTCACGACGCAGTCCGCCTGGGGCAGACACGCGATCAGAGCGACGACGTCCACCAGCGTCGGATGGTTGGCAATCACCAATTTCGGCCCGGGCGCCTGCAGCCGCTCGGCCCCCTCGACCTCGCAGAAGACCAGCCCCGTTCGGCGCATGTAAGCCATGAAGCGTCCGAAGAACCAATGAATGTGGCCCTGAACCCTCAGGTCCAACGGACGCCCGCGATTTCCGATCACGCGGCGCCAGACCGGGACGTAGAGCGTCGTGTAGATGAGCGCGGTCAGGAAGAACAGCGCAAAAGCAGAGCCCGTGCGCAGAGCGCGCCAGCGGCGGCGGGCTCGGGCGGTCCACTCGATTTCGCGCTGCGGCGTCGTTTCGCGCGCGCCCACGCGCCCCCCTCTGGACGTTCCACCGGGCCGCCCGCTCGGGCCGGCCGCACCCACCGAACCCGTTCGAGTTTCGCGAGCCTCGCACGCAGAAACCGAGCCGCTGAGACTCGGCCGAGCACCGGCTTCCGCCCCCGCGACTCCCGAACCCGGGAGCCGTGGGCCGAGCCTACCACTGCCGCTGTGGCTCGCACAGTTCGGGGGTTGTGGCCGCGGGCCGTTGCGCCGACAAGTGGTCCCAAGCGCAGCGGCCTGCCGCCAGCGCGGTAGAATCGGCGGCTCAAGGGGGGAATCCCCCTGTGCGAGTTTCGGACGGAGCACTCGGACGGGGAGAGACGGGTGCAGCGGCCGGTGCAGTGGTGACGGGTGCGTGCCGAGGCGACCCGCGGGATCGCGCGCTCCCCGGCCGACCTCGCCGCCGACGCACCCGAAGGGAGGGCCCGCTCGCGAAGGCCCTCGACCAGCGGAGAGTTCTCGGATGAGTGTCGTCTCGAACCACGGGCGCGAGAGGAATTCGCCATGGCGGTGAGCCCCACCCAGGCGGAGCCGATGCAGACCCCGCCCATCGCGGTCGGCCGCCGTCCGCTCGGGCTCGAGGACGTGCTGGCGGCCGCCCGCGGCGAGCGGCTGCTCGTGCTCGACGACGACCCGGACTACCGCCGCCACCTGGAAGCGGGTCCGCGCTGGCTCGCACAGCACCAGGCCGAAGGCAACGAGGTGTACGGCGTCACGACCGGGGTCGGCGCCTCGGTGGAGAACGCGATTCCGCCCGCGCTGCGGGACGCGATGCCGCTTCACCTGTTGCGCTTTCACGGCTGCGGCACCGGCCGCATCCTCGAAGACGAAGAGGCGGCCGCCGTGGTCGTCGTGCGGCTGGCGTCGCTGGCGCGCGGCTACTCGGGGGTGCGCCCCGCGCTGCTCGAGCGGCTCTGCGAACTCGTCAACCGGCGCGTGCTGCCGCGGATCCCCGCGCAAGGCTCCGTCGGGGCCAGCGGCGACCTGACCCCGCTCTCGTACCTGGCGGCCACCCTGGTGGGCGAGCGCGAGGTCAGCTTCGAAGGCCGGGTCGAGAGCGCTCGGGACGCCCTCGCCGCCTGCGGGCTCGAGCCGTTGGCGCTCCGGCCCAAGGAGAGCCTGGCGATCATGAACGGCACCAGCGTCATGACGGCGCTTGCGGTTCTGGCCTTCGACCGCGCCCGCCGCCTCGGCCGCTGGGCGTGCCGCTTGGCCGCCGGAGCCAGCTTCGCCGCCGCGGGCAACCCCGCGCACTTCGACGACCGGATCTTCGAACTCAAGCCGCATCCCGGCCAACGCGAAGCCGCCCGCTGCATCCGCGAGGACCTGGCCGGGGCCGAGGGCCCGCCGCCCGCGCGGCTCCAGGACCGTTACTCCATCCGCTGCGCTCCCCACGTGATCGGCGTACTGCTCGACGCGCTACGCCTCACGCGCGGGTTTCTGGAGACCGAGATCAACGGCGTGAACGACAACCCCATCATCGATCCGGTGGAGGGCGGCGTGCTCCACGGCGGGAACTTCTACGGCGGGCACGTGGCCTTCGTCATGGACGGTCTCAAGACCGCCGTGGCGGGCGTCGCCGACCTGCTCGACCGCCAGCTCCAGCTCCTATGCGTGTCCGAGACCAGCGGCGGACTGCCCGCCAATCTGGTGGCCGGCGACGGCGCCGCGCGCGTCGTCCACCACGGTTTCAAGGCGATGCAGATCGGCACGTCGGCCCTGGCCGCGGAGGCGCAGAAGCTCACGATGCCCGCGGCGGCCTTCAGCCGCAGCACGGAGTCGCACAACCAGGACAAGGTGAGCATGGGGACCATCGCGGCCCGGGATTGCCTGCGGGTGCTGGAGCTCACGGAAACCACGGCGGCCATGCAGACGCTCGCCGTGTGCCAGGCCATCGAACTGCGCAGCGAGAACCCGCCGCCGCCCCGCCTGCGGGCGCTCTCGGAGACGGTTCGAGCCGACATCCCCATGGTGACCGAGGACCGACGCCAGGACGGCGACATCGAGCACGTGCTGTCGCTCCACCGCAGGGGCCGGCTTCCGCTGGGAGAGCTCGACTCCGCCAGCGCCCCCGATGCCTAGCCCGCTGCTCGAGAGCCCGCCCCGGGTGGCGAATGCAGGCTAGAGCTGCGCGCCGAGAGCCGGCCGCCGGTCCGCGCGTTTCCGTCGAACTCGAAGTCCCGTTCCACGACACGGACGCCATGCAGGTGGTGTGGCACGGCCACTACTACAAGTACTTCGAGGCGGGCCGGACGGCTCTCCTGCGGCGCGTGGGGCTGGACGTGGGCGACCTCGTCCCCAGCCGCTACCGCTTCGTGGTGATCGAGAGCAAGTGTCGGCACGCCTATCCCCTCGCCTACGGCGAGCGCGTGCGCGTCGAGGCGTGGTTCCGCGACGTGCGCAATCGGCTCTGCGTCGACTACGAGCTCACGAATCTCGATCGCGCGCGCCGGGCCGCGCGCGGCCACACCGTTCTCGTCACCCTCGACCGGGAGGGCCGCATGCTTTTGGAGACGCCGCGTGAGATTCTGGACCGCATCGCGAACTAGCGGGCTGGCCGCAGCGCTTCTCTTGTGGGTGCAGAGCTCCGGTGCCGCCACCGGAGCCTGGACGCTGGAGGCGCTGATGGCCGAGCTCGCCCAGTCGCCCGGCGTCGCCGCGACGTTCGTCGAGCGCAAGGAGCTCGTGCTCCTGACCGAGCCGCTGGAGAGCCGCGGACGCCTGTACTTCGCGCAGCCCGACCGCCTGGCGCGCCACATCTCGCACCCCGGCCGATCGTGGCTGCTGATCTCGGGCAACCAACTCTCGCTCCGCGACGAGAGCGGGGACCAGCAGGTCGACTTGTCCAGCAACGGCGTGGCCCGGCACTTCGTCGACAACTTCACCGTGCTCTTTCGGGGCGACCTGGAACGGCTGAAGCAGCGCTACACACCTCGCTTCAGCAGCGACGGCGAGCGCTGGACCCTCGAGCTCACGCCCCGGACCCGGCCCATGAAGGGACTCATCGAAGGCGTGACGCTGCGCGGCCGCGACCGAGTGCTGGAAGAGATGGTGGTCGTCGAGACCAATGGAGACCGCACCGTCACCGCCTTCCGGGAGGTGGAGCCCGAGCGCAGCTTCTCGCCGGAGGAGGAGGCCCGCTTCTTCTCCCTCGAGGGCTGGACGGACCCGTGACCGACGCCCGCGCCCGAGCGCTGTGGATCGCCGGCAGCGTCGGTGTCTTTCTCTTCTGCTCCTGGCGCCTCGACGTGACGCACGACGTGACGCACTTCCTGCCCGGCTCCGAGGACGCGACGGCCGCCGTCCTGTCGCGCCAGCTCGCAGAGAGCTCGCTCTCTCGGCGCATGGTCCTGCTGATAGAAGGGGCCGATGCCGCCGCCGCGGCCGGCGAGCTCACGACGGTGCTCGCCGACCACCCCGAAGTGGCCTTCCTCGAGACCGGGCTCGACAGCGCCGACTTCGAGAGCATCTACTCGGTCTACTTCCCCCGCCGCCACTTCCTGATCTCCGATCGCCCCGACGCCGAGATCCCACGGCTCGCGGATCCGGTGGCGCTCGGGCGGCGCGCCGACGCACTTCGGGCGGAGTTGGCGCGCCCCACCGGCGGGGTGGCCGGACGACTCGCACCGGCGGATCCGCTCGGCCTCTTCAACGGGATCCTGGAGCGCCTGCGCGCGGGCGATCGCTCGCTTCAGGTGGTGGACGGCCACTTCCGCACCCGCGATGGAAATGCGGTGGTCCTGTTCCTGGAGACGCGCCACAGCGCCTTCGCCTCCGAACACCAGCGGCCCCTGCTGGAGGCCATCGACGGGCACTTCGAGTCCATCCGCGGACGACGCGACGACGCTCTCTCGCTCTCCCTCATGGGACTGAACCGCATCGCCGTCTCCACCGAGCTGGCCATGCGCCGCGACCTCTCCTTCATCTCGACGGCGGCGGTCCTGGGGGTCTGTGGGCTCTTTCTGCTGTTCTTCCGCTCGGCGCGGAGTCTGGCGCTCGGCGCCATCCCCCCGGCGGTGGGAATTCTCGGAGCCACCGCCTTCGGGATCGCGGCCTTCCATCCGCTCCACGGCGTCACCGTGGCCTTCGGCGTCTCGCTGGTGGGAGTCGCCATCGACTACTCGATTCACTTGTTGAATCACCACGTGCTGCTTCCGAGCCCGAACGGAGCCCGCGGCACCGTGGCGCGACTGCGCCCGTCGCTGCTGCTCGGCGCCGGCACCACCCTCGTCAGCTTCGCGGCGCTGTCCCTCACGCGCTTTCCGGGCGTGCGGGAGATGGGGCTCTACGCCGCGGTCGGGATCGCGTGCGCCCTCGGTGCCACGCTCTACGCGCTGCCGCGTTTTCTGCGGCCGCACGAGCCGGCGCCCCGGGCCCAGGACGCGGTGGCGCGGGCCCTCGGTCGCGGCTTCGAGCGGTTGCAGGGCGCGGGTGCGAGGCTGTTGGCGCTGCCTCTCGCGGCCCTGGTCGTGGCCGCCACGGGCATCCCGCTGCTGGAGTGGCGGGACGACCCGTCGCAGTTGACGACCCCGCAGCCCGAGATCCTGGCCGAGGACGCGGCCGTGCGGGCGCGCGTCTCGTCGTTCGACCCGGGGCGCTTCGTGGTGGCGTTGGGGCCCACGCCCGATGCGGCGCTGGCCGCCAACGACCGCGCGTTCCTGCGCCTCGAGCGGGCGCGCGAGGCCGGCGCCCTCGAGAGCTTCCGCTCTCTGCACTCGCTCCTGTGGTCCCGCGAGCTCCAGGAGCGCAATCGCCGCGTGCTTCGGGACCAGCCCGGCCTGGGCCCAAAGGTCGAGGCGGTCTTCTCCGCGCGCGGCTTCCGCGCGGGCGCCTTCGCGGAGTTTCGCGCCGCGCTGGCTGAGACCGAGAGCCAGCCGCTGGTTCCCGAAGACCTCGACGGCACGCCGCTTGCGCGCCTGCGCGACGCGCTCCTCGTGCCCTTGGAAGGCCAGTGGGCCGCCGTGACGACGCTGCGCAACCTGCGAGATCCGAGTGCGCTGGAAACTCTGATCGCCGACCTCCCGGACGTTCACCTCCTGGACCAGCAAGCACTGCTGGCGGGGATCTACGCGCGCTATCGCACCACGACCCTGCGCCTGATCGGGGTCGGGAGTGCGCTGGTGCTGCTGCTCCTGGCGGCCCGCTACCGGAACGCGCGGCGCACGCTGGCCGCCTTTCTTCCGTCGCTGTTCGCGGCGGGCGCGACGTTCGGCGTCCTCGGTTGGCTGGGACTCCCGGTCAACCTCCTCCACGTCGTGAGTCTGATCCTGGTGCTGGGAATGGGCGTCGACTACGGCGTCTTCGCCGTCGACAGCGTGGGCGAGCGTCGACATCTGGAGGCCACGCTCCTCTCGCTCCTGCTCTCGTGCACGACCACGCTCTTCGTGTTCGGCGTCCTGGCGTTCTCGGAGCACCCCGCCCTGTCCGCGATCGGCCAGACCACGGGCCTGGGGATCCTGTTCTCGCTGGCGTTCGCTCCCGTCGCGCTGGCCCTCGCCAACCCCGCCACCGAGCACCGGCGTGCCTAGGCGCGCCTCCCTGGCCCTGGCGCTCTTTCTGGCCGCCAGCTGCGGATGCCAGACGTGGCTCTCTCCGCGGCCCCCGTGTCCCGGCCCCTTGGCGCCGGTCGCCGCGCTGGCCGAAGGGGAGGGGCGCCGCTTCCGGGTTCGGTTCGGTGCCGAAACGCCCGGGGTGCGGCTGGACGCGGTGCTGAGGCGCCAGGGGGACGAGCTCGTGCTGGCCGCGTTCACGCCTTTCGGCACGCGGGCCTTCGCGGTCGTGCAGCGCGGCGGGCAGGTAGAGACGCAAGCGGGCATCTCGCGCCACCTGGGGGTCGCGCCCGTTTGGCTGCTGGACGCCGTCCACCGCGCCTGGCTGCTGGATCCGGCGCGCGACGTCGACGGAGAAGAGGTCGTCGTCGGGAGCGATGGAAGTCGCCACTACCGACGCCCGCCGCGCGCCGACGCGGTGACCGTGGCGCCTGTTGCCGAAGGCGTGCGAGTGTCGAACCCGTGGTGCGGCTACGACGCCTCGCTGCGGCTCGTCGAAAGTGCGCGCTCGCGTCGGGCGGCATCGTAGGCCAGCGAGCGGCGCCCCCGGGCCGTCGCCTCGGGCGGAAACAGTCGGGCCAGAACGCTGTCGAGAACGCCGCCCGTGTAGTACCGGAACCACCACTTCCGCAGCAGGAATTCGACGCCCAGGAGGCCGCCGATCACCACGTAGACGATGACTCCGCTGTACGCCGCCCACCACGACAGCGGCCCCCGGAAAGCCAGCACGCCGGCCACGGCCGCGTGAACCGCGAAGAAGACGCACCACACGATCGTGACCTTGCGACAGTAGGACGCCGTGAAGGGGGGCAGGTCGTCCTCGATGATGCGCGCAAAGCGCTCGATCATGGAGGGGCCGTCGAACAGCGTGCGGCCGAAGGTGAAGAGCAGGAAGAGGCCGACCAGGCTCGGCAGCAACAGCAGGAAGATCCGTTCCCCCGCCACCAGCGCCAACCCGACCAGCACGACGAGGCCCGTGTGCTGGCGCAGCAGACTTCGGATCTCGGCGCTCTTGTCTCCGCGCCGCAGGGCCATCCCGCCGAGCAAACCCACCAACAGGATCAGGGCGACCGAACGAGTGCCCCAATGGGTGTGCGCGAAGTACACGACGAACGGATAAGCCAGGTAGAGAAGTCCCTGGAGCACGGCCGTCACGGCGGCGACCCACGACCGCGGAGCTGCGTCAGCGATCGCCGCCGCCCTCCGAAGCCGCCAGCAGCTCCGTCCCGTCGAGGAAGGATCCGAGGGGCAGATCCCGGTCCAGCGAACGCCCCAACAGGCCGCCGGCCCGGCGCCGAACGTCGTTGAAGATGGCGAGCGTCCTCGCCAGTACCTCCTCGTCGGAAGCGGGCTGGCCGACCTCCGTCAGGAAGTCGATGCGCTCGAGGCCGTTCGAGAATTCGCCGCGGTTGCCGCGCGCGTAGTGCCCGCGGCTCGTGAGCTCGCGCTCGAGCTCGCGAAAGAGGGTCGAGAAACGGTCCAGCGCCCCGAGGATCGCGTCGCGCTGCCGCAGCTGCCGCCGCACCCAGCGCAGGTCCAGGTGCCGGTCGCACATGAAGGCCGTCGTCCACAGGTTGTAGTAGTTCGCCAGGTCGAAGTGGTACTTCAGGCCGAAGAGCTCGTAGCTTCCCAGGCAGTCGTAGAGCCCGCGGTAGAGGCGCATGGCGGCTTCGTGGCGCAGGTGCATGAAGGCGTCGTAAGCCTGGGAGCGAGCCGCGATGTCCTCCCCCGCCGCGTCACGGGCGATCAGATCGCAGAGCAGATCGTTCTGAAGCGCGATGTAGTCGCCACCCGGGCTGTAGAGCGGGTCGGCGAACGCCCCGGATTCGCCGCTCAACCCCCAACGTCCGGAGTCGAAGAACTTCCGCGTGGCATAGGGAATCCGCTGCAGCGATGCCTGGTCGACCGGCTTGGCCGCCTCGAACAGCGAGCCGAGCGCGCGCGGACGCAACAGAAACGCGCCGAAGGCGTCGGGAGTTCCGAGCTCCCGCTCGTAGGTTCGACGCTCGGCGACCACCCCGACGCTGGTGATCCCGTCGTGGAGCGGGATCACCCAGACCCAGGCGCCCCGATAGCAGAAGTGCACCGTGGACAGCCGCCGGCTGGTGTGGCGCACGCGCTCCCGAAACTCCGGCCCGCCCAGCTCGTCGAGATCCGACACGCCTTCGAAACGCCCCCACACGGCGGCGATGTCGTGCACGGGCTCGGGTTCGCGCAGCGACCGCGACTTCGCCAGCAGGCTGGCGCGACCGGTGGCGTCCACCAGCCAACGGCAGAAGACCCGCCGCTCGCCGTCGTCGTCGCGCACGCGGAACGCGTGGGGCGCGGCGTCGCCGAGCTCGATCTGGTCCGCCTTGGCGCCGGTGGCGACGCGGACGCCGTCCGCGGCGTTCATGGCGAGCAGGTCCGCGTCCAGGCGCGAGCGGTCGATCTGGAAGCCCGGGTGGTAGGGGAGCGCCACGGATCCGATCTCGCTCATGTCCGCCAGCGGCGTCTCACAACCGGCGTCGTCGAACAGGAAACGCAGACCGTTCTTGGGCAGGTGGCGGTCATAGAGGTAGGTGGACAGCCCCAGCCGGCGCACCAGATAGTTGCTGGCGATCTCGGTCAGGGATTCTCCCACGCGGTAGCCGGTCTCGCGGCTCCGCTCGAAGAGTCCCACCTGGAGGCCCGGAGACTGCCGCCGGAGCTGGCGGGCCAACAGGTTCCCGGCCATCCCTCCCCCGAGAATGGCGACGTCCAGGTCCAATCGGGTCATGACACTCCGCGCCGGCCGAGCATAGCAGTCGCTCGGGATCCGGTTATTCTGAGCGGCTGCAGGCGAAGATCCCTTGAGACGGGGAGGAGCCCTTGGCGATGAGGGCGCCGTGCGCGCTCCGCGCACTCGGCATGGTCAACGCGCTCGGGAGCGACCTGGAGACGATCCGGGCGCGCCTGCTGGCGGGAGACGACGGGGGCTTCGTCGCGCGGGACGACCTGGTTCCCAATCGCTCCATCCTGGTAGCGCCCGCGCGCTACACCCCCCCAGAATTGCCGTCGGAGCTCGCGCGTCACGCGTGCCACAACAACCAGCTCGCCCTGGCCGCGCTCCAGGCCATCGAGGAGCCGGTGCGCGCGGCCGTCGACGGGCTGGACCCGGTGCGGGTGGGCGTCGTGGTGGGAACCAGCACCGGAGGCGTGGACAGCCTGGAGCACGCGCTCCGACATCGGGACGCCAAAGGCTCGCTGGCGCCCGCGTTCGACTATCAGCAGCTCGAGCTGGGTGGGCTGGCCGCGTTCATCGCGGACTGGCTGGGGGCGCGCGGCCCGACCTACACGCTCTCGACCGCCTGCTCCTCCAGTGCCCGGGCGCTGGCGTCGGCGCGGTCGCTGCTGGAGCTGGACCTGTGCGACGTGGTGATCTCCGGCGGCGCCGACACCCTCTGCAGCCTCACGACGGGCGGTTTCAGCGCGCTCCAGGCCGTCGCCCCCGAGCGCACGAACCCCATGAGCCAAAACCGCCGGGGCCTCACCTTGGGCGAGGGCGCGGCGCTCTTCCTCATGACCCGCGAGCCGAACGGGATCCAGCTGGTGGGCGTGGGCGAGTCCTGCGATGCCCACCACATGTCGGCGCCCGAGCCAGAGGGCACGGGGCCCGAAGCCGCCATGCGCCAGGCCCTGGAAGACGCCGGGGCGCAGCCCGAGGACGTCGTCTACGTGAATCTCCACGGCACCGGGACACCGCTGAACGACGCCATGGAGAGCCGATCCGTGGCGCGCGTGCTGGGGACCGGCGTGCCCTGCAGCTCGACCAAGCCGCTCGTCGGCCACACCCTCGGCGCCGCGGGGGCCACCGAGATCGGCTTCTGCTGGCTGGCGCTGCAGGCCCTGGAGGCGGACCAGATCCCGCTGCCGCCGCATGTCTTCGACGGCGAGCGGGACCCGGAGCTTCCGCCCATCCGGCTGGTGGCGCCGGGCGAGCGCGCGGCGCTGGCCGACGGCGGCCTCGTCTTGTCGAACGCCTTCGGCTTCGGTGGCAACAACTGCTCACTCGCGCTGGCGCGGGGAACGGCCTGATGCGCCTGGCGATCTCGCGGCTCGCCGCGTGGGCCCCCGGCGTGGACGGAGATGCCGCTTGGAACGCCTGGGCCGAAGCCCCGCACGAGCTCGGGGCCGAGGGCGCGCCCGACATCAGCGCGCTGCCCGCCCTGCTGCGACGGCGCTGCAACCGCCTGACCCGCATGATGCTGCACACCGCCTTCGCCGCCGCGGGCACCCGCGTCGGCACGCTGCGCAACGTGTTCGCCTCGCGCCACGGCGTCCTGAACGACACCCTGCCGCTGATCGAGCTGGCCGCGCGCTGCGAGCGGCTCTCCCCGATGCGCTTCAGCCACTCGGTCCACAACACCCAGGCGGGGCTCTTCAGCTTGGCGGCCGAGAACCGCGCGGCGTCCAGCTCGCTGGGCGCATCCGAGAGCCTGTTCGCCAGCGCGGTGCTGGAGGGCATGACGCTGTTGGCGCGCCGCCCGAAGGAGGCCGTGCTGGTGGTCGTGGGCGACGAGCCTCCGCCCGCCCTGCTGGCCCCCTGGGTCGACGAACCCCAAACGGCCTTCGCCGTGGCCTTCGAGTTGGAGCGCGTCCCGGGCGATGCACCCGGCCTCGACCTCCAGCTCCGGCCGGCCACCGGTCGGGTCCGGCGCGCGTGGCCGGATACGCTCGAGTTCGTGCGCTTCTGGCTGCGCGGCGAGTCCGAGCTGGTGCTGGCGGGTGACCGCCACGATGCCGTCTTCCAACGTCACTGAAGCCGCCGTCGCCCCACGACGGGAGCCCCCGGGGCGGAGGGTTTGCCGGCGCCACAGCGGGGCGCTGCTGTGAAATGCAGGCTAGTCTTCCCCGCTCGAAGAAGGAGCCTTCCGGTGAGTGACGAGCAGAACCCCCTGTCCCAAATCGAGGTGGACCGCGACAACCTCTACCGCGAGGAGGTCGTGACGGACCTCAAGGTGGCGACCATCCGCAAGCTCGTTCCCATCCGGCCCGACGGCTCACCCGACGACGCGCGGCCCGCTCTCTACAGCGCCGAGACCCAGCTCATGTCTCAGATGGGTCCGGTGCCGGTTCACGCCCCCATCGAGGCTTCCAGCCTGGAAGAGGCGATGGACAAGTTCCCCGAGGCGGTGAAGCAGGCGGTGGACCGGCTGATGCAGGAAGCGCGCGAGATCCAGCAGCGCGAGGCCTCGCGCATCGTGGTCCCGACGGCCGTGCCTCCGGGCGTCGGCGGCGGGGGCCAGGGCGGCGGCTTCGGGGGGCCGGGCGGACCCGGCGGACCCAAGATCATCAGCTAGGAGCCCGACCCGAGACTCGGGCAGGCCGCGATCAGTGGCGGCGCACCTTGCCGGTCTCGGTGAGGGGGAGCTCTTCCACGATGTGGAAGCGGCGCGGGATCTTGTAGGCGGGGAGCGCCTCGCGGCAGTGGCGGGTCAGCTCGCGTGAGGTCGGCGGGGAACCGGCTTCGGCCGGAACTACCTCGGCTTCGGGAATCTCGCCCAGCGCGGGATGCGTTCGGCCCAGCACCCGACTCGCCCGCACGGCCGGGTGGGCTTCCAAGACGGCCTCCACCTCCTCCGAGAAGAACTTCATCCCCGCCATGTTGATGCGGTTGGCGCGGCGCCCCACCAGCACCAGATCGCCGTCCGCATCGAAGTAGCCCTGGTCGCCGGTGCGGAACCCGTCCTCCCCCAGGAGCTCATCCGCCGGCGTCCAGGGGTCGAGGTAGGCCGCCAGCAGGCCCGGCCCGCGGATGCAGACCTCGCCGGTTCGCTCCGGCCCGGGGTCGCGGACGGGCGCGCCGTCTTCGCCCCGCAGCCAGACGTCGTAGTCGGGCAGGGGGCGCCCGAGCGCCGTGGGCTTCGCGGCCGCGGCGTCCCGGTTCACGACCGGGAGTCCGACCTCGATGATCCCGAGGGCCTGGCAGATCGGCATGCCGTAGCGCTCGGAGAAGCGCGTGGCCACGTCCTCCCGCAGCCCCTCCGCCGTCGAGACGGCCAGGCGCAGCGAAGGGCGCAGGTCGCCGGCGTCGTTCGCGAGCAGCCGGTAGTGGTAGGGCGAGGCGTAGCTCACCGTGGCTTCGTCGCGGACCGCGCAGGCGAGCACGGTGCGTGCGAGCGCGTTCGCGGGCAGCAGGATCGTGGCGCCGCGCGACAGGTAGAGCAGGATCGACACCACGAAGTG
>JAKSBN010000059.1 GCA_022361175.1 Pseudomonadota bacterium | reverse complement strand
TGACGCTCGCCGGGCTCGAGATCGAGGAGATCCTGCGCAGCGGACGGGACCTGTCCGCGCTGCGCGTGGGTCACGTCGTCGAGCGCGAGCAGCATCCCAACGCCGATCGCCTGTCGTACTGTCAGGTCGACCTGGGCGACGGCGAGCCGGTGGGCATCGTGTGCGGCGCGCCCAACGTGCGCGCCGGTCTCAAGGTCGCGGTGGCGGCGCCGGGCACCGTGCTGCCGGACGGCACCAAGCTCAAGAAGTCCAAGATCCGCGGCGTGACGTCGCTGGGCATGATCTGCTCGGAACGAGAGCTGGGGCTGTCCCAGGAGCACGAGGGGATTCTCGTGCTGCCGGAGGACGCGCCGGTGGGCGCGCCGGTGACGGACGTTCTCGACGCGGGCGACACGGTTCTCGAAGTGGCCATCATGCCCAACCGGGGGGACTGCGCGTCGCTGCTGGGTGTCGCGCGCGAGCTGCGAGCGCACTACGGCGGCCAGGTCACGCTGCCTGCTTGTGAAGTGGAGGAGGGGCGCGCCGCCGCCGCCGAGCGGGTGAGCGTCTCGATCGAGGACGCGGCCGGTTGCCACCACTACGTGGCGCGGGTCGTCACCGGCCTCTCGGTGGGCCCCTCGCCCGACTGGCTGCAGGAGAAGCTGGCGGCGGTGGGCGTGCGCTCGATCAACTGCGTCGTGGATGCCACCAATCTCGTGCTGGCCGAGCTGGGGCAGCCGCTGCACGCCTTCGATCTCGAGGCGGTGGCGAACGGCGAGGTCCGCGTGCGCTCGGCCGCGGCGGGCGAGACGCTCGAGACCTTGGACGGCCAGGTGCGCGAGCTGCAGGCCGCCGATCTGGTGATCGCCGACGCCGAGCGCCCCATCGCCTTGGCCGGGGTCATGGGCGGGGCCCACAGCGAGGTGCGCGACGGCACCACCGCCATCCTGATCGAGAGCGCGCACTTCGCGCCCGGTCGGATCCGCCACACCGGCCGCCGTCTGGGGCTCTTCACGGACGCGTCGTACCGCTTCGAGCGCGGCGTCGATCCCGAGGGTGTGGCCCGCGCCGCCGACCGCGCGGCGCGTCTCATCGCGGAGCTCGCCGGCGGGACCGTGTTGGCCGGCCGGGTCGAAGCGCGCGGCGACGCGTGTCCCCGGAGCGAGCGCGTCGTGGTGAGCGTGGCCCACGTGAATCGCCTGCTGGGGACCGAGCTCGACAGCGGGACGATGCGGGAAGTGCTGGCCCGGCTCGACATCGCCTGTCAGGAGACGGACGAGGGGCTCGTCTGCACGCCGCCGAGCCATCGCCACGACCTCTGGCGCCCGCAGGACCTGATCGAGGAGATCGCGCGGATTCACGGCTACGACCGGATCCCGGCCACGCTTCCCAAGGCCGCGATGGTGCGTCCGGGCAAGCCGGCCAGCTGGGGCCACGTCGCCGCCGTCGGCGACACGCTGCGGGCCGAGGGCGTTACGGAAGTGCTCTGCTTCCCGTTCTTGGACCCGAGCGATCTCGATGCCCTGGAACTGCCCGAGGACGACGCTCGACGACACACGCTGGGAGTGAAAAACCCCATCATCGAGCGCGAGGGACGCCTGCGAACGACGCTGGCCCCGTCCCTCCTGCGGCGGCTGCGGGACAACCACAATCGGCAAGTGGACAGCGTCCGCCTGTTCGAGGTGGCGCGTGTTTTCGAGGCGCAGAAGACGGGCGAGCTGCCGCGGGAGATTCTGCGCGCCGGGGTCGTGCTGGGCCGGGGCCAGGACTTCCAACTGTGGGAAACGCGCGAGCGACCACCGCTTTTTTTCGAGGCGAAGGGCGTGGCGCTGCGTGTCCTGGCGTCGTTGGGCCTGGAAGGCCGGGTCGTGGGAGGCGCCGAGGAGCCGTTTCTGCATCCGGGAGCGTCGGCATCCCTACAAGTGGGGCGAGAGCCCGTCGGTGTATTGGGGGAATTGCACCCCGAAATTGCGACACGTTTCGAAGTGCCGGAATCGACCGCCTGGATCGACCTGGACTTGAGTAAAATCAGCGGGTTACCGAGACAGGAGTCACGGTACAGTGAGGTCTCGAAGCACCCCAGGGTGCGAAGGGACTTGGCGGTGGTCATGGATCGCGACCAGCCCGCGGCTGCGGTGTTGGATGCGATTCGAAAGCAGGCGGGGTCGAACCTGGTGAACGTGGAGCTCTTCGACTGCTACGAGGGGAAAGGAGTTCCGGAAGGTCGGCGCAGCTTGGCCTTTCGGCTCGTCTTCCAACGGACGGACCGCACACTGACCGATGCAGAGGTCACGAAGGCGACCGACCGCGTGGTGCAGATGCTGGCGCATCGCTTCGGCGGTGAGCTGCGCTAGCCCCCCAAAGCGCAGGAGGGGAGAACGGGGACATGACGAAGGCGGAGATCGTCGAGCAGATCTACGAGCGGGTGGGCTTCTCCAAGAAGGAGTCGGCCGAGCTCGTGGAAAAGGTCTTCCAGATCATCAAGGAGACCCTGTCGACGGGTGAGAAAGTGAAGATCTCGGGGTTCGGCAACTTCGTGGTGCGCGAGAAAAACGCGCGCAAGGGGCGCAATCCGCAGACGGGTCAGGAAATCCTGCTGGACGCGCGGAGAGTGCTCACGTTCAAGCCCAGTCTCGTGCTAAAGAACATCCTGAACGAAGGCGAAACGCCCGCCGGCCTCGACGGCGACGGCCACTCCGACGAAGCGGCCGAGCTGTAGTCCGCGCGGGCACACCAAGGGCTTCCGGTGTGGTGCGCTCCGGTGTCCGCGGGCCAGGCGGTCCGTCGGGTTTGGCGGTGTGGCGGTTTGGCGCGCTGAGGGTGGTGCGGCCGGAAGCCGAGCAGAAGCGGCGGGAATCGGCATCGGGAAGTGAGGCTGGGCGATGGGCAGCACCCAAGGCGGCGCCGGGGTGAGCGGCGGCGACGCCGGGCGAGACGACAAGCTCTACTATCGGATCGGCGAGGTCAGTCGCATCACAGGCGTGAAGCCCTACGTGCTTCGCTACTGGGAGTCCGAGTTTCGCTGGATGGCGCCGCAGAAGTCCCGCTCCAAGCAGCGCCTCTACCGCAAGAAAGACATCGAGACCATCCAGCTGATCAAGCGGCTCTTGTACGAGGAGCGCTACACCATCGCCGGCGCGCGAAAACGCCTGCGCGAACTCGGCGTTGGGCGCGCCCGCGAGGCCGCCAAACCCGCCCGCACGAGCCACGCCGAGAACTACCGGGCCATCAAGCAAGAGTTACTGGCGCTTCGAGCCCTGCTGTAGCGCTGGGGGCCGTCGTCATTCGGTCGAGCGCTGTGGTTCAGGCCCCCTGGGCGCGGGGGCTGTCGTGATGTGCTGCGCTTCCCGCTTCCAGCAGGTCGATGAAGAGCTCGAAGACGCGGTGGCGGGCGATGTCCTTTCGCATGGCGACGCCCATGCGGAGGATCAGTAGCTGCTCGTCGGGGGCGATCAGCAGGAACTGCCCCATGTGCCCGGCCATCCAGACGGCGTTTTCGGGCAGGCGCGCGCGCTGTTCGGGCGTGGTGTGCCGCTCGTTGGGACGCCGCCAGATGGAGCCGCCGTAGCCGTCGCTCGCGGGGGAGGG
>JAKSBN010000154.1 GCA_022361175.1 Pseudomonadota bacterium | reverse complement strand
CGCCATGCCCGCCAGTCGCTGCGGGTCAGCCCCAGTTGACGCCAACCGATCGGTTGGTACGCTCCCAACCGATTGGTTGGTGTCGCGCCCACTGGGAGACCGTGTTCATGAAGACCCGTCAGATCCTCGCCGCCGCACTCTGGGGCTTCTTTTCCGGAGCCTTCATCGCCCGCTTCGGCCGCTTCCGCCGCTGGCCGTCGCGCGCGCTCGTGTTGGACGAACCGCTGGCGCTGGCCGAGGAGCGCACGACGCGCCTGCGCCGCCTCTACGCCAACGCCACGCGGGACGCCTGGGACGGCGAGGCCGTCTTCCGCGAGGCGGTCCAGAAGCACGGTGGCATCCAGCTCGAGCGCGAGCAGCGCGAAGCGCTGGCCCAGATCCTCCAGGTCCTCATGTGGGGCGAGCTGGCGGCGTGGTACATCGCGGCCGAGCTGGCCGAGGGGCTCGACGACGCGGACGCCCGGTTGGCCGCTTCGAGCCAGGTCTTCGACGAGGCGCGCCACTTCTACGTGCTGCGCGACTACATGGCCTTGCTGCACGTGCCCATGCCGCCGCTCGACCGCTACTTCACCACGGGCGTGCGCCAGGTCCTCTCCAACGGAAACCTGACCACGAAGCTGCTGGTGATGCAGGTGATGGCGGAAGGCGCGGCCACGGCCATCTTCCGCTCGCTCATGAACGCCGACGTCGAGCCCGTCCTGGGCGAGCTCCTGCCGCTCATCGAGAAGGACGAGTCGCGCCACGTGGGGCTCGGGGTCATGCACCTGCCCCGCTGCTTCGAGCAGATGAGCCTGCGCGAGCTGAAGCGGGTGCGTCGCTCGGCGTTGTCCGCGGGGAACCTGATCGGCGCCGCCAACCTGCGCAATGCCGACGCCTATCGTACGCTGGGGATGGATCCGCGCGAGGTGAACCGCAGCATCGACCGGGTCGCCTTCGAGCTGATCCAGAAGTTGCAGCCCATTCCGGGCACCGAACCCGACTTCATCCCGGTGGTGGAGCCGGTGGGCGCACGCTACGAGCGCATGCAGGAGATCATGCTTCCCGAGCCGGGCACGCGACAGTCGTTCTGGATTCGACTGCTGCACCGCACCATCGACGCGGGCGACCGCGTACTGCCCTCGTGAGCGCGGCGCCGCTCGCGACGGGCTCCCGCGAGCGGATCCTGGACGCCGGACTGGAGCTCATCGCCCGCTACGGCATCGCGGGCATGAGCCTCCAGCTCCTGGCCGACCACGTGGGACTGCACAAGAGCACGCTCTTCCACCACTTCTCGGACAAACGAGAGCTCATCGACGCGGTCACGGATCGCTTCATGGCCGAGGTCACGCGCCGCGTCGAGCCGCTCGAGCGCGACGATCCGCCTCGGCTGGAGACTTTCGTGAGCGTGGCCGAGGAGCTGGACGAGTGGTTCGCAGAGCGTCCCAACCTGGCGCTGTTCGTCGTGCGCGACATCCTGGGGCCCTTCGAGCCCGGCTGGACCGGCGAGCAGAGCGCCGAAACCACGCGCTTCTTCGGAATCCTGACATCGTGGCTGGACCGCGCGCGCCAGGCCGGCGCGGTGCGGCGGCTGTCGGTTCCCCAGGCCATCGTCAATCTGATGGGGCTCGCCATCTTCTACCCCGCGCTGGTCGATCACTTCGGCGACGTCTTCGCCGTGCGCGACGCGCGCGGCCCCGAGATGCGACGGCGGCGCCGGCGCGAGTTGCGCGAAACCCTCGAGCGCGCCTTGGCTCCCTAGCGCCGCGTTCCGTTTCCTATCGCACTCCACCAAACTCCTCTCGCAGTCCACCAAACCCGAGTTCCGCGTCCGCGCCTGGACGCAGTCGCCGGCCCTCCCGAGCCCGGGGTTCTGGTAGCCTGTACGACCTCGGGCTTCGGACGGAAGGGGAGACGCCGTGCCTCACCTGCTCCTTCGCGTCTTCATCGAAGTCGCCGCGTGGGTGGCCCTGCTGCGCTGCCTCTGGGTGTTCTACGGGCTCGTGGAGATGGTCTGGCAACGCGGACGAGACGGTCGGATCCGCTGGGACCTGTCGATGCTCGTCTGCCTGCCGGAGCCCTTTCTCCTGGTGACTGCGGTAGTGCTGTTGCGGTGGGGCATTGGAATGCCCGAAGCCGCCGCGGCCCCGGCGTCCCTCGGCGCGGGTCTTTCCCTGTGCGGATTCCTGATCTCCCAGTGGGCCTTTTATTCGTATCGCGCGGTCGGTACGGGCCATTATCTCGACCCGGACCATCAGGTGATCACGACCGGTGCCTACGGCCTGGTCCGCCATCCTCTGTACCTGGGTGTGTTCCTCATCTGGGCGGGGCTGGCGCTGGCTTTTCAGAGTTGGGGCGTGCTGGCGGTGCTGGCCGTCTATGTGGTTCCGGCCTATACGGCCTACATGCGCTCCGAGGAAGAGCTGCTGCTCTCGAACCTGGGCGAGGCCTACGCGAGCTATCAGCGACGGGTTCCCATGCTCGCGCCTCGCTTCCGACGCCCGAGCGGTCGGGTCGGCTCGCTCTAGAAGTGAGCGTCGCGACGACGTCGCGCGGCTGAGGGCGCAGTGCAAACGGTGGCTTGCGCTCGCGGTTGGAGGAGGCTCCGGTGATCATCCTGATCGACGGCGACGCCTGTCCGGTGAAGGACGAGGCCTACGTGGTGGCGACGCGCTACGGACTGGGGGTGGTGGTCGTCGCCAATGCCCGCATGTCGGTGCCGAGCGAGTTGGGCGTCGAGTTGGTGGTCGTCGACGACGGGCCCGACGCCGCCGACGACTGGATCGCCGCCCATGCCGAGCCCGGCGACATCGTCGTCACCGCCGACATTCCGCTGGCCGCGCGCTGCCTCGACGCCGGCGCGCTGGTGGTCGGCTCGGACGGACGGCCCTTCACCGAACACTCCATCGGCGCCGCCCTGGCGACGCGTGACTTGAAGGCTCACCTGCGGGAGAGCGGCGCCTTCTCGGGCGGACCGCGGCCGCTGTCGGAGCGCGATCGCTCCCGCTTCCTGTCCGCCCTCGACCAGGCCGTGCAGCAGAGCCGGCGGCGGCCTCGCTAGGGGCCGGGCCGGGGTTGCAGCCGCACGGCCACCGAGCGCGAGGAGTCGACCCAGAGGCCGACGATCCGGTCGCGAACGCCGTACTTGTCGCGCAACGCCCGGCGTACTCGATCTCCCGCACCGGGGACGGGGACCGCCTCGAACTCCGCCTCCACCCCATCGCGCTTGAGCGCCAGGGTCGCGTGACGTTGAATGTCCTGGAACCAGCCGTTCTCCGGCGCACCCGCTTCCAACCACAGCTCTCCGTCGAGTTCGGCGTACCACACGTGAGTCGAGCGCGGAGAGCCGTCCGATGCCCGGGTGACGACCACGGCGACGCCGCTCGACTCCAGGGCCCACCACGAGACCCCGGCGAAGATCGCCAAGGTCGAGAGGAAACCCAGGATCACCCACCTCCAGACCATCGGTCCGCACCCCTTCGCAGCGCCGCCCCCCGGCGCGGCCTCAGCGCAGCTTGAGACCGCCGAAGCGCGAGAACACGTCCAGCAGCTCGTCGAGCTTCTCGCGCGCCTGGCGTTCGCTGCGGCTCGCTACGGCGCTGGTCACGCAGGTCTCCACGTGGGAGCCCAGCACCAGTTGCCCAACGCGCTCGAGCGCGGCCCGCGCCGCGGCCACCTGCAGCAACACGTCAACGCAGTAGCGGTCTTCCTCGACCATACGGGCCACGCCGTTCACCTGCCCCGCGATCTTGCCGAGCCGGCGCTGCACGTTCGCTCGGGTCTCCGAGTCCATCATCGCAATCGCCCCGTTCGCAATCGCCTCATCGCTCCGCCCAAGCGGGCGGACGCCAAATACAGTACCTATACCTGGTAGGGGTATCAACCCGAGCGGAGATCTCGGTGGCCGAAGCCGACGCACTCTACACCTGCCCGATGCACCCCGAGGTGCAGAACCGCGGTCCCGGCAGCTGTCCGGACTGCGGCATGGCGTTGGAGCCCCTGCGCCCCACCGCCGCCGAGGATACGAGCGAGCTCGACGCCATGCGGCGGCGCTTCTGGGTGAGCCTCGCGCTGACGTTGCCTGTGTTCGCTCTGGCCATGGGGGAGATGGTGCTGGGCCCGGACGTCCTGCCGCCCCTTCCCTGGGTCCAAGCGCTGCTGACCACCCCGGTCGTCCTGTGGTGCGCCGCGCCGTTCTTCGCTCGGGGAGCCCGCTCGCTCCGCACCGGCCTCCTCAACATGTTCACCCTGATCTCGCTCGGGATCGGCGCCGCCTACGCTGCCAGCGTTTTGGCCGTGGTGCTGCCGGGCGCCTTTCCGGCCTCGTTCCGAACTGCGGGCGGCGAAGCGCCGGTGTACTTCGAGGCCGCCGCGGTGATCACCACGCTGGTGCTGCTGGGCCAAGTGCTCGAGCTGCGCGCCCGGCGACGCACCGGGGCCGCGCTGCGTTTGCTGCTCGCGGGCGCGCCGGCCCGGGCCCTGCGGATCACGGACGCGGGAGAGGAGGACGTGTGCCTCCACCACGTGGCCATCGGAGACCGCCTGCGCATTCGCCCGGGCGACAGCGTGCCCGTGGACGGGTGCGTGGTGGACGGCCGCAGCGCCGTCGACGAATCCACGGTCTCGGGCGAGCCCATGCCCGTGGCGAAGGAGCCGGGCGATCGGGTGCTGGCGGGGACCCTGAACGGCCGGGGCAGCCTGGTGATCGAGGCCCAGCAGGTGGGCGACGAGACGCTGCTGGCCCGCATCATCGCCCTGGTGGCGGAAGCCCAACGCAGCCAGGCGCCGATCCAGCGCCTGGCCGATCGGGTGGCCGCGGTCTTCGTGCCGGCCGTGCTGGGGGTGGCGGGTGTGACCTTCGCCGTCTGGGCCGGCTTCGGGCCGGAGCCTCGATTGACGCACGCCCTCGTCGCAGCCATCGCGGTGCTCATCATCGCGTGCCCGTGCGCGCTCGGTCTGGCCACGCCCATGTCCATCACCGTGGCCGCGGGACGCGGGGCCCGCCAAGGGCTTCTGTTTCGCGACGCCGCGGCCATCGAACGCCTGTGCGCGGTGGACACGCTCGTGGTCGACAAGACCGGAACTCTGACCGAGGGCCGACCGCGCCTCACCGACGTCCTGCCCGCCCCCGGCTTCACGCGAGACGAAGTGTTGGCGCTGGCCGCTTCCGTCGAGCGCCACAGCGAGCACCCGCTCGCCAACGCTCTGCTGGAGACCGCCCGAGAGGCGGGCTCGGCGCTGCGTCCCGTCGAGGAATTCACGGCCCAGCCGGGTCGCGGCGTGACGGCCCGCGTCGACGGACGCCAGGTCGAGCTCGGCAACGCGCCGGTGGGCGCCACCGATCGATCCCGCACTGCCGAGGCCCTGCGCGCCGAAGGCAAGACCGTCGTCTTTCTCCGCGTGGACGGCCGCGCGGCGGGCACCCTGGCCGTGGCGGACCCGGTGAAGGAGACGACCCCCGCGGCCGTCGCCAGCCTGCGGCGCGCGGGTCTGCGGATCGTGATGCTGACAGGCGACGCGGAGACCACCGCGGCCGCAGTCGCGCGGGAGCTGGGCATCGACGAGGTGGTCGCGGGCGTTCTGCCCGACGCCAAAGCGGAGATGATCCGCCGACTGCGCACGGCGGGCCATCGAGTCGCGATGGTGGGCGACGGCGTGAACGACGCTCCCGCCCTGGCCGAGGCCGACGTGGGCATCGCCATGGGGACGGGCGCGGACGTCGCCCTGGAAGCGTCAGATCTCACCCTGGCGAGCGGCGATCTCACGGGCCTCGAACGCGCCCGACGTCTCAGCGCGGCCACGGTCCGCAACGTGCGCCAGAACTTGTTCTTCGCGTTCGTCTACAACACGCTCGGCGTCCCCGTGGCGGCGGGCGCGCTCTACCCGCTCTTGGGCTGGATGCTCAACCCCATGTGGGGCGCGGCCGCCATGAGCCTGAGCTCGGTCTCCGTCATCGCCAACGCGCTGCGCCTCCAGAGCGGGAGCGAAGCCGAACCGGCGCCGCCGAGCGGTGTCTACCCCTCCACCCTCTAGGAGCCGACCCCATGCGACACGTCCTCCTCCTCCTCACCGTGGCCCTGGCCGCGACCGCCTGTAGCGACCGCGCGGTGCCCCAGATCCAGGTCTTCAAGTCGCCGAGCTGCGGCTGTTGCACGAAGTGGGAGCGGCACCTGGAAGATCACGGCTTCGCCGTGACCTCCACACCGGTGACCAACCTGACCGCGATCAAGCGGGCGCGGGGCGTGCCCGAAGATTTGGCGGCGTGCCACACAGCCGTGGTCGGCGACTACGTCATCGAAGGCCACGTCCCGGCAGCCGACATCCAGCGCCTGCTGGCCGAGGCACCCGATGTCACGGGAATCGCCGTTCCGGGCATGCCCCTGGGCTCGCCCGGAATGGAAGCGGACCGCAGCGAAGCCTACGCGGTGCGCACGTTCGGCGGTCGGGAGGGCCGGTCCGTCTTCGCCACCCATCCTTAGCAGGCTCCCTCACCGGCTGAGTCACCCCGCCCCACCGGGGACGCCGGCGGGGCGCCCCGTTCCGCCCCAGTGGGCCCGCGTGGGCGGCCTCAGCGACTGCTCCGCTTCGGCCAGCGTCTTGCACTGGAAGACGCGCCGAAGGGAGAAGCCAAATGGGACAGCCGCTCGAATCGAACCAGCTGATCGACCGCGTCTTCTGGATCGTTGCCATCGGGATCACCTGCGAAATCGTGGCCATGGTCATCCTGGGGTTCTGACCGACTCGCATCCGGGGCCGTGGTACTCTGGGGGTCGACCCGGCGGACCCCTGCTCTGCTGCGGCCCCGGCCATCGCTGCTCCCGTCCACGCCCGTGTCCGCCTGGCGCGCACTCTCGCCCCTGGGACGCCACGGACACCAAGGAGGAACGGCGATGCAGCGAAGTGACTTCCTCAGCTGGCTCGAGCAACACCCGGACACCATCCACGGAGACCCCCACTCGCTCTGCGATCGCTGCGAGCAGGAGGTCACGAGCCACGCCACCGAAGACGCCTGGCTCGAGGCCAAGCGCCTGATCGACGAGCGGCGCGAACTGTGGGAGGGGTCCTGGGGCTTCCACGCCAGCGAGGCATTCGTGGCCCGCGAGCTCTGCCACACCCTGGCGCGGCAACTGCGCGCCAACGAGCCCCACGTGGAGGACGGAGACGAAGAGCGCCTGGTGGGCGCCGCCGTGGTGGAGCAGCTCGAGCCCGAGGCCCGCGAGCAGCTCAAGTGCTGGGTGCACGACCTGGCCGAGTCGGTCGAGCACCGCGCCTGGCGCGAGATCGTCCGCTTCACCGATCGCCGCGCGAAGAGCCTCGAACGCGAGGGCCGCATCTCCGACGACCTCACCTGGGAGGCCACCCACAGCTACGCCGAATCCGCCGCCAAAGTCGCCGACATCCTCTCTCACGACTACGAGGCTAGGGCCCATCGCAAATAGGCGGAGCGCGTCGCTTCCCCATTGCCGCCAACAACTGTCCCGACGGGGCGTGGATTCGGCGCGAGATCAAGCCGCGGAAGGCGAAGCCGTACCACCGTACGGCGAGCCTTTCGCAACGCCGAGATCGTGTCGAAGCCCCGTCCCGACGGGGAGCGATTTTGCCCCGAGGTCAAGGCGCCAGCGCGAAGCCGTACTCCCGTACGGCGAGCGCGCAGCAACGCCGACATCGGGGCAAAGGCGCGCCCCGTGTCTAAGGCGCACCTCCATCGACTTTGAGGAGAGCGCCGGTGGTGAAGGAGGAGGCGTCGCTGACCAGGTAGAGGGCGGCGCCGACGATTTCGTGGGGTTGGCCGACGCGGCCGAGGGCGTGGGTGGCTTCCATCTGCTTCACGGCTTCGGGGGTCCAGGCTTTGCTGATGTCGGTGGCGAAGGGGCCGGCGATGATGGCGTTGACGCGTACGCCGGGGGCGAACTCGAGGGCGTAGGCTTCGGTCAGCGCGTTGAGTCCGGCCTTGGCGGCGGAGTAGGGGGCGGTCACGGGCGTGGGGCGCAGCGAGGCCACGCTGCTGATGTTGAGAATGGCCCCGCGCCCGCGGGCGGCCATGCGGCTGCCGGCCACGGCCGTCAGGCGAAACGGCCCCTTCAGGTTGACGTCCAGCACCTTGTCCCAGAGCGCTTCGCTGGTGTCGACGGAGGATGGAGCCACCGGGGACATGCCCGCGTTGTTCACCAGGATGTCCAGGGGGCCGAGCGCCGCCTCGACGCGGTCGACCAGGGGCTCGAGCGCGTTCCAGTCCCCCATGTGACAGGCGGCCGCGAAAGCGCGGCCGCCCGCCGCCTCGATCTCGGCGACGACCGCGTGGCAGGCCTCCTCGCGGCGGCTGGCCACCGCGACCGCGGCTCCGGCCTCGGCGAAGGCCAGCGCCATCTCGCGCCCGAGCCCCCGGCTGCCGCCGGTGATGAGGGCCACCCGGCCCGACAGATCGAAGCGTTCGGCGGTCGTTGTCACGTGGTTGCCTCCGGTGTTCTCCCCGCTTCGCAGGGGATAGCTGCGACGGCCGATCACCACAAACCCGACGCGGTCAAGGCGAGTCGGCCGCGAGCCGATTCGAAAGACGCCCACCCCCCGCGGAGAACGGTGGGTCGATGGAAACCGGACACCCGCTTCGCGCCGCCTCGGACGCCCTGCAAGCCGACCGCCCCGAGGCGGCGCTGGAGGCTCTGGCCGAAGAGCTGACCGGCCGCGACGTCGCCTGGCAGGTCCACTATCTCGCCGCCCTGGCGTTGCGCGCGAGCGGGCGGGCGGACGAGGCCCTGCCCCACTACGCGGCGGCCTTCCGTTCCCGCAGCCCCTCCGCCGAAGCCTGGTTGAACTGGGGCAACGCCTACCGGGACGCGGGCGCATGCGAAGACGCCCTGGCCGCCTACGAGCGCGCGTGCGAGGCCGAGCCCGGCCTCGCCCTGGCGTGGAGCCACCGCGGCAACCTCCACGCCGAGCGCGGGGAGTTCACGCCGGCGCGCGAATGCCATCGCCGAGCCGAGGCCCTGGCCCCGAACTCCCAGGCCGTGCTCTGCCACGCAGCCGCGGCCGACTTGGCGGCCGACGATCCCGCGTCCGCCGTGCGCCGGCTGGAGCGGGCCGGAGCGACGACGGCGCTGCCGGCGAACGCCGGTGTCCATCTGGCGCGCGCCCTGCGCAAGTGCGGCCAGCGCGAACGCGCCCTGG
>JAKSBN010000327.1 GCA_022361175.1 Pseudomonadota bacterium | reverse complement strand
GGCGGAGAGTTGATGCAGTTGCGGTTCGGATCGCCCAGGGCGGTGGCCGTGCACCAGCCCAGAATCCCGACCCCGACGAAGTCGTTGCCCTCGATGCGGTTTGCGGCGACCACGTGGTCGGAGTCGCCCAACAGCAGCACGCCGACGCCGGGCGACAGGCCCGCCTGGAAGCTGCCCGGAGGCGCCGGGTTCAGCAGGTTGTTGTCGTAGATGCGGTTGAACGCGATGATCCAGTTTTCCATGACCGGCTTCGGCGGGTTGCCGGCCGCGTTCGGATGGAAGAGACCCACGCCGACGGTGTTGTCGTGGATGTCGTTGTACGCCGCCCAGACGTTGTTGGAGACCGTGATCTCGAACCCGATCGGGCTTCCGAAGACTTCGTTGCCGATCACGCGGACGTTCTCGGAGCCGGCCACCCACATGGCGGTGTCCAGCGAGCCGTAGGAGACGTTGTTCGCCACGAGACCGTTGGCGGACAGGGTGGGGTAGATGCCGTTGTTCAGGTTGTTGACGGATTCGTTCCGGATGAACTTGAAGCCGTCCACCCAACGCGTCTGGATGCCGTTCTGCGGGAAGCCTTCGACGGTGAAGCCGCGCACGTAGAAGCGCTTGAGCTCGTCCGGGCACTCGCTGTCGCGATACTCGCAGCCCGGGGGCGCCGCGTAGATGCCCGTCTCCTGGTCTTCGTTCTGAAGGATGCGGACCTTGCCCGCCTCTCCCTTGTGGCGCCGCACCAGGCCGATCAGGCGCAGGTTGTCGGTGCTGATGCGAAGGCCGTACTGACCGTTGTCGGTTTCCTGATACGTGCCCGGCCACACGAGGATCGTGTCGCCCGGAGAGGCGGCGTCGATGGCGGCCTGGATCGACTCGCCCGGATGGACGCGATGGACGCGCGCGTCGGCGGCGGTGGCGATCGCGAACACCGCGATTCCGAGCAGCGTGGAGAAAGAGCGCAACGTCATCGAATCCTCCGGGCCCCGGCACTTGGGCACGAGTGGGACGGTCAGGCGCAGTGCAGGTGAAGCAAAACCCCTACTTAACACGGCCATTCTGGACTGAATGTGCGCACGGCGTCAATTCGACAGATCGTCAAAAAGAACTTCGTATGCCACTGTGGTCGGCCCTGGCCACATCCGGTGTGGGGGGGCTCGATTTGCTTCACGGCCATGAATCGTCCACCCTCGCGAGGATCCCGCGGGGCAGCAAACGGAGGAGCCGGCCCATCCCCTTCCTTCACCGACAGCTCTTCGGAGCGACGCATCCGCGCAATCGCGAGGGGAGAAGCACACGGACAATGTCCGTCGGCGTCCGAGCCGGGCTCCTGCTCGCGGCGTCGCTCGGGCTCACCGCTTGCGGACGCGAATCCACACCCGAGCCGCTCGCCTTCCCGGACGCGTCCGCCGGGCGCCTCCAGATCACCTACCCGCTCGACGAGACCCTCTTCCCGCCCGAGATCGTCGCCCCCACCTTCCTCTGGGACGAGCAGACCGAGGGCGCCCTGCAGTGGACCGTGCTCGTGCGCTTTTCGGCGACGGACGACGTGCTGCGGTTTCCGACGACGGAGCCGCGCTGGCGGCCTTCGCCGGAGGACTGGTCCGAGATCAAGCGCCGAACCCAAGAGCAAGACGCGGAGGTGGCGATCGTCGGCGTCGACGCGGGCGCGGAAGCCGTCTCCTCCGCGAGCGTCCGCATCCGCACCTCCACCGACCCGGTCGGCGACTCGATCTTCTACCGCGAGGTGCCGCTTCCGTTCATCGACGCCGTTCAGGACCCTGCGCGCATTCGCTGGCGCTTCGGCTCGATCGACACCGAGACCGCGCCGCCCATCGTGCTCGAGAACCTTCCGGTCTGCGGCAACTGCCACTCGTTCTCCGACAGCGGCGGCGTCCTGGGCCTCGACGTCGACTACGGCAACGACAAGGGCGGCTACGCCATCCTGCCCGTGTCCGAGCAGATGCTGCTGAACGACGAGAAGATCATCACCTGGAGCGACTACGAGCGGGAAGACGGCGAGGCCACGTTCGGGCTGCTGTCCCAGGTCTCGCCGGACGGCCGCTACGTGATCAGCACGGTGAAGGACCGGGCGGTGTTCGTGGCCACGCCCGAGATCGCGTTCTCGCAGTTGTTCTTCCCGATCAAGGGCATCCTCGTCGTCTACGACACGGTCACCGGCCGCTACACGCCGCTGCCCGGCGCCGACGACCCCGACTACGTCCAGAGCAACCCGACCTGGAGCCCCGACGGCAAGTCGATCGTGTTCGCGCGCACGAAGGTCTACCGGAAGCAGGCGGTCACGGATGCGCGGTCGATCCTGCTGAGCGAGAAGGACGTCCCCGAGTTCGTCGAAGACCGCGAACCGTTCAAGTTCGATCTCTACCGCGTTCCCTTCAACGACGGCCGCGGCGGAACGGCCGTGCCGATCGAAGGCGCCTCGCACAACGGGATGAGCAACTTCTTCGCGAAGTTCTCCCCGGACGGGAAGTGGATCGTCTTCTGCAAGGCCGAGAACTACATGCTGTTGATGCCGGACAGCGAGCTCTACATCATCCCGGCCGAGGGGGGCGAGGCTCGGCGCCTGCGCGCGAACACGCCCCTCATGAATTCCTGGCACAGCTGGTCTTCCAACGGCCGCTGGCTCGTCTTCTCGTCGAAGGCCAACACGCCGTACACCCAGCTCTTCCTGACCCACATCGACGAGGAGGGCCGCTCCACGCCCCCCGTGGTGCTCGACCGCTTCACCGGGACCGACCGCGCCGCCAACATCCCGGAGTTCGTCCCGCTGCCCGCCGATTCGATCGCACAGATCAAGGAGCAGTTTCTGGACGCCTACTCGTTCTTGCGAGCGGGCATGGCCAACGAGCGCACCGGCAACTACCCCGGCGCCGTCCGCTCCTATCGCCGGGGTCTGGAAGTCGAGCCGCAGAACGTCGAGCTGCTGAACTCGCTGGGTTTCGCGCTCTTCCAGCAGGGCAAGAGCGAGGAAGCGGTGGTCGCGTTGGAGCGAGCGCTCGAGGTCGACCCCGCGCACTGGAAGGCCCACAACAACATGGCCCTCGCCTCGATCGACATCGGCGAGCTCGAGCTGGCCGAGGCCCACTACCGCGAATCGCTCGCGCTCGAGCCGCAGCCCGCGATCTACAACGACCTGGGTTTCGTGCTCGAACGCCAGGGATTGGCCGACGAGGCCGCCGAGTTCTACCGCAAGGCCCTCGAGCTGGACCCCCAATCGGCGTCCGCTCACTACAACCTGGCCGCGTCCCTGGCTCGAAGCGGCAAGCTCACCGAGGCCGAGCGCCACTTCCGGGCCGTCCTGGAAGTGAGCCCGAGCTCCCGGGCCCACACGGGGCTCGGGCTCGTGCTGGGGCAGCAAGGCAAGATGGACGAAGCCACGGCCAGCCTGCGAGACGCCATCGCACTGGACCCGAAGAACGCGGCCGCCCACGACCAGCTCGGGACGATCCTGGTCCAGCAGGGGAAGCTGGAGGAAGCCGCCGCCACCTATCGAGAGCTGGCTCGCAGCCAGCCCAGCGCCGCCGCGCACCAGAGGCTGGCCCAGGTGTTGATGCGCCTCGGCCGCGCCGACGAGGCGCGCACACACCTCGACCTCGCGAAGACGCTGGAGCCGAGCGCGGAGCCTTAGGCCCCGCGCTCGGCGCGCGGCTTTGGCGACGATCGCCGCCGCAAGGGGGACGCCTCCGTCCACGCGGTCCGTTTGACCTGAACCCGTACGGCCGCGTAGGCTAGCGGCGCCTGGACTGCCGCCCCGTCCGGAGGTGCCGTGACAACGCCCGCCGTCGAGTACGACCCCTACGACTACGCCCTCGACGAGAATCCCCATCCCGTGTGGAAGCGGCTGCGGGACGAGCAGCCCCTCTACTACAACGAGCAGTACGACTTCTACGCGCTCAGTCGCTACCGGGACGTGCTGGACGCCAGTCTCGACCACGAAACCTACAGCTCCGGCCGCGGCACCGTGATCGAAATGATGGACGCGCCGCTCGCGGATCCGCCGATGATCTTCATGGATCCGCCTCGGCACACTTCCTTTCGCAAGCTGGTGAGCAAGACCTTTACGCCCCGGCGCATCGCGGCGCTCGAGCCGCGCATCCGCGCGTTGTGCGCCGGCTACCTGGACCCGCTGCAGGGAGAAGAGTGCTTCGACTACCTGGTGGAGTTCGGAGCCAAGCTTCCGGTGATGGTGATCAGCTCGCTGCTCGGGGTTCCCGAGTCGGACCAGGACCAGCTCCGGATCTGGTCGGACATGACGCTTCACCGAGAGCCCGGCGAGACGGGGCCCAGCCAGGAGAGCCTCGACGCCAACCGAGAGATCGCGCTCTACTGGCGCGACCAGATCGAGGAGAAGCGGCGCCAGCCCGTCGACGACATCCTGAGCGATCTGGTGACCGCCGACGTCGAGCTTCCCGGCGAGGCCCCGCGGCCCCTCACCAAACGCGAAGCGGTGGCCTTCTGTTTTCTGATCTCGAACGCGGGCAACGAAACCGTGGCGCGCTTCCTCGGGTGGGCGGCCACGCTGCTGGCGCGCTTCCCCGCCGAGCGGGCGAAGCTGGTGGCGAATCCCGATCTCATTCCCAACGCCGTCGAGGAGATCCTGCGCTACGAGGCGCCCTCGCCGATCCAGGCGCGCTGGGTCACGCGAGACGTCGAGCTCCACGGCAAGCGGCTGCCCCGGGATTCGAAGGTGGCGCTGCTGACGGCCTCGGCGAACCGCGACGAGCGCGAGTTTCCCGACTCCGATCGTTTCGACGTGACGCGCGAGATCCGCCAGCACCTGTCTCTCGGCTTCGGCATCCACTTCTGTCTGGGGGCGTCGCTCGCGCGGATGGAGGCGCGGGTCGCCCTGGAGGAGACGCTCCGACGCTTCCCCACCTGGGAGGTCGACGAGTCGGGGCTGGAGATGGTGCACACGAGCACCGTGCGGGGCTACGCCAAGGTCGCGATCCGGCCGGGCGCCTAGACGTCGCGTCTCCGGCCCGACGCCCCTGCTCCGCGAGTCAGGTCCGCAATCGTCCTACGCGGATGCGCTTCGCGGTACGCGGGTCGGCAGCACTTCGCCGCGGCGGCGCGCGATCCCGATCAGGGTGAACCAGACGAGCTCGTCGAACGAGGCGTCCGGGTCGGGAACGCCGCCGCGCTCGAGCGCGGTGAGGACCGGCAGCTCTCCGGGGTGGTTCGACAGCGCGTCTTGGAAGAGCCCCCAAATCTCGAGGCCCGCCCTCGCCTCCTCCAGGCGCGTCGCCTCGATCTGGGCACCCACGCCGAGCACCAGCAACGCCATGTGGCCAAACGTGCGGATCGCTTCGCCGCCGCTCATGCCGAAGGCCGTCAGCTGGGCGAGCACGCGCTCGACGTAGCGCAGCTGGCCCCCCGCCAGCGGCCGCGCGCCGTGGACGGCGGGATAGCGCTCGGCCATGCGGCGGGCATCGCGTGCGTAGTCGAGCACCCAGTGGGCCCAGTGGGTGCCGGGCGGTGCGGGCGGCAGCTCCCAGGCGTCGAAGACAGCGTCCGCCGCCAGGCGACGGAGCTCGTCTTGGCCGCGAACGTGGCTGTAGAGTGTGGCCACCCCGACGCCCAGCTGGCGGGCGAGGCTCGCCATGGTGGGCACCTCGCCCTCGATCTCGAGGATCGCCTGCCGCAGGCGCTCTTCCGTGACGCGCGGCGGGCGGCCGCGGGCTCCGACTCGCGGGGTAGAGGGCGGCGACATCGGCGAAAACTAGCAGGTTTTTCGTATATAATTTCTGTAATATATTTCCTGAAAACAAATCGCAGTTTGTTGCCCGGAGACCCCATGTCCATCACCGACGGATTCGACCTGATCAGCAACCACGCCTATGCCGAGAAGGGAGTGCCCCACGACCTCTGGACCCGACTCCGGGCCGAGTCACCCGTTCACCGCTGTCACCCGGCCGGCTTCGCACCTTTTTGGGCGATCACCAAGCACGCCGACGTCTGTGAGATCTCGAAGCAGCCCGACGCGTTCTCGTCCGCCGACGGCATCATCCTGCTCGAGAACGGCCAAGAAGAGGTGGTGCGAGACAGCCAGGGCTTCGGCGCCATGCGGGTGATCATCGAGATGGACCCGCCCGAGCACCGCGCCTATCGCAACGTCACGAGCCCCGTCTTCACGCCGCGCGCCGTCAAGGCCCTCGACGCCGCGATCGACCGAAGCGCGCGAGAGGTCGTCGACCGGCTCGCGGGAGAGACCGGCGAGGGCGAGTGCGACTTTGCGAACGACGTCGCGGCCGCGCATCCGCTTCGCATCCTCTCGACCATGTTGGGCGTGCCGCGGGAGAGCGAGCCGGACATCCTCCGCCTCACGAACGAGCTCTTCGCCAACGACGACCCCGACTTGCAGCGGGAGGGAGAGGACCGGCAACAGGCCGCGATCCAGCTCGGCCTGGAGCTCTACCAGCTCTTCGACAAGATCATCCAGGACCGCCGCGCGAATCCTCGCGACGATCTCGCAAGTCTCCTGGCGAACGCGACGATCGACGGCGAGCCGATGGGCATGATGGAGACCGTCGGGTACTACCTGATCACGTTCAGCGCCGGTCACGACACCACGAAGAACGCGCTGGTCGGCGGCATGCGCGCACTTCTCGAGCATCCCGACCAGTTCGAGAAGCTGAAGCAGCATCCCGAGCTGGTGGAGTCGGCCGTCGAGGAGATCGTCCGCTGGACCTCGCCGGTCAACTACATGAAGCGGGTGGCCACCCGGGATTACGAGCTGCGCGGCCAGTCCATCCGGACCGGCGACAACGTCATCCTGTTCTACGCCTCCGCCAACCGGGACGAAGAGGTCTTCGTCGACCCCTTCGACTTCCGCATCGATCGCAGCCCGAACCGCCACCTGGGCTTCGGCATCGGTGAGCATTTCTGCCTGGGCGCCAACCTCGCGCGTCGCTCCCAGCGGGCCCTGCTGCTCGAGCTCGCGCGCCGCATGGATTGGGCCGAGCTCGCGGGCGAGCCGCAGCAGATCCACTCGGGCTTCGTGGTGGGGCTGAAGAAGCTGCCGATGCGCTATCGCATCAAGCCCGCCGCCTGAGACGGGCGACCGCGACTCCAAGGGAGTCGGCCGCTCGGCCAAGCGCCACCTCGACGCCTTCACTGAGTCGTCGAATCCGGTCGGCTACCCGTTTTGAATTTTCGCGTGGAGTGCGAAGATTCAAGGTGCCTTGGATCTGCTCGACTCATTCCAATCGAGCACCTCTTGCGCGGCCTCGGACCCGATCATGGAGACATCGAGATCGGGTCAATGACCCTCAGGATTGAGTCACGGTCCCTTCTTGGCTATCGGAATCGATTACTCTCCCGCCTCCCCGTCCAGATCGACCTGACCTCGCCAGCCGACTCGGTTGATCTCTCTCTCGCCAACGTTGTCGCTCGAAGACGCAGGGGGTGCTGATGCTCGCGGTCTGTCGTTCGATTCTTCGGGGCATTGCCCTGCTCTTGGTCACCGTTGCCACCGCGCAAGCGACGCCGATCGTCCTCACGTTCGACGAGATCGCGCCGCAGGTCTTCGACGAACTCGAGATCGCCGGCGTGTCGCTCTCGACGAGCGACGGCGTCTACGGAGCGAACCACCCGTGGGACTGGTCGCAGTACCTGGAAGGGAGGGTCCTAGAAGCCCCGACGGACCAGCTCCTCATCCTCGACTTCGAAGTACCCACCACCGTGGTCGAGTTCGGACTGCTGCTGCCGTTCTCGTTGGACGACGAGCCCGCGATCGTATCGGTCGAATTCTTCGCCGCAGATCTCGCGTCCCTCGGGACGGATCTCCTCGCGCTCGAACCCGGCACGGACGAAGCCCTGGTCCAGTGGGACGGCGCTCATGTCTCGCGGGCCGTCATCAGCGCGGAGTCGCTGCTGCCCACGTTTCTGATCGACAACCTCACCTATCTGGACATCCTCGAGAATCGCGTCGAGGTCGTGGCACCGCCGGGGGCGGACGGTGCGGTCGGAGGTCCGGGACTGCCCGGCGGCTCGGGCGGCGACGGCGGCGCGGC
>JAKSBN010000104.1 GCA_022361175.1 Pseudomonadota bacterium | reverse complement strand
TCGTCGTCCTCGTCTTCCGTCGCGGGCGGAGGCTCCGCGGCCTCCACCTGGGGCTCGGTGTCGATCGAGAGATCGTCCTCGTCGTCGGTCTCGAGCGCCAGGTCGTCTCCGCCCAGGAGCTCGTCCCCAATGTCCAGCTCGGGCTGGGTCTCGAGCTCGTCCGTGACGGTGATGTCGAGGCCCACGGGCGCCGTCTCCGCCGCCGCCATCTGCTGGTCGACGCTGTTGCCGTCGTCCAGATCGAGGCCGTCCACGTCGATCTCGACTCCGGCGTCGGGCTCTGCCGCTGCCGGGGCTTCCCGCGCCGCCTCGATCTCCCCCAGGCGCAGCAACGCGCTCGGATGGTTCGGCGCGTGTTCGAGCACGCGCCGGTAGAGAGGCTCGGCCTCGTCGTAGAGGTTTTGCTGGAAGTAGAACTCGGCCTCTTCCAGATCCTCCGAGATGACCGCGCTCAGGCTGGTGTTGAGCGCGCCTCCGGTCTGGGTCGGGTCGGGCTCGCTTTCCGCGGCCTCGCCGAAGTCGTCGTCGAGATCGATCTCGATCTCACCGCCATCCAGCTCCGAGGGGGGTGCCGCCATCTCGGCGTCGATGTCGACCTCGAGCTCCAGATCGTCGTCGTCGGCCTCGAGCTCGGGCTCCGGTTCGGGCTCCTCCGACGCGCGACGGCTCCCGAGATCGGGAAGCGCCGCCGCCGCAACGGGATCGAGGGCGGCGATTCGATCGCGGATGACGTCATAGGCTTCGAGATCGTCCTCGATCCGTGCCTGTTCGGCCGCGCAGCTCCACATCGCCACGGCCTGCTGGTCTTCGCCCGCCGCCGCGTAGGCCTCTCCCAGCTTGTCGAGGGCACCGCGGTGGTCCGGCTCCTGGGTGACGATGGCCTTCAGGCTCTCGATGGCCTGGTCAGTCTTGCCGTAGCGGAGATAGACACTCGCTTCCGCCAGCAGCTGGTCCGGGTCGCCGCCCGTCGAGCTCGAACTCGAGCTCGCAGACGCGGAATCGGATGGGGCCGGCGGCGCCGCTGGCGCCGCGCGCTCCTCGTTTTGGCGACCGGCCAGCGCCACCTCGTCTTCCGTGGTGTCGATCCCGGCCAGGTCGTTGTCCCCCGCCAGGAACCCGCCGGCCAGCACTTCGTCTTCCCCGAGCTCGTCGTCACCGAGAAGCATCTCGCCGGGACCGAAATCTCCGATCGAGGCGTCGCCGCCGCCCAGGTCCTCCGACGGCATCGACTGGACCAGCTCCCTCGCCCGATCCTCGTCACCCCGCTCGCGGTAGAGCCCCGCCAACCGCGTGGTCGCCGCCGCCAGGTCGTCCTTGCGGTCGAGCTTGCGATACACCGAACACAGGAGCTCGTGAAGCGCGGGATCGCCCTCGTCGGTCGCGAGCGCCTTCTTCGCCAGCGGCTCGGCCGCCTTGGCGTTCCCGAGCTTCAGCATGGATTCCACGACACTGACGAGCAGGTCGCGGTCGTCGGGCCGCAGCTCGAGCATGCGGCGGCGAGCGTTGACGGCGCCCTCCGGTTCGGACTGGCGGTCGAACTCCTCGGCGACCTCCGCGTACTCCTGGAAGGCCTCGTCCTCCATGCCTTCCTGGCGCAGCAGATCGGCCACCTTCAGACGGCTGGTGGTGTTGGTGGGATCCAACGTGGCCATCTTGCGGAGCAGTTCGAGCGCCTCTCGCTTCCGGCCCTCCTTGTGATAGCCGTCCGCGGCGGCCTGGAGCTCGCCAATGGCCTGGGCGTCCAGGGCCATCCGCTGGTACACGTCGGCCAGGGACACGCGCACCTCGTGCCGCTTGGCGTCCAACGTGAGGATCTGCTTGTAGACGGCTACGGCCTTGGGGTCGAAGCCTTCGTCCCGGTACTGGTCCGCGACCTTCACGTACTGCGTGATGGCGTCGTCGACCTGGCCCCAACGGCGGTGGAGATCACCCACCTCGACCCGCAGCTTGCTGTCGCGGGGCTCCAGCTTGAGGAGCGTCGCATACTCCTTGAGCGCCTTCTCTTTCGCGCCTTTTTTCGCGAACTTGCGCGCGGCGTCGAGAACTTTGCGCTTGTTGACGGCCAAACGGGGACCCCTCGGAGCAACGCCTGAAACGTCACCCCATGCGGTGGCGCAGATGGACGGGTATGTCCCTCCACCGCTTCGTATCGGCCGTCCTACATCCCTCTTGAGATCCCCCTGGGAAAATGAGGGTTTTTCCTAACATTTCCCAATCCCCACACAGGGCGTTGATGGGCCGCCGCCCGAATCGCCTCGGGCAGCACCTCGGGTTCCCACTGCGCCCCCAACTCCGACTCGAATGCCGCCAGACACGCGTCGCGCACCCGGGCCGGATCCGAAGGCGCTCCTTCTTGGGACAGACTGGTGGCCCCCGCACCCACGCCCACGGCAGCCGCCGCGGCCGGCGGGTCGGGGGTCAGCCGAATCGAACCGTGCTGAAGCAGCGCTCCGGCGACCCGCCTCTGGGCGCTCCCGACCAGCTTGCGACCTCGCACCACGAGCTCATCCGCCCCCGGGCGCGCGAAGCAGTCGAAGCCGCCGCGCGCTGACGACGGGCGTCCAGCGCGCTCCACCGGCGACCCGAGTCGGCGCAGGGCGACCTGCAACACGTGTGCAAGACAGGCGACCGAGCCGTCCAAACCCTCGGGCAACCACGCGAGGGGGCAGGCCACGGCGTAGGTGAGATCGGACCCGTGCAGGACGGCCCTCCCGCCCGTCACACGGCCGACCACGCGAACGCCCGCCCGCCTCCAGGCCTCCAGCCGTTCGGGGTCGCGCGGCTGCGCGTAGCCGAGGGAGAGCCACGGGCCGGTCCAACGGTAGAACCGCAGGCTCGCCACCCCTTCGCAGCGAGCACGCTCGAGCAGGGCCTCGTCGACCCCCATATTGAAGGGACCGGGGCTGGCGTCGTTCACCACCAGCCGCCAGCGGCGCGCCGCGGCTGCGGTCACTCGCTTGTGGCGTCCAGCGAGCGGCGCAGGGCTTCGAGCCCGAGGCGGTAGCTGGCCGGACCAAAGCCCGAAACGACCCCCACCGCGATGGCCGAGACGTGGGAGTGATGGCGAAACGTCTCTCGGCGGAAGATGTTGGACAGGTGGACCTCCACGACCGGCAGCGCCGTCGCGGCCAACGCGTCGCGGAGCGACACGCTCGTGTGGGTGAGCCCGGCCGGGTTGATCAAGATCCCGTCGGCCCACGAATGGGCTTCCTGGATCCGATCGATCAGGGCGCCCTCGTGGTTCGACTGAAAACTCTCGATCTCGCAGCCCAGCTCCTTGGCGCGCTCCGCGAGCGAGGCATCGATCTCGGACAGCGTGGTCCGCCCGTAGACGTCCGGCTCGCGGGTACCGAGCAGGTTCAGATTGGGACCGTGGATCACGAGAATGCGACACGGCTCGGGCACGGCAGCCTCCCTGTGGCTCCTGCGACTCGCCTCGACTCAGCGTCCCGGGCTGCGGCCCGGACGAAGCGTCCGTCAGAGCTCCCGACGGATCGCGAGCAGCTGCTTGCGCATGAGATAGCGCGCCTTGCCGAGGTTGCCATCGGGCTCGATGGCCAACACCAGAAAGGTGTCCTCATCCACACCGCGGAAGAGCAGCGTGAAACGCGCCATGTTGACCACCGTCTCCGCCACGGCTCCGCCGCCCAGCGTGTCGGAAGCCTTGTGGATCTCTTGGAGAATACGCCCGAACTCGACCCCGGCGGTGCCGATGTCCTCGCTGAGCCCCGACTGGCCGCGGTTCTGAACCTGCTCGATGGGAATGCCGTCGACACCCATCAGCGCAGCGCCGATCCCGCCCCCACATTCGTCCAGGATGCTACGAAGAATGCTGTCGAAGCTCATTCCGCCTACCCCGAAGGTTCGAAAGCCAGCTCTCCAACGTCATCAGGATCCGAGCCTGTTGGGCCAGAAGAGCTTCCTGCGGCGGTCCGCCGGCGGCTTCGACGGCTGCGTCCACATGAGGCGGCGCCGCGGGAACCTCGGCCGCAGTGTCGCGGATCGAGTCGCGGATCGCACGGGCTCCCGGGGCGTCGCCCTGTTGCTCCAGCAGTCCGGCCATCGTCTCGGTAGCGAACACGGGTTGGCTGGCGGGGTCGAAACCGGCGGCCTCGATGCCCTCGACGCCCGCACTCGCCAAGGCCGCCTCGGCCGCCGTGTCCGACGACAGCATCTCTTCGGGGTCGGTCTCGGCCACCGCGAACGCCCGCTCCAGCTCCGCTTCGCCCAGGCTGTCGCCGAAGTCGACCGCCTCCCCCGCGCTGCTGGACGGCCGCAGCCGGTCCAGGCTCGCGACGAGTTGCCGTTGCGCCTCGTCGAGCCGGCCGCGCTCGAAGTGCACGAGAGCCAGGGCCACCCGCCCCGGCAGATTGTCCGGATCCCGGGCGAGTCCGTCCTCGATCACGCGTTGGGCCTCGTCGAGACGCCCCGCCCGGCGGTGTTCTTCGCCCGCCCACGCCCACGCTGCGTCGCCGGCGGAGGTCCCGGCCTTCGGATCGTGCTCGTCTTGCATTCTCCGCCCTTCTTTCCCGCGGCCTCAGCGTCCGCGGCGCGCGCCCTTGGGAAGAATCTCGGCCGGCGTGAGGGGCACCGTGTCGGCCTTCCCGAGCCCCCGCAGCACCACGAAGCGGATGCGCGCGTCCTGTTTCTTCTTATCGACCCGCAGCGCTTTGAGATAAGCACCTCGGGGCCACTCCGGGAGTTCGGTCGGGAGCCCCGCCGCCGCCAGCAGCGCCTCCACCCGCTCGGCGGCAGAGGCCGGGGCCAGGCCCAGATCCACCGATCTCCTGGCCGCGAAAACCATGCCCATGGCCACCGCTTCCCCGTGGAGCACCCGGCGGTACCCGGATAGGGTCTCGACCGCGTGGGCGAGCGTGTGCCCGAAATTCAGCAGCATGCGGAGCCCGGCCTCCCGCTCGTCTCGGCTGACGACCTGGGCCTTGATCTCGCACGCCCGCTCCAGGGCCGGGTCGAGAGCCTCCGGTTCCAGGTCCAAGACCCCGCCCAGGTCCCGCTCCAGCTGGGTGAAGAAGCTCTCGTCCCAGATGGCCGCCGCCTTCACGATCTCGGCCGCACCCGCCCGCCGCTCGCGCAGCGGCAGGGACTGGAGTGTCGCCGTATCGACCCACACCAGGCGGGGCTGGTGAAAGGCTCCCACCAGGTTCTTCCCCTGCTTCAGGTTGACGGCCACCTTGCCGCCGACGCTCGCATCCACCATGGCCAGCACGGTGGTGGGAACTTGCACGAAGGGAATCCCGCGCAGATAGGTCGCGGCGGCGAAGCCCGCCAGGTCGCCGACCATGCCTCCGCCGAGCGCCACCACGGCCGAACTTCGGTCCAGGCCCGCGTCCAGGAACTCCTCGTAGAGCTTGCCCAACTGGCGGAGGTTCTTGGTCTTGTCCCCGTCCGGGACGTCGACGCGGCGCACCGTGACTCCAGCCGAGCGCAGCGAGCGGCTGAGCCGACCCGCGTAGCGGCGACCGACCTCGGGCACGGTCACCAGGGCAACGCGCCGCGCCCCCGTCGCCTGGACGATGGCGGGCCCCGCCTCGGCCAGGTTGTCGCGGCCGATCGCGATCTCGTAGCTGCGATCGCCCAGTTCGACGGACACCGTACGAGACACCGTCATTCCTTCCTCGCCTGCTCCTTCGCGAGCTTGTCGCGAATCTCTTCCACGATGGCATCCACGTCGCGTCCGTCCGTCTGCACCGTGATCGCCGCTGTCCGGTAGTAGGCCTCTCGTTCCACCTGGAGGGCCTCCAGCCGACGCACCCGATCCGACTCCGCCAGGCCCCGCAGCAGCGGCCGCGACTCCGGATCCCCGGTCCGCGCCAACAAAGTCTCGGGGGCGGCGGCGAGATACACCACCACGCCGGTCGCAGCCAGCTCTTCGGCCAGCCCCTCCTGCGCGATGGCGCCGCCGCCCAGGGCCACCACGCCACCCCGATGGGCCAGACGCGCCACGGCCGCTCGCTCGCGCTCGCGGAAGCCGGCCTCGCCTTCGCGGGTGAAGATCTCACTCACCTGGGCGCCCGCCTCACGCTCGATCTCGGCATCGCTGTCCGCGAACTTCCGGCCCAGGCATCGCGCCAACACGGGGCCCACCGTGGACTTCCCCGCTCCCATCATTCCCACGAGCCAGACCGTGTCGCCCCTCACCAGGCCCAGTATAGACGACGGGGGGAAGCGCCGTGCTCCCCCCCGCCGAAAAGCGCCCTGTGGACGAACCTCAGGCCGGCTCGTCCGGGCTCAGGACCACCCGAGGCGTCACGAAGATGAGCAGCTCCTTGCGCGAGTCGCTCACCTCCTTGCTCTGGAAGGCCGCACCGAGCACCGGGATCTTGTGGAGATAGGGCACCCGGCTGCGGCGCTCCGACTTGTTCACCGTGTAGATGCCACCGATCACGAGCGTCTGCCCGTTCTTCACCAGCGTATTGGTCGTCGCCTGGTTCTTGGCGATGGCCGGCGAGCCGGTCGGCGTCTGCACGGAGTCGTCGGGAGCGTTTCGAGTCACCTCGATCTCCATGATGATGCTCTTGTCGTTCGTGATCTGGGGCTTCACCTTGAGACTCAGCACCGCGTCGATGAACTCGAGCTGGGCATCGCCGTTCTCGAAGGTCTGGAACGGGATCGACACGCCCTGCTCGATCTCGGCCTCCTGATTGTCCAGCGTCACGATGCGCGGGCTCGAGACCACCTTGCCCTCGCCCTTGCTCTCCGCGGCCTGGATCAGAAGGTTGACGTTGAGCTGCTCGTCCAGGATGAACGCCCCGAGTCCGGCCACGCCGGTGGCGGTGGACGTAATCGGGTTGAGGAACTCGAAGCCGTTTCCGCCGGCGGCGCCCTGGACCGTGTTGGGTGCGATCAGGAAGTCCTCCCCACCCAGGTCCGTACGCGGAGCACTGCCCGGGTCGAAGGGGTCCGTCAGCGGATTCGTCACCAGGTTCCAGTTGCTTCCCAGCTCGCGCGAGAAGTCGAGGTTCGCCTCGACGACCTTCGCCTCGATCAGCACCTGGGGCGTCTGCGTATCCACGGCCTTGACCAGCGCGGTGGCCTCGTCGATCACCGAGGCGATGTCCTTGATGATCAGCGTATTGGTGCGCTTGTCGATGTTCACGGAGCCGCGCGGAGAGAGCAGGCGCTGCACCAGCTTCGCCACTTCGGCGCTGTCGGCGTAGTTCACCGGCTGGAGCTTGACCACCAGGTCCTCCAGCTTCTCCTTGGCCCGGCGCTCCTGCAGGCGGAGTTCTTCCTCCTGCTTGATCACCTCGGCGGGCGCGATCCGCAGCACGTTCCCGACTCGGATGAACCCGAGGCCCTTGGTCAACAGGATCACGTCGAGCGCCTGGTCCCAGGGAACGTCCACCAGCCGAATCGTGACGGCACCCGTCACCTCGTCGCCGGCGATGATGTTGAGATTGCTCACCTCGGCCACGAGACGCAGCACGTCCGCGATCTCGACTTCCTTGAAGTCCAGCGAGATTCGCCGCCCCTTGTACTCCTTGCCGTCGATGAGTCCGCCTTCCTGGAGGATGTCCACCGAAGCCGGCGGTTCCAGCGACGCCGGCACCGCCTGCGGCTCGACGTCCAGGGCGACGGCGGGCTCGAGCTCGGCCGGAATCGGGTCGGCTTCCGCCACCGGGCTCGCCTCCAGAGGCGCCAGCTCGCCGGCCGGGCCGCTCGACAGCTCGCCGCCGTCCAGACCGGTGTCCAGGCTGCCCTCGAGCGGAGCGCCGAGCTCCGCGGTCGCCAGGTCCGGCGGCGGGCCGGACTCGTCCATCGTCAACACCGGCGGCGCCGGGGCCGCGGCTCCCGTGTTCGGGAAGTCGACGAAGAGCATGCTCCCCCGCCGCGAAACCGACGGCGCGAGCCCGGCGGCCCGGGTCATCACCACCCGCACCTCGTCTCCGGGAACGTCCGGCTGCTGGTAGGCGGTAATCAGGGAGACCGGGGCGCCGGGTCGGGTCGTGATCCGCCCCGCCGCCTCGGGCACGATGCGCGCCCCCGGCAGGCTCACGACCACCGTCTCGGCATCCGGCGTGAACACCTGGTAGTCCGCCGGCGCATCGCTCAGGACCACGACGCGATGCACTTCGGACTGGGCGTCGTAGTGGAGGCCGTGCACCATCACGCTGGCCCCCGACGGAACCTCGACCGCCGCGATCTCGCCCGAGTCCGTCTCGTCGAACCCGAAGTCGGATCCGGTGTCTTCCGCCGGTTCCTCCGCGAACAGGTCCTGGTCGTCGGCGAACGGATCCTCGACGGGCGCCGCCGTGCCCAGCACGGCCGCCATGGCGTCGTCCAACGCGGCGCTGGAGCCCAGGGCCACGACAAGACCCTCGTTCCACGGCATCAGCCGCCGGTCCTCGAAGCCCTGCCCCGCGTCGCCGCCGTCTACGACGACCCGGACCTTGTCCGTATGCGCACCGACGCGCACGCGCGCCACCTCAGCCGATCCCACGTCCGTGCGGGAAGCGACCGTTCCGTTCTCAATCCCCGGCATGTCGACCACGAGGCGGTCGGGGTCCTCGAGGGTGAAGCTCTCGAACCCGTCCAACACGCCGTCGGCCCGCAGCACCAGCAGCGTTCCGGCCCCGGTGTCGTTCGCCTCGACGCCCAAGAGCTTGGTCGCCGGTGCCGCCGTCACCTGGGGAGCGGTCGCCTCGGCGGTCTCCTCCGCGGCCTCGTCTTCAACCAGGCCCACTTCCTCGACGGCCCAGGGATCCTCGTCCGCCGCGAATTCATCGTCGAAGGCCGGATCGTCGTCGAAGGCCGACTCGTCCGGTTCCTCGATCGCAATGGCGCCATCCAGCTCGCTGCCGTCCGCCGTTTCGCTCCCCGCCCCCTTGGGTCGAATCTCGACGACCAGCCCGTTCGGGCCGGACATGATCTCGTAGTCCGAGGCGGACACCAGTCCCACCTCGATCCGCATCATGGGATCCCCGTCTCCCGACGAGAACCCCGAGACGTCGACCTGCTCGATCAGTCCGTCGTAGACGACGATCGGATCGCTCGGCGGACCGGGTTCGACGTTCTCGAGATCCACGACCAGGGCCGCAGGGTCCTGGTGCATGAAGGCCGTGTAGATCGGGTCCTCGACGCCCAGGAACGTCAGCACCGTCGCGTCCTCGTCGCGCTCGACGCGGACGTCGACCAGGACGTTGGACTCGCCCGTTCGGGCCTCCGCCGGCCGTGCTGTGCGCTTGTGGTGTGCGGCGCAGGCCGTCACCCCCACCGCCAACACGGCGCCGATAGCCAGCCCAATGAGCCGGCTCCGGCGATCGCTTGTCCAAGCCACCATCGAGCTCACCCTCCTTCGCTCCTACGAACTCGCAGTTCGACGTCCTTCGTGGTCTGATTGCCCGCGTAGTCTTCGTATGTCTCTTTCACGACGACCATGTTGTCGCCGATGTGAACCACCCGACCTTCGTTCTTGCCGATCGGGGTCCCCTCGCGCACCACATACGAAGCTCCAGACGGGTCCTGGATCAACGCGCGCGACCTATTGTCGTCCCACACCAGCGCGATCACGGAAAGCTGCGCCAGGTCGAACTGCTCGAGCGGACCACGCGGATCGTCGTCCAGCGCCACTCGCGTCCAATGAAACGGCCGGAACGGGTCCCGCTTGCCCGTCGGGTCGTACGAGTAGCCCTCGGCGACCTTCGCGAACCCGTCTTCCGGGTCGGCGGCCGCCTGCTGCTCGGCGCGCGGCTTGCGCTGGGCCGGGGCTCCGTTGGCCTTGCGCCGTGCGCGCTCCTGCGCGACGCGTTCGCGCTCGCGCGCGAAGTCGTCCGCCGTCGGCGCGACGGTCACTTCCTCCTGGCAGCCGACCAGCCCAACGAGCAGGCACAGCGCCAATCCTCGGCTGACTCCCCTCACGCTCTGCCTCCTCGCCGACGGCGCCTATTGTCCTTCCGCTGGTTCGCTTCCTCGCCCAGGAAGCGGAACGTCGTCGCCGTTCCCACCACCTTCAGTACGGTCGCGTCGGCGGTGTCCGATGCGACCGTGATCTTCAGCTCGCTGACGTTCACGATCCGAGGCAGCTTCGCGATGCGGTCGAAGAATCGGGCCACGTCGTGGAACTTCCCCTCCAGCGTCAGCTGGATCGGGACTTCCGCGTAGAAGGCCTTTTCGCGTTCGCTCTGGCGCTCGAAGCTCACGATGTCGACGCCGACCCGCTTGCCCAAGTTGCTGATGTCGCTCAGCAGAACCTCGAGTTCCTTCTGATTCGGCAGCTGGCGCAGCGCCAGATTGAGCTCCCGCTCCAGGTTCGCCACCTCGTCTTCGAACGTCGTCAGGTTCGCGGCCACCGCGCGGACCTCGTTCAGCTGCCGCTGCAGCTCCTGTTCCTTGTTTCGCAGCGCCGCCAGCTCCGACGCGGCCGCCTGGTACACGAGGAAGTAGTAGGCGGCGCCCGCCGCGGCGATCAGTGCCGTAACGATGGCCAGCCGGACGTTCTTGGGCAGCTTTCCCAGCTGCTCCAGCTTGTCGTCGATGTCGAATCCCACGTCCATCGCTGCCCCCTAGCTCTCGCTCGCGCCTTCGCCCTCGGTCTTGGGCGACGGTGCACTCATGCCGGCCTGGATCGTGAACTCCACGACCTGCACGCCGTTGACTTCCTTCCCGAGCGTCGTCTTGTCCAGGTCGACGTCAACGAAGTAGGGAGAGGTATTGAGCCCGCGAAGCAGGTCGGCCACCAACGCGTTGTCGAGGCTCTGACCGGCGAGGGTGATGCCCTTGCCCTTCGTCGTGATCGCGGTGAACCACAGCCGCTCCGGCGTGTGGGCCGAGAGCTCGTCCATGACCCGGACCGGCCCGCTGCGGGCTTGGTCCAGACCGCGAATGACCTCGAGCTTCGACTCCAGCTGCTGCTTCTTGGCCTTGAAGGCCTCCACCTTCTGCTGCTGCGGCTTCAGTCGGTCGATGGCCGACTGCATCGAGGCGAGCCGCGTCTGCGCGTTCGAGATGGAAGAGCTGACCTGCTGCTGCATGAGCAGTGCCACGCCGCCCACGACGACCAGCCCCAGCACCAGGAGCGCCACGTTCTGCTTGAGGTCGTACGCCCGCTTCGCTTCGCGGTGCGGAAGTAGGTTTACCTCGATCATTGGGCTTCATTCCTCCGCATCGCGAGCCCGATGCTGACGCTCAGGGAAGGGCCGAGATCCGCGAGAAACTCCGGCTCGAAGCCCCGGCTGGGCAGCATGCGAGACAGGGGGTTCATCACCTCGACCGGCAGGCTCGTGCGCTCGTGGAAGGCGGCTTCGAAGCCGGAAACCTTTGAGCTCCCGCCCGAGAGCAGGACCTTTCCGATGCGGCTCTCGGCCGAGGTCGCCGTGAAGAAGTCGAGCGAGCGGGCGATCTCCCCAATCAGGGTGTCGGTGACCGAGCGCATCGCGTGCTCGACCTCCTGCGGGATGACGTCCTGACTCTGCTCCGACGCGCTACCTCCGAGCTTGATGCGCTCGGCCTCCTCGAAGCTGATGGACAGCGCCTTCTGGATCTCCTCGGTGTACTGATTCCCCCCGGTGGTGATGTCGCGGGTGAAGGCCGGTACGCCGTTTTCCACGATGTTGATGTTGACCACCTGGGAGCCGATGTTGACCAGCGCCACGACGTCGTCGGACGGGTCCGTGTAGTTGGCCTCGTAGGCGTTGGCCACCGCGAAAGCGGCGACGTCGACCACGGCCGGCGTCAGCCCCGCTTCGGAGATCACCTGCACGTAGTCGTCGATCAGGTCCTTCTTCGCCGCCACCAGCAGGATGTCCATCTGGCCATCCACCTCGCTGGTGTCGAGGATCTGGAAGTCGAGGTTCACTTCGTTCACGTCGAACGGGATGTACTGCTCCGCCTCCCACTGGATCTGATCTTCCAGCTCCTCGCGGGACATCACCGGGAGGCTGACCTTCTTGACGATCACCGAGTGCCCCGAGACGGCCGCCGCCACCTCCTTGGTCTTGATTCGGCCGCTTTCGAGCGCCTCGCGGATCGCGTCGACGATGGCGCTGGAGTTGAGGAAGGCTCCCTGCACGATGGATTCGGCCGGCAGCGGCGCGACGCCCAGGCTCTTCAGCTCGAAACCCTTGTCCTTGCCCTTCATGGCGATCTCAACCGCCTTGACGGACGAGGAGCCGATGTCGAGGCCGACGATCGAGCTGGTTCCGAATCCCGGTAGAGACAGCTTCATGGATTCCTTCTCCTCGAGGACCTAGAGTCGTTCCGGTGCGTCGGCCGCGGCTCGCGGCGGCGCCTCGTTCAGGACCTCGGGAGGTCCGAACACCTTGTCCTTGTCCGAAACCTTGAGGCCGAGCGCGAGGAGGATCTTGCGCTTGGTATCAAGACGGCAGGGACGCCCCGCCTCGACGCGGTCGATCGTCAGCGTCGAGAGCCCCGCCTTCCTCGCGAGCTCGGCCTTGCTCATCATGAGCGCCTCGCGAAATCTCTGAACGTTGTTGCTGGGCACGTGTCTCCCTCCGCCCGGGCCCGAGCCCCTCGCTCCAAGCGCGAGCGTGGCTCTGCCCTCGGGATATCGGCCCCTGCTTTCAGGGACTTGAGCGCCCTGGACACAGGCTCGTGGTGCCGCGGATCACGCCTCCTCCACCGGCAGGCCGCTGGCAACAGAGGCTTCCCACCAACGTGCAAGTGCGGAGCAAAATCCCCTCACGGCGTTCCAGTGACTAACCGATAGGGGACAGCAGCCCCGGAACCGGTCCGGGGGCCGGCACCAGGCGGGGAACCATGTCCGAGCGGATCCTGATCGTCGACGACGACGACTCGCTGCGAGAGAGCCTCCAGCTCGTGCTGTCCGCCGAGGGGCACGAGGTCTTGACCGCCAGTCGCGGCGAAACGGCCCTGGAGCTCCTGGATGCCTCCGTGGTGGACGTGGTGCTCTGCGACCAGCGCATGCCCGGGATGGACGGCCTGGAACTCCTCCCCCAGCTGGTCCGGCGCCTTCCCGACGCGACGTTAATCATGATGTCCGCGTACGGCACCGAAGACCTGGCCGTCGAGGCCATGCAGAGCGGGGCCTACGACTACCTGGCGAAACCCTTCCAGCCCTCCGAGATTCTGCTGACGCTCCGCAAGGCCCGCGAGCGCGAACGCCTCCGCCGAGCCAACGAGCTGCTGCAGCGGGACGTCGCACGGGCGCTGGGCGAGCGGCCGATCGTGGCCGCCTCGAAGCCCATGATCGAGCTCTTGGAGCTCCTGGAGCGGGCCGCGGCCTTCAAGACCACGGTGCTGCTCACGGGCGAGAGCGGCACCGGCAAGGAAGTGCTCGCGCGCGCCATCCACGCGCAGTCCCCCCGCCGCGACCAGGCCTTCGTCCCCGTCAACTGTGCGGCGATCCCGGAGCCGCTGCTCGAGAGCGAGCTCTTCGGCCACGCCCGCGGCGCCTTCACGGGCGCCCACAAGGCCCGTCGCGGGCTCTTCGTGGAGGCCAGTGGGGGAACGCTCTTCCTGGACGAGATCGGCGAGCTGCCGGCCTCCTTGCAAGCCAAGCTCCTGCGGGTCCTTCAGGAGGAGGAGGTTCGCCCCGTGGGCGAGCCCAAATCGCGGACCGTGGACGTTCGCGTCATCGCCGCCACCGCCCGCAATCTCGAGGCGGACGTGCGCGATGGGCGGTTCCGGGAAGATCTCTTCTACCGCCTGAACGTCGTGCGTCTGGAGGTCCCCGCGCTGCGGGACCGCCGCATCGACATCCCCCTCCTGGTCGACCACTTCCTGGGGAAGTTCCGCGAAACGCTCGGGAAGAACGTCCGCATGATCGCGGACGACGCCCTCGAGCGGCTCACGGGGTACGCCTGGCCGGGCAACGTGCGCGAGCTCGAGAACGTGATCGAGCGGGCGATCATCCTCGCCGACTCCGATCGGATCACCCTGGCCGAGCTGCCGGCCAACGTCTCCACCGCCCGGCCCACGGGCGCGGGCACCGGCTCCGACTTCTCCCTGCGTCGAGCCCGGCGCGCGGTCGAGGCGGATCTGATCGGGCGCGCCCTGCGCGCCACCGGCGGCAACCGGACCCACGCCGCCAAGCTGCTGGAGATCAGCCACCGGGCGCTGCTCTACAAGATCAAGGAATACGGCGTCCGCGACTAGGCGCCGTCACCACGAAAAGCGGCGGCCGAGCCCGAAGGCCCGGCCGCCCGGTTCACGTCCCTCGCAGCGGGATCAGTCGCGTATCTCGACGAGCGTCACGCTCAGCAGCACGTGGCCTCCGCGTCGCTCCACACTGTCGAACTCCACCAGCACCGGCCCCCGCTCGACGTCGCCTCCGGAGGTGTCCGGCACGGCGATCTGGGCCAGGGTCAGGCGTTGGCCCTCGTAGCCTCGAAAGACCGTCCGCGGCGAGACCTTGTAGGTCTTGCCATCGATGGTGAGGGTCTGGGCCGTGGAGTTCTTCGAGTTCACCTCGCCGCGGTCGGCGGCCGCGGCACCCGCCACCAACAGGCCGACCATCGCGGCAGCCAGCACCATTCCGAGTTGCGTTGCCTTTCGCATCGTGTTCTCCATGTTCTCGTCCCTCCGGCCTAGTTGTCGCGCCAGCTGCGAATGCGGATGCCGCTGTTCGGCAGCTCTGTGGGGCAGTCGTTGAAGGCCGTGCCGTCACTGGTGATGATGACGACCTTGTTCGGGCAGTCGCCGCCGCCGCCTTGCTCGCTCACCGGCCCGATCGACACGCGCGGCCGGTTGGGCAGACCGCTGCCCACGGTGAACTTCCGGACCTTGTTCGTCCCCGTGCCGCCCGTCTCCCCCTCCGTGAAGAGCGCCTCTCCGCAGAACAGGCTGAACGCGTACAGGAAGGCGTCACCGCCC
>JAKSBN010000050.1 GCA_022361175.1 Pseudomonadota bacterium | reverse complement strand
TGAATCACGACGACGTCTGGCTCGACGACCATCTGGAGCAAGCGGTGGCCCGTCTGGAGCAAGAGCCGGCGGACTTCTTCATGGGCGCAGCCATGGTGGCGCAGCGCAGCGCGTCCGACCGCCGCGGCGGCCGGGTTCCCATTTTCTTGGGCCGAACGGCGCGCCGCCGCCGGATGTCACAGTCCTTCGACCGCGGTTTCCGCTGGTGCGAGCCCGCCAGCGCCTGGGTTCTGCGCCGCGAGGCCGCCCAGCGAGTGGGCGGGTGGCGCCCGGCCCGGCACCTCTGGCGCACTCCCATCGAAGACTGGGTGATGCGCGCGTGGCGCGAAGGGCTGCGCCTCGTCGCGGGCAGCGAACCGACGGTGATCAAGATGGACACGCAGTACGTTCGCGGCGGGGGGAGCGGCTTCTACCACAGGGAGAGCGCCGAGCACCGCTTCGTCGCGGACTACCTGCTGCCGCTTCCCGCCGCGGACTTTCGGGACTACCTGGCCGAGGAGTTCACGATCCACCGCACGCGCTGGCACCGCGTCGTACTCGGCCTCGTCCGGGCGGAAACGCGTCTCGAGCGGGTTCTGCGTCCCGCCTTTTTCAATCCGGCAACGCGGGAGCTGTACCGGCGCACGGGGCTCGACGCCGCCTCGGCCTGGGCCCGACTTCGCCGGCAGCATCGAGGCGAGTTCCTTCGCAACGCCCTGCGAAACCGCACGCACGAGCAGGCGCTGCCCGGCCCTCCCAGCGCAGTCGAGCTGGTCGACTCCCTGGACGCGGTCCTCGGCGACCTGCCCGGCAACCTTCGCGAGCGCGTGCGCGCGCTCTCGCGGTAGGACGCGGCAGCGCCCGCTCAGCCGGCATCGAGGTCCAGCACCAGCTTCTGGTGGGGCGCGCCGGCTTCGTCGAAGACCGCGCCTTCGCAGCGGAAGCCCAGGCGCTCGTAGAAGGGGACGGCGTGCAGCTGGGCGTGGAGCTCTACGCGCGGCAGACCGCGCCTGCGGGCGACCTCCACCAGGCACTGCATCAGTCGCGCCCCCACTCCGCGACGGCGGTGCTCGCGCTGCACGGCCACGCGGCCCAGGTGGCCGTCCGGCGCCAAACGGGCGGTGCCGATGGGGGCACCGCCCGCGCTGCGCGCCACGACGTGCGCGCACTGGGGATCGAGCCCGTCCAGCTCGATGTCCGCGGCGAAGCCCTGCTCGTGGACGAACACCTCGAACCGGATCGCCGTCAGCTCGGGGCCGGCCCCTTCCCACGAGACCTCTTCCACTTGGACCGCCGGGACCGCCGCGTCGGTCATCTCGACCTCCTCCGGAGAACGATCGCGCACTCGCGATCGTCACGGGAATGCCATCGGGGCTTCGCCCCGGGGTCCGGCCCGCTCGCGGTACGCTGGCTCGCTCGCCTCGCGAGGTGGATCATGACCCAATCCCGCTACAACGTCCTGTTCCTGTGCACCGGCAACTCGGCGCGCAGCATCCTGGCCGAGGCGCTGCTTCGCAAGCACGCGGCCGGACGCTTCACGAGCCACAGCGCCGGCAGCCATCCCAAGGGCGAAGTGCACCCCATGGCGATCGAGGTTCTGGTCCAACACGACGTGGATACCGAGGGCTTGCGCAGCAAGAGCTGGGACGAGTTTGCGACGCCCGAGCGCCCGCCCTCGACTTCGTGTTCACCGTGTGCGACGCCGCCGGCGGCGAAACCTGCCCCCTATGGCCGGGCCAACCCATGACGGCCCACTGGGGTGTCGAGGACCCCGCGGCGTTTCAGGGTCCGGAGAAAGACCAGCGCTAACCCTGCAGGCGCGGCTCGACGAAATCGGCAAGGGCGGGCAACAGGCGAAGACCTAGTTCTGCCCGCGGGGACCGCCCAGGGCGCGCCTCCGCCGAGAGTTCCCACTCGCACGAAGTGGCCACCCACCCGCGACAGGTGTCAAACCGCGTTTCGGCGGTGCGCAATTGAACGCCTAAGCTCCTGGATTTGTTCGATCTGCAGCATCCCGATTTCAATGCCCTCAAGTTTTTCCACACATGGGTCGAAACTCCTACGGTAGATAGCCCACGAAACGAGCTGAGAATCGCGTGGGATGGGAGTGAGTCCAAATGGAACGGAACTGTCGACTCGGAATCCTCGCGGTGGCAATGCTGATCGCCCTGGGTGCGCGCTCGGCGGAGGCCGCCTTCATCGACAACGCGGGCGATCCCGCGCTGGTGGGGGCCGTCCTATTCGATTTCAACAGCGAGCCTCTGGACACCTACTTCACCACCCGCACGTTCGGCGGCTTGTTCACCATCACGATGGCCGTCGACGACATGCACATGGATGACCAGTGGTGCGCCTCGTTCGGCACCACCGGCAACTGCCTGGACACGATCTCCTCGGGTGGGCCGGCCAACGACGACTTCCGTATCGATTTCGTGCAGCCGGTCTCGGCCTTCGGCTTCGACCTGAACGCGCTCGACATCGACTGGACGCTGGAGACCTACGACTCGCTCGACAACCTCTTGGGCTCCTACACCATCGCGAGCCAGTCGCCCGGCCTCACGGGCTTCGACCGCCGCGGCTACGCCGGCGCCACGGAGAGCGTCAGCATCGCCTATGCCGTCATCTCCTCGGTCGGCAACGACCGCGCGCTGCTCGACAACTTCGCCATCGTCGTGCCGGAGGCGCGCTCCACGCTGCTCCTGGGCCTCGGCCTGGGTGGGCTGGCCGTGGCCGGCCGGCGGCGGTCCGTCGTATAGGCTCCTCGTTTTCCGCTCCACGAACTCCCTCGTGGACCCCGCCACCCCCCGGCGCGCACCGGGGGGTGGTCCCGTTTTCGCCCTGCACAAGCTCCCGCTGCCAACCCCGAGGCCGCCTGGAGGAGCGCTCCCAGGAACGCCTTGAACGCCACCGGCGTCGGCCCCCCGAGCCGATGGGTTTTTGACCCATTTCGCCCCAGAGCGACTGCGTGGCTGGGAGAGCGGTACCGTTGCGGGGCCGTCTCCCTTTGCCGCTTTGGCTCCCGGGCGCGCAGGACGCGCGCGAGCCGGCCGTCGGCTCAACGAAAGAGCCGATGCGGCCGATGGGCAAAGCGGCTGGGGCAACCGGCCAGTGGGGAGCCGTGTCCGACCAGACCCGAAACTCGAACATCGCGGCACTCGAGAGCCGCATCGCTGCCCTGGAGCAGTTCCTGGGCGAACGGGAGAAGCTCGTCGAGGCCTACCGCGCCAGCTCGGTGCAATACCGGATGCTGGTCGAGCAGGCCTCCGACGTGATCGCCACCATCGACCCGGTGGGCCGCTTCCTGTCGCTCAATCCCGCCGGCCTGGAGATGCTCGGCTACTCGCGCGAAGAGGCCTCCTCCCTCTCGCTGGACGACGTGATCCACAGCGCCGGCGACGAGAAGACCGAGCTCGAATGGGAGGACCTGAGGGCGGGCAAGACCGTCATCCAGGAGCTTCAGCTGGTCTGCAAGGACGGCGCGACGGTCTGGGTCGAGATGAGCGCCAAGCAGATGAGCCGCGACCGCTACCAGATCATCGTGCGCGACTTGACCGAGCGCCGGCGCCTGGAAGACCAGCTCCGCCACTCCCAGAAGATGGAGGCGATGGGCCTGTTGGCGGGCGGCATGGCCCACGACTTCAACAATCTGCTCACGGTGGTGACGGGCTACTGCGCCTCGCTGCTGGAGGAGATGAAGGACGAGGATTCGCACTACAAGGCCGTCGTCGAGATGGAGCGGGCTTCCCACCGCGCCGTGTCGCTGATCCGGCAGCTGCTCGCCTTCAGCCGACGCCAGGTCCTCCAGCCTCAGCTCGTGCACCTGAACCGGGTGATCGAGGACATGCTGGGCATGCTGTCGAGCCTGGTGGGAGAAGGAGTTCAGCTCGAGCAGGAGCTGCACCCGGAGCTCGGACTGGTGCGCGCGGACCCGGGCCAGATCGAGCAGCTGATCCTGAACCTGGTCGTGAACGCCCGCGACGCCATGAACGGCCAGGGCTGCCTCACCCTCACCACTCGCGAGATCGAGCTGGACGAGGAGCAGGCGGAGCGGCGCGGCGCCAGCGCGCCCGGCCGCTACGTCCAGCTCTGCGTGGTCGACACCGGCTGCGGCATGGACGAGGAGACCCGCGAGCGCGTCTTCGAGCCGTTCTTCACCACCAAGGAGACCGGCAAGGGGACGGGGCTCGGCCTGTCGATCGTCTACGGGATCGTGGGGCAGAGCGACGGCCACGTGCGGGTTCGCAGCGCTCCCGAGATCGGGACCACCTTCGAGATCTGCCTGCCCTACGTCCAGGCCGCCGGCCCCGAGCCGAGCCGACACGCGCCCACCCGAGAGCAGAGCCGGCGCGGCACCGAGACGATCCTGCTGGTAGAAGACGAGGAGATGGTGCGGCGGCTCACGGCCACCTTGATCGAGAAGCAGGGCTACCGCGTGCTGACGGCGGGCGACGGGGTCGAAGCGCTGCACGTGGCCGCGTCCTACGAGGGGCCCATCCACCTGCTGCTGACGGACGTGGTGATGCCGAAAATGGGGGGGCCCGAGCTGGTGGAGCACTTGACCCCCGTGCGGACCGAGATGAAGGTCATGTACTTCTCGGGCTACGCCGCCGATACGGTCACCCAGCAGCGCGTGGTCGACCCCGACGCCGTGCTGGTGGCCAAGCCGTTCCAGCCGAAGGCGCTGACCCGCAAGATCCGCGAGCTCTTGGACGAGGGGAACGAGTAGACTGGCGTCATGCCGCTGGTCAAACGAGCCCTTCTCTTCGTCATGGGTGGCTTCTACGTGTTCGCCGGCGTGGCGCACTTCACCAGGCCGGAGTTCTACCTGCGGATCATGCCCGACTACCTGCCGTGGCATCTCGAGCTGGTCTACCTGTCCGGGGTGGCGGAGATCGCGCTGGGCGTGGCGGTCCTCGTTCCCCGCCTCCGGTCTCTGGCCGCTTGGGGGCTGATCGCGCTCCTGATCGCCGTCTTTCCCGCCAACGTCCACGCGGCCGTGAACGGCATCAGCGTCGGCGACGCGGATCCCGTCTGGAACTGGGTGCGGCTTCCGTTCCAGGGCGTCTTCATCGCGTGGGCGTGGTGGTACACGGGCGAGGCGGCTTCGAATCGAGGAGCGGCACCGAACGCCGATACCGCCTAGGTCGCCGGGGCGGCCGGTGCGCCGCGCACCCACCGGCCGCCCGGTCTGCTATCTCCTGCCCACAGCAGATGAAGCGAGAGATCGACGCAACCGTCGGAAACGCGTTGACCCGCTGGGTCGCGTTCGTGCGGCGTCACGCCGTGACGGTGAACACGGCGCTGCTCGTGGCGACGGTCGGCCTCGGCGCCTACGCCGCACTGAACCTGGGCGTCAATTCCGACACGGTCCAGCTCCTGGACGACGACCTGCCGTCCCAGCGGGCGCTGCGCGAGTTCGCGGAGCTCTTCCCGATCCTGAACAACGCGCTCTTGGTGGTCGTCGACGCGGAGACGCCCGAACTCGCCCGCGCGGCCACCGACGGCGTGGCCGCGGCCTTGCGGTCGCAGCCGGAGTGGTTTCGCGACGTGCACATCCCGGGTGGAGGGGAGTTCTTCGAGCGCAACGGCCTGCTCTACCGCGACGTCGAAGACCTCGAGGACTTCGCGGACCACCTGGCGCGCGTGCAACCGATCCTGGCCGAGCTGGAGCGAGACGCCAGCATCGGGCAGCTGGCGGTCCTGGTGCAGCAGGCGCTGGAGCACCGAAGCGCGGAGGACGACGCCCCCGAGTACTGGAGTCGGATCCTCGACCGCGTGAGCCATGCGACGGTCTCGGTCTACGAGGAAGTCCCGCTGGCGGTGTCCTGGGAAGAGCTCCTGCTGGCGGGAACGGCGCTCGATCCCACCACGCGCCACGTCATCCTGGTGGACCCGGTGCTCGACTACACGTCCCTGCTGGCGGCCGGACGCTCGATCCAGCGCATTCGAGACGCCGCCGCGCAGGCGGGCTTCGGACCGGAGCAGGGCGTCCGCGTGCGGGTCACGGGCAATCCGGCCCTCAACTACGACGAGATGTGGGGCATCGCCTGGGACGTGGGCGTCGCGGGTGTCTTCTGCTTCCTGCTGGTCGCCACCGTCCTCTATCGCGCCCTGCGCTCGGTGGCCCTGGTCGTGGCGTCGCTGGCGACGCTGCTGGCGGGCCTCGTGTGGACGGCCGCCGTGGCCGCCGCCGGAGTCGGTCACCTGAACCTGGTTTCCATCGCCTTCGCGGTCCTCTTCATCGGGCTGGGGGTCGACTTCACGATCCACCTGGGAATGAGCTACGCCGCGCGCCGGCGGGACGGAACAGACCACGCCACTGCGCTCGGCGACGCGGCCCGGCAGGTGGGAAGCTCGCTCGTGCTCTGCGCCTTCACGACGGCCATGGGCTTCTACTCCTTCGTTCCCACGGACTACAAGGGCGTGGCCGAGCTCGGTCTGATCGCCGGCACCGGGATGGTCGTCATCCTGTTTCAGACGCTCACCTTCTTCCCGGCCCTGGTCTCGTCGTGGCTGCGCTTCGACCCGCACCCCGAGGACCAAGTCCGCCTGCGCTTCGAGCCGCGCACGTTCGGCTGGATCGACCGGCGCGGCGCGGCGGTGCGGTTCGCCTCGGCCGCCCTGGCCCTCGTTTCGCTGGTGCTGGTGACCCGAACCGAGTTCGACCCCGACGTGGTGAAGCTGCGCGATCCGGAAAGCGAGTCGGTCCAGGCCTTCGAAGACCTGCTGGCCCGGAACGACCACACCTCGCCCTGGTTCGCCAACGTGCTGGTGTCCGACCTGAAAGCGGCGGAGAGCATCGAGGAACGCTACCGCCAGCTGCCCGCCGTCGGGCGAGTCGTCTCGCTGCTCGACTACGTGCCGGAAGACCAGGAAGAGAAGCGCGAGATCTTGGGCGATCTGCTCTTCATGCTCGACACCGGAGCCGGCGCGCGCGCCGAAGCGCCGCCGCCGGTGGAGGAACAGATCGCGGCGCTGCGTCAGTTGCGCGACTTCCTGGGCCGACCGGGGATCGGCGAAGAGAACTCGGCCCTGGGACAGAGCGCAGCGCGCCTGCGTGCCGAACTCCAGCACTTCCTCAACCGAGCCGAGTTCAGCGGCCAAAGCGAGGCCGCGCTGGCGCAGCTCGAGGAGCTCTTGCTGGGCCAGCTGCCCGACCACATCGCCCGCCTTCGGCGCGCGCTGGATCCCCAGGAGGTCACGCTCGCCAACCTGCCCGCGGAACTCCGGACGCGCATGCTGACGCCCGACGGCCGGGCGCGGGTCCAGATCTTCCCGCGCGAGAACTTGACGGGCGAACTGGCTCTCAAGCGCTTCGTGGACGCCGTCTACGCCCACTCGCCCGAGGCCACCGGGCTCGCCGTCAACCTGGTGGAATTCGGGCACGCGACCGAACGCTCGCTGCAGCAGGCGCTGGTGACGGCCACCCTCCTCATCACGGTGCTCTTGGTGCTGCTGTGGCGGCGCGTCTGGGAGACCCTGCTCGTCCTGCTGCCGCTCAGCTTGGGTGCGCTCCTCACCGTGGGGACCATGGTGCTCCTGGGCATCGAGTGGAACTTCGCCAACGTCATCGTGGTGCCCCTGCTGCTGGGCATCGGCGTCGACAGCGGCATCCACCTCGTGCATCGCGCCGTGGAGGGGGCGCGCCGTCCGACCGAGCTCCTGGGCACGACGACGGCGCGGGCCGTGGCGTACAGCGCCTTCACCACCATCGCCAGCTTCGGCAGCCTGGCTTTTTCGTCCCACCGCGGCATGGCGAGCCTCGGCATCCTGCTGGTGATCGGCATGCTGGCCATGCTGTTCTCGAACCTGATCACGCTGCCCGCCCTGCTGGCCTGGCGACCCCCTGGAACGGGCGCGAAAACCAGCGAATAGCCCCCGGCACGCCATCCCCTAAGGGAAACAGATCGAGGGATCTGCTCAAGAGGCCCGCGAATAGGGCCGAAACGGGCGGCGGGAGGGTGCGTCGAGATGCAGGTCGTGGCGCTGCTGGGCTTTGGGGCGTTCTTCGTGGTCAGTCTGATCACGGGCATCCGCCTCTTGCTCCTGTGGCGCCGCTCGGGCCAGCTGCCCGAGCTCCTGATCGGCATGGGCGTACTGGGCATCGGCCCGCTCGGCTACGGCTTCACCACCCTGGCGTCCTTCACCTACGGCAGCTCCCTGGCGCTGGGCGCCGCCATGATGGCAGTGGGCGTGACGGCTCCGGCCGTGGGGGCCGCCGCCAAGGCGGTCTTCAACTGGCGCGTCTACCACCCGGAGTCCGCTGCCGCTCGGACCGCCGCCGTGGTGCTGGGGCTGGCGCTGCTGGGGATTCTCGTCTGCGACCTGGCGGCGTTCGGTGTGGTCCGCATCGAGCAGAGCGACGAGCTCCACCTGTGGAGCTACCTGAGCACCACCGCCCGCACGGCCTGCCTGCTCTGGGGCGCCGCCGAGGCCTACCGCTACTGGCGACTGATGCGTCGGCGCCGCTCGCTCGGGCTGGCGGACCCGGTCGTCACCAATCGCTTCTTTCTGTGGGGCTCGAGCGCCACCGCCGCCGGCGTGGGCAGCATGGTGGGCCTGCTCCTGATTCACCACTACGGCCGCGAGGCCATCATGGACGAAGCGCGCCTGCTGATGTCCGGCGCCGGCTTCCTGGGCGCCGGCTTCATGTGGCTGGCGTTCGTCCCACCCGCCCGCTACCTGGCGTGGGTGCGAGCCCGGGGCGCCGAGGACTTCTAGCTCCCCCGACTGCGCGCGAGCGCGCGCGCGAAGGCCTCTGCGAACGGCGCGCCGCTCGCGGCGCGCGGCGCGAACCGCGCGCCCGCTGGAAGCTCGCCCCAGGCCGCTCCGGTCGGACCCGAGGCCAACCCCGCCAGCCACGCCGCTCCGCGCGCGGTGGTCTCGGTCTCTCCCGCCCGCTCCACCGGCACGCCGATGCCGTCGGCGAGGAGTTGCAGGAGCACGTCGCTCTGGGCCAGGCCCCCGTCGACCGGCAGTGCATCCACCCGCGGCGCCAGCGCGCGCCAAACCTCGACGCAGCGGGCGGCGATGCCCTCGAGAACCGCGCGCACCAGGTGCGCCCGGCTGGTTCCGCGGGTCAGGCCGATGCAGAGGCCGCGCGCCGTTTCGTCCGCATGGGGGGTTCCGAGCCCCTGGAGCGCGGGAACGAAGACGACGCCGGCCGCGTCGGCCACCGAGGCGGCCACGCGATCGAGATCGCCGACTGCGGGCAGGAGCCCCAGGTCGAGCAACCACTCGACCGCGGCGCCCGCCGTGATCACGTTGCCCTCCAGCGCGTGGGCGCGGGTGCCGTCCTCGAGCTCCCACAGCGGGAGCGCCACGGCGCCGTCGCGGGAAGGCACGGGCTTCTCGCCCACGTGGAGATCCAGCATGGCACTCGTGCCGAGCGTCAACTTGGCGGCCCCCGACCGGCGCAGCCCCTGGGCGAAGGCGGCGGCCTGCTGGTCTCCCGCGCGCGCGGCGAGCGGGATGGCGGCACCCAGGAGGCGGGGGTCCACCTCGGCCGCGCAAGCGCTGGTGGGAACGATGCGCGGCAGCCAGTCGGGTTCGATCCCGAAGAAGGCCAGCGCCGCCGGATGCCAAGCGCCTGTCGCGGCGTCGAGCAGCCCCGTGCAGCCCGCTTGCCCGAGGTCCGTCGTGTGCCCCTCGGCGCCCGCCAGGCGTGCGCCGATCCAGGCGTCGGGCGTCCCCACCCGCAGCCGACCCCGCCTCGCCGCCGCCTGGACGGCGGGCTCGTGGCGCAGCCACCAGGCCAACTTCCCGGCGGATGCCATGGTGTTCATGGGCACGCCGCGCGCGCGCCACTCGGCCACGAGCGGGGCCGTGCGTTGATCCTGCCAGCTCTGCGCGGCCGTCAACGCGCAGCCCGTGTCGGCGTCCCACGCCACCACGGTGGCGCGTTGGGTCACCAGGCCGAGCCCCGTCAGGTCGCCGGGCGCGAGCCCGCCTTCCGCGATCGCGGCGCGCAGCACCTCCACGCTGGCGTCGAACAGGATCTCGGGATCCTGCTCGACCCGGCCCGGCTCGGGAAAGGCGACGGGGAGCCGGCGTTTCGCGGCCGCGACCGCGGCGCCGTCCGCGCGCAGGACCAGCCCGCGCACGCTCGTCGTTCCCAGGTCGAGCGCGAGAACGTGCTCGCCCGTCACGACGACCGAGGCGCGTCCACATCAGGCAGCAGGTTGCCCGGATTGAGCAGGCCGTCCGGGTCCAGGGCCGCTTTCAGCTCGCGCAGCAGCGAGACGCCCGTCTCACCCAGCTCGTCCGCGAGTCGCGCGCGGCGCACCCGTCCGACCCCGTGGTGATGGGCGATGCCGCCGCCCGCGGCGTGAGTGGCCTCGAGCGTGCGGCGCCAGCAGTCGCGATAGACGTTCGCGCGCTCGGTGGGATCGTCCGGCTTGGCCACGAAGGTGAAGTACAGGTTGGTGCCGGTGCGATAGCTGTGGCTCGAGTGCGCCGACGCCGCCAGCAGGCTCGGCACCTCGCCGAGCGAGTCGAGGACGCGGCGGTAGACCTCGCCAATGCGCGACCAGGTCGCCGCCACCTCGATCGTATCGACGATCAGGCCTTGGTCCAGCAGGCTCCGGAAGCTGGGGACCTGGTTGCGCGTCTCCAGCCAGTGGTCGACCAGGCCCGGATCGGACGCCTCGCCTCCGAGCTCCCGAGCCACGCGCGCCACGGCTTCGAGCTCCAGCTCGACGCGCGCCGCGGGGCCCTCGTGCAGCGCGATCAGCATGTGACGGCCGGAGGGACACGCGGGTCGGAAGTGCCGCTGGGATTCGCGCCCGTCGTAGAGCCGCACCACCGGGGGGCACCAGTCGGCCTGGACGAAGCGACGGATCGCCTCGAGCCCGGCGTCGAAGTCCGGGAAGTGAAGGCTTTGGCCGCGGCTCGCCTCGGGCTGCGGCCGCACTGCCAAGGTCACCTCGGTCACGACGCCGAGCGTGCCCTCGCTGCCCAGGAAGAGCTGGCGGAGATCCGGGCCGGCGGCCGCGCGAGGCGTCTCGCGCGTGCGGATCACGCGGCCGTCGGGCAGCACGGCCTCCACGGCCACCAGCAGATCCTCGATGTTCCCGTACGCCGTCGAGTACTGTCCCGCGGCGCGTGTGGCCACCCAGCCGCCGACCGTCGAGAGCGCGATCGATTGGGGCCAGTGGCCGATCGTGAAGCCCTCCTTCTGGATGCGCTCCTCCGCCTCCAGGCCGTTGGTGCCGGCGCGGAAGCGGGCCGTGCCGTCGACGGGATCGAAGGCCACCAGGCCCGTGAGACGCCGAGTCGACAAGACGATCGCATCGGCGCCGGGCTCGATGGCCCCGCACACGCCCGAACCCCCGCCGAACGGCACCACCGCCGCCCCCGCCTCGCGACAGCGCCGCAGCACCTGCGCGACTTCCTCGGTGGACTCCGGCTCCACCACCGCCGCGGGCGGCGCGGGCAGCGTGCCCTCCAAGGCGCGCAGCTCGCCGAGGACCCAGGTGTCTCGCTGGTGCGCCGCCAGCGCCTCCGGGTCGGTCAGGACGCGATCTCCCAGGTCCCGCTTCAGGGTCTCCACGATGCCGCTCATGCTTCCTCCCTCACTTCGGCCGCGGCGAAGTCGATGTCGGCGGCCAACCGCGCGCGAACGCGTTCGACTTGATCCCGGATCTCCGCGGTGTCCCAGCCCAGAAGCGCGCCCAGGCGCACGGCGGCGGGTTCGAGCACGGCGCGGGCATCCGTCGGCCGGTAGAGCGCCGCCCGCGTTCGCCGGTACACGAAGTCCTCGAGCGTGGCGGCGGCTTCCACCCGCGCGGCCCAGTCCACCTCGCCCGCGAGCACCGCCGCACCCGGGGCCAGCGGCTCGCCGCCGCGCTCCACCACCAGCGGTGCCTCGGACCCGTACAGGCGAACCAGCCGCTCGGCGGCCCGCGGAGCCACCCCCCGCGCCGTCAGCGAGGCGGCCGCCGCCCCGAGATCGCCGTCGAAATCGCCGCCCGGCAGCGGCGTGTCGTCCGCCGCCGCCGCCGGCTCGCGGCCCAACACCCGGCCGACGGCGTCGAGCGCCTCCTCCGCCATCTTGCGGTAGCCCGTCAACTTGCCTCCGGCGATGCTGACCAGTCCCGAGCGGCCGATCCAGATCTCGTCCCGGCGCGACATCTCTCGCGCGCGCTTCCCGGGCTCGGCCACCAGCGGACGCAGCCCCGCCCACGCGCCGATGCAGTCGGAGGGCGAGAGCCCGCGCACGGTGAAGAGCTTCTCCAGGGGCCGCAGCAGGTACTCCACATCCTCGCGCGTGGCCACCGGCCAGCGGTCCGCACCGCGGCCGCAGCTCGTGTCCGTCGTACCCACGTAGACCGTATCGCCGCGCGGCACCACGAAGATCGAGCGCTTGTCCTCCGTGCCGACGATGACGATCTGGCGCACGGGCAGGCGCTCGGCGGGCAGCGTCACGTGGATGCCCTTCGAGAGGTGCAGCACGGGCGCCGCTTCGGGCTCGTCGAGCGCGCGCACGGCCTCCACCCACGGGCCCGCGGCGTTGACGACGCACGCCGCTCGAATCCGCAGCCGGCGATCGCCCGGCGTCGCCGTGGCCGTCGCCCCCACGACGCGCCCGCTTTCTCGCAGGATCCCGTCCACGCCGACCCGGTTCACCACGCGCGCGCCGTGCGCCCGGGCGGCCCGCAGGTTGGCCAGCACGAGCCGCGCGTCGTCGGTCACGTACTCGCGGTAGACGCAGGCGAAGGGAGTGCGATCCACATCGAGCGCGGGCTCGCGCTCTCGCAGCTCGTCGGGCCCCCAACTCTCGTGCCGGTCCTCGGCTGCCACCCCACCCAGCTTCTCGTAGGTCGCGATGCCGGCCCGGAACTTCAAGAGCCCCGCGCGGCTGCGCGCGGGTACGAGCATCCAGGCCTTCTCGGCCAGGTGCGGGGCCAGCCCGTACACCCGCTTGCGCTCGAGCGCGGTCTCGCGCACCAGCGCGACCTCGCCCTGGGCCAGGTAGCGAAGCCCGCCGTGGACCAGCTTGGAGGAGCGGCTCGACGTGCCGGAGGCGAAGTCGTCGGCCTCCAGCAGCGCCACCGAGAGGCCGCGCAGGGACGCCTCGCGGGCGATGCCGGCACCCGTGATGCCGCCCCCGATCACCAGCAGGTCGAAGGACCCGGCTTCGAGGGCGTCGAGATCCTGCTCGCGCAGCGTCGTATCGAGGTCCGGAGGGGGCATACGGGGTCCTCAGAGGGCGCCGATGCTACCGCAGGCCGCCGACTCGAACTAAGCCCCGCCGGTCCGCCTCCCCACCTCGGCGGCCACCGCCCGAGCCGTGGCCGGCGGCAGGTCCGGGTCGCGCGCCAGCGTGCGCAGGTCGGGAAGCGCCAGCGTTCCGATCAGCTGCAACGCCAGCTCGCCGGGACACGTGGGATTGCGCGCCAGAGCCAGCCGCACCCGCGGCCGGGGCGACCAGCGCTCGCTCTGGGCGATCTCCTGGAGGGTCGATGCCGGCGCCGGCCGCGCCGACGCCAGCTTGAGCACGTCGGTCTCCACGAAGCGCGGGTTGCGGAGCAGGTGGCGAATCACCAGCGGGTCGGGATCGAGCGCCAGCCGTTCCAGCAGGAAGCGGTCTTCTCCCTTGGCCAGGCTGCGCCGGCGGCCGAGCGGGATCTCGGCGATCTCCACCGGCAGACGCTGTGCCCGCTCCTGCAGCTCCGGCACCGGCCGCGAGCGGAGGAGCTCCCGCACGTCGTCCAACTCGTGCTGCACGGCCGCGGCGTAGATCTCCTGCAGGCGCTCGTAGCTCAAGGCGTGCGCGTCCAGCAGGTTGGCGAGCACGGCCTCGCGCAGGGAGTCGCGCAGCGGGCCCGACACCGGGGCGCGCTGCAGCACGTGGGAAGCGAGGGCGCAGACGGCCGCAGGCGAACGCGACTCCAGCACTTCCCGCACCACGCCGCGCCGCATGGCCGCCTCGGGCAGGGTGGCGAGGCGCCGATCCAGCGCGTCGGCCTCCCGCGCGATCGCCCGAGCGTCCGGCTTCCCGTGCGGCTTCGTCAAGCGGCCCCCCTCGAGCGTCTCATCGGCGGATTTCGCACTCGGGTGTAGGGGCGGGCGCCCGAAGTCGACGGGAGCCGAAGGCGGTCATATATTCCCGCGGGTTGTTGGGGACTCGGAGGTGCGATGCGCGCGTTGTCGTGGGACGGAGAGCGGGCGACGGTCGAGGAACGCGAGGATCCGAAGGCGACGCCGGGAGACGGCATGGCCGTCGTCTTGGTCGACCTCGCCGGCGTTTGCAACACCGACCTGGAGATCGTCAAGGGCTACATGGGCTCGTTCCGCGGGATCCTGGGCCACGAATTCGTGGGCGAGGTGGTGCAGGGCCCGGAGGATTGGAGCGGACAACGCGTGGTGGGCGAGATCAACTTCGCCTGCGGCGAGTGCGTCTACTGCGACAGCGGCCTGAAGCGGCACTGCCCCGAGCGACGCGTGATGGGCATCCACAAGGCCGACGGCGCCTTCGCCGAGCTGGTCCGGGTTCCCGTCTCCAACCTCCACCGCGTGCCGGACGAGGTGTCGGACGCCGCCGCGGTCTTCGTCGAGCCACTCGCGGCCGCCTTCCAGATTCTCGAGCAGGTCCAGGTCACCGAAGGCGACCGCTGCATCGTGCTGGGCGACGGCAAGCTCGGACTGCTGGTGGCCCAAGTGCTCCACCGGGCGGGTCGCGAAGTGTTGTGCATCGGCAAGCACGCCGAGAAGCTCGCCATCGTGGACCGCCGCGGCATCGAGACCGCCACCCTGGAGGCCTGGAACCGAGCGCCCGCGGACGTGGTGGTCGAAGCCACGGGCAGCCTTCAGGGCCTGGAGTTGGCCATGGCGGCCACCCGACCGCGCGGAACGCTCGTGCTCAAGTCCACCGTGGCGGATTCGCATTCCATGAATCTTTCGCCCCTGGTCGTCAACGAGATCAATGTCGTGGGATCGCGCTGTGGCCCCTTCCCGCCGGCCCTGATGGCGCTGGCGTCGCAGAGCATCGACGTGGAAGGCCTCATCAGCGAACGCGTGCCGCTCTCCAAGGCCACCGAGGGGCTGCGGCGGGCCGAGAGCGCCGGCGCGCTCAAGGTCCTGTTCGAGTGCGGCTGATTCTCAGTCTTCGATGAGCGCATCCAGGATGCGGCGCAGCCGGGCTTCCTCGCGGCGCAGATGGATGGTGCGGCCGCCCGTCACGTAGACCAGACCGGGCTTCGCGCCCTTGGGCTTCTTCACGTTCTTGATGGGCACGAGGTGCACGTCGGCGCGCGTGGCCCGCCGGTGCTTCGAGAAGTGCACCGCCAACTCGCACGCCTCCAACACCGCTTCCGAGGGCGGGTCGGAGCGCCCTTCGGTGCGCAGGATGACGTGGCTTCCGGGCGAGCTCTCCAGGTGGAGGAAGAAGTCTTTGCCGCGAGCCAGGCGGGTGGTCAGTACGTCGTTCGCCTCGTCGCTGCGCCCAACCCAGATCTCCATCCCGTGGCTGCCCTGATAGCGCCGGGGCCACAAGCGGCGCGGGAGGTCCCGGAAACGGGCCGGCACGCGTGCCTCGGCCGGTGCGGACGACGGCGGGGCGGCGCCCGGGCGCGGACGCAGCCAGGCCGCCACCGGCTCTCGGGCGGCGAAGGCCTCGAGCGCCGCCGCGTCACCCGGCGCGAGTGCTGCGAACTCGGCTTCCAGGGCCTCGAGATCCGCCGCTTGGGCCGCCACCGCATCGACCTGGCCGCCCGCCTTCGCGAGCCTCCGGATCAGCTTCTGCGATTTCTTGAAGAGGGCGTTCAGGTTCTGCACGGCCGACAGCGCGGGATCCAGGGGAACCTCGACGGGCTCGCCCGTATCCCAATCGGTGACGGTGACGGAGGCCGCCCCCGGCTCGACCTGCGCCAGGGCGCTCTTCAAGAGCTCGCCGCGGCGCTGCAGCTCGTTGGCCTGGTCGGCCTCGGCCAGCTCGCGCTCGAGCTTCTCGCGGCGCCGGGTGACGGCCTTGCGCTCGCGCCGCAGCACCTGGGAGATGCGGCGCGAGAGGTCGTCTTCGGCCCGGGCCGTCTCGCGGCCCTGGTACTCGGACTCGATGGCGGCCAACAGGTCGGCTTCCGACGCCGACTCGAAGCGAAACCGGCCCCGCTGCGGCACCCCCGAAGCCGGATCCGTCCACGGCTCGCCGAAGGCCAGCTCGCTGCGGGTCTCGGACAGGGGCCGCAGCGAAGCCACGACCCGATCGTCCGCGTCGAGGGCGTACAGGTTGCTGCGGCGTCC
>JAKSBN010000522.1 GCA_022361175.1 Pseudomonadota bacterium | reverse complement strand
CTGGAGGGTCTCGATCTCGTGATCGGCCAGCAGTGCGTTCAAGAAGCGGACCGGAGCGCCCATCATCGAGCGCAGCGCGACCCCGGTGCTCGTCGTTCCCGTGAGGCTCAAGAGCGACGGACGGATCGCGTCGACGACACGGACGCCGCCTGCGAGCGTGGCGACCGTGTAGGCGGCCAGTCCCACCGCCGCCAGGCTCAGCCAGAGCACCGGCAGACGGCGGCGCGCCGTTCGAGGGCGTCTCGCGGGTTCCGGCTGATCTTGCAGTTTCATGGGAAAGCGGTGGGCGCTGCGGGCTAGACGCTCGGAAGCTGGTTTTGGTCGATGAACGTGACCCCCATGCCAGGGAACGACTGCTGCAGATCCTCGATGAGGTCAGAAACGGTCTTCGGGTTAGGCACGTCGAGGAAGTACGTAATCGACACCGAGCCCCCCCGAGAGTCGATGCGCCGGAGGTCGCCGGTCGACGAATGTCGCGAGATCACCTCGCCGACCGCGTCGACGGCTCGCTGCTGTCCCTCGCTCGGGTTCCAGTCGAGGTTGAGATAGAGCCGCGTCTCTTCCCGACCGGCCCGGGCCGCGCGCAAGGCGCCGACGGCCGCGAGAATCACGCCGACCGCGAGCACGGTGGGAAGCGTCTGATCCGCGCCCAGTCCGAGCCCCGTCGCGATGGCGATGAAGAGGTAGGCCAGCTCCTCGGGCTCCTTGATCGGCGTTCGAAAACGCACGATCGAGAGAGCACCGACCAGCCCGAGCGAGAGAGCCAACGACGACTTCACGACCGTGATGATGAGGACCGTCGTCATGACGATCAGTGGGAACACCTGGGCGAATTCGGTCCGGTTCGAGAGCGTCGAGCCGAAGCGCTGGAAGTGCCAGCGCAGAAGCAGAGACAGGACCAAGCCGACGCCCAGATTGACCACGAGTGCGGTGAGAGAAAGGGGTGCGCCTGCCGGCAGGTTCAGCCCGAGTTCCTGCATGATTTCACTTGTCCCCGATGTGTTTCGTTCGCCGGATCCGAAGCGGGTCCGATCCTGGCGCTTTCAGAAAAGCCCAAGACACTAACACCTATCGGCACCCCGAACGACCAAATGAGCGCTTTCCCTCCGGGGAAAGCGCCGCTGCCGGCGGGATTGCGGGTGGTTTGTGCGCGGGATTCGAGTTAGACACCAGCCCTCGTGCGGAGCGGCGGATGCGCCGCCGGGCTTCGCTGTGAGCGTCCGAGGGCCGTCGTCGCGGAAGGGGATTCGGGGTGTCCAAGCGCCTCCTGTTGGGGCTGACCGGTGTTCGCATCGACGGGGGCATCGCCGGCGTCAACCGCTGCGTGCTGCGGGCGCTGGCCACCGCCAAGGCCGAAGGCCGGGTCGAGCGCGTCGACGCCGTTTCCCTGCTCGACGAACCGAGCCCGGGGCTGGCCGACGTGTTCGATTCGGTGGCGTGGGCCCGTGGTTCGCAGGCGCGGTTCGTCTGGTTGCTCTGGCGCGAGGCGCGCCGACTGCGGCCGGACCTGGTCTTCTACGACCACCTCGGCCTGACCCAGGCATCGGTTCTGCCCCTGCCCGCCCTTCGCAGGTCGCCGCACGTCGTGTTCATCCACGGCCGGGAGCTGGACGTGGCGCACTCGTCGCGGCGCGCGCGCGGCGTGACGTCCAGCGAGCGCATCCTGACGAACTCCCGGTTTACACACGACGAGGTGGTGGAGCTCTTCCCGGATGCGGCGGATCGGGTTCGAATCTGCGAGCTGTGCATCGAGCCCGACCGCATCGACCGCTGGATGCACGATGCGGGCGAGGTCCTGGAGCGGCGTCCGGCCGCGCTGATCGTGGGCAGGATGTCCGCGGAAGAGAGAGGCAAGGGCCACGACGCCCTGCTCGAGGCGTGGCCGCAGGTCACCGCCCAGGTGAGCGAGGCGGAGCTCTGGATCGCGGGTGGCGGAGACGACCGGGAGCGGATCGAGCAGAAGGCCCGCGACATCGACGCGGGGGGCGTTCGTTTCGTGGGGCGCGTCGGTGACGAGCAGCTCAGCCGCCTCTATCGCACGGCCTCGGTATTCGCGATGCCGAGCCGTCAGGAGGGCTTCGGGCTCGTCTACGCGGAGGCGATGTGGCACGGTCTCCCGTGCATCGCCTCGACCCGAGACGCGGGCGCCGCCGTGGTCGAACACGGGAAGACGGGACTGCACGTCCCTTACGCCGACCCGCCCGCTCTCGCCGCCGCCCTGGCATCGCTGCTGCGCGACGGGGAGCGAGCCCGCGCCATGGGGCGCGCTGGCCGCGCGGCCGCGCGGGACCGCTTCGGCTACGCGAGATTCGAACGCGACGTCTTGCGGGCACTGGGCATCGAGCCGGACGACGCGTGAGAGGCGATTCTCAAGCGAGGGCGGTGAGCACCCGATCTCCTGTAAACTGACCGATTCGCACGAGGCGTCCCTGGCCGGCAGGCGGCCGGCGCCGTGCCGGTACCCAGGTCCACCAAGGAGTCCCTGTGCTCGCATCCGTCGTCTCCTCGCGGGATCTGCGCTACTCGGAGCCTGGGCACGGCTTCAGCCCGGATGAGCGCTACCCCGAGTACGGGTTCTCCGAGTTCTCCTCACGGCCGAACCTGGTCTATCGAGCGCTGCGACAGAACCTGCGCGCCGCCGGCCTCGATCGTGAGAATTTCGGCACCAAGGCCTGGAACCCGCTGGGCGCCTATTTCGCGCCGGGCTCCTCCGTCTTCGTCCTGTGCAACTTCGTCTACCACCGACGGCCGCAGGAGTCGCGCCACGATTTCTTCGCGAAGTGTGTTCACGGATCCGTACTGCGGGCGCTGTGCGACTACATCCTGCTCGCGATCGGGCCGCGTGGGAGGATTCGCTTCGGCAATTCGCCCCTGCAGGCCTGTCGCTGGGAGCAAGTTCTCGAGGACTCCCACGCCAACGAGGTCGAGCGGTTCTACCGGGAGCACGCCGCAAACGTGGAATCGAGGGACCTCAGGCTGTTCGTGACGGAGCGCAGTTTCCTGGGTCACGTGAGTCGGGTGGTCGAACGCGGCGACTCCGACGGCAGGCAGGTCGTGCTGGGCTCCGAGAGTCTGCTGAGCGAACTCGCCCGGGACGCGCGCTTTCGGATCGCGGACTACAAGCCCGAGCGGATTGAGGGGTTCCATTCCGGCGAAGTG
>JAKSBN010000411.1 GCA_022361175.1 Pseudomonadota bacterium | reverse complement strand
CCGGCCCCGCTGCGGCACCCCCGAAGCCGGATCCGTCCACGGCTCGCCGAAGGCCAGCTCGCTGCGGGTCTCGGACAGGGGCCGCAGCGAAGCCACGACCCGATCGTCCGCGTCGAGGGCGTACAGGTTGCTGCGGCGTCCGAAGAGCGACAGCAACAGCACGCAGCGGCCCTCAGGCGTCTCGAACACCAGCTCCACCTGACGGTCTCCGCCGCGTGTGGCCAGGCGCGCGAGCCGGCCGCCGACCGCGTGCGCCCGCAGATACTGGGCGAAAGCCGGCGGCGAGGGCGGCGCCTTCGGCGCGCGATCGAGCGTCGAGAGACGAGCCGTCTCGGGATTCGCGCACAGGAGCAGTTGGCCCTTCTCGCGCACCGCCCCGCCGTACAAGACGAGGACGACCCGATCGCGCTGCGGCTGGATGACGCGCTCGAGACGAGCACCGGCGAAGCGGGCCTCTGCTGCCGCCGCCGCGCGCTCGAGTTCGACCAAGCTCAGCATCTCGTGTCCCTCTTCCGACTCGCACCGCCGTCGGCCGAGCTCTGCGCCCGAGACACTAGCGCTGGCAGCGCGGGCAGTAGTGGGTGCCCCGCTGTGCGACGACGCGTTTGCGAATCGGCCCGGCGCAACCCTCGCACGGCTCGCCCGCGCGAGCGTAGACCTTGCGTTCGCGCTGATAGGCGCCGTCGCTGCCGTCCGGGTTCACGTAGTCGCTGATGCTGGCGCCGCCCGTCTCGATCGAACGGCGCAGCACGCGCTGCAACCCCGCCGCCAACGCCTCGCACTCCCGGCGCGTGATCCGCCCGGCCGCCCGGCCCGGCCTCACCCCGGCCAGGTACAGCGCCTCGTCGGCGTAGATGTTTCCCACGCCGGCCACGACCGACTGGTCCAGCAGCACCGCCTTCACCGCGGCGCGCCGCTTGCGCATCGCCCGGAACAGCACTTCGCCGTCCACGCGCAGGGCATCGACGCCCAGCCGGGTGAGCCGGGCGTGCTCCTCGCCCGGTCGCAGCCACAAGACCTTCCCGAACTTGCGCACGTCCCGGAAGTAGACGGCGGGCCCCGCGTCCTCGAACTCCAGCACCAGATGCGTGTGGGAGTCCGGCCGAAAGGACTGCTGGTCCTCGGGCGCGAGGGCCGAGCGGGTGGTGGCGGAGAGCAGACGCAGGCTCGCGGCGCCGGCGCCGAAGAGCTGCCCCGTCATCCCCAGATGCAGCACCAGGCGACTCGCGTCGTCCAGCTCGGCCACCAGGTACTTGCCGTGGCGGGCGAGCTCGCGGACGCTGCGGCCCTTCACCCGTCGCCGCAGCTCGGCCGTCGGCGTGACGAAGAAGTAGCTGTCGGACGTGGTCGCCGCCGAAGCGATGCGGCGGTTCACCAAGAGCGGCTCGATGCGCCGCCGGGTCACCTCGACTTCGGGCAGTTCGGGCACGTCGCGGGGCGCCTCCTGGGCCGGCGCGAACCCGCCACCGGCTCCTACGACAAGCTGGGATCGACCAGAATCTTGGCATGGGCCTCGGGGTTCGCCAGGTCGCGAAAGGCCTGGGCCACGTCATCGAGTCCGACCCGTCCGGTGACGAGCGGCGTCACGTCGATCGCGCCCTCCGCCAGCGATCGCAGCGTGCGCGCGAACTCTTCGGGGGTGTACCCCAGGACGAACTGGATCGACAGCTCCTTGTTGATCCCGATGGCCGGCTGCACCCGGTCGGCCTCCATGCAGACGCCGGCTACGGTGATCCGGGCGGCGCGCGGGGCGTCGCGCATCATCTGGTCGAGCACGCCCGGAACGCCCACGCACTCGAAGAGCGCCGCCGGCTTGAAGGGAGCCTGCGCGCGGTAGACCTCGATGAGCGGCGTCTCGTTCGGGTCGACGACCCGGTGCGCCCCCAGTTTCTCGGCCAGGGCCCGCCGGCGCGGCGAGAAGTCCGCCGCCAGGATCGGCTCGATTTCCGCGAGCCGGAGCGCGGCCACGACGGCCAGGCCCACCGGACCGCAGCCCACGACCAGGGCGGCGTCCCCGGGCTTGACGCCCGACTTCTCCACGGCGTGGAGTCCCACCGCCATCGGCTCGGTCAGGGCGGCGTGGTCGGTCGACAGCCCGTTGGGCACCTCCAGCAGCAGGCCCTCGGACAGGATCATCGCCTCGGAGTAGCCCCCCGGCACCTCGTTGGAATAGCCGACCGCCAGCGGCGGCTGCCGGAACAAGAGCGGCATGCTGACCACGGGCGTGCCGGCCGCCAGGCGGCCGCTGGTCTTGGGGCCGAACTCCGCGACCTCAGCGCAGAACTCGTGGCCCATGACCAGATCCCGATCGGGACTCAGCAGGTCCGGCAGACCGGAGGCCCGCGACGTCTCGATCAGCTGGTCCATGTGGGCCAGGGCGTGGAGGTCGGAGCCGCAGATCCCGCACGCGAGGGTCTTCACGAGCACCTCCCCGGGACCCGGCTCGGGGACCGGAATCTCGTCGACTACAATCTCTCGACCGCGCTTGATCGCCGCTCGCATGCTGTCGTCGCCTCCTTCGCGAGCCCCCCGGCAGACTGCCTCGCTCGGCATTTGGTAGCGTGGGTGAGAGAAAACTGCACCAGAGTGCAGTAAATGTGCCTGGAGGTGACGTGCTCGACGACTGTGTCCGCCGCTTTCGCGAAGTCGCACCCGCCTGCGACGCGTGGACCCTGCGCTCGGTGGACGAGGAGGACGAGCACCTCCACGTCCAACGCGGCGTGGTCCAGCCCCCCGCGATCCGGCGCGACCAGGGCGTCATGGTCACCGTCTACCGCCAGGGCGGCGTCGGGTACGCGGGCACGAGCGATCTCTCCACGAGCGGACTGCGCGCGGCCGGCGAGCGCGCCGGGGCCTGGGCCGAACGGGCCCGGGAAGCCGGCGTCGCCGCCTTCTCGGCGCCGGAACTGCCCCCGGACGGCGAGTACGCGTCCGCCGTGCGGGAGGACTGGAACGCCCTCCCCGTGGCCGACAAGCTGGCGCTGCTGGTCGATCTGGACCGCTCGCTCACGGGCCCGCAGATCGTCGACCGCGAGGCGCTCTTGTGGCGAACGCAGAGCACCGTCGGCCTGGCGGGTTCCGAGGGCGGCCGCGTCGTCCAGCACTTCGACCGCCTGGTTCCGATGCTGCAGGCCACCGCCAACGAAGGCAGCGAGTCGCAGACCCGCACCTACGGCGGCCACGCCTTCGCGCGCCAGGGCGGGCTGGAGATCCTGGACGAGATCGGACTGGTCGCGGCGGCGCCGCGGGTGGCGGAAGAAGCCGCAGCGCTGCTTTCGGCGCCCGACTGCCCCAGCGGCTCCATGGACGTCCTGCTGGCGCCGGACCAGATGATCCTGCAGATCCACGAGTCCATCGGGCACCCGCTGGAGCTGGATCGGATCCTCGGCGACGAGCGCAACTACGCCGGCACCAGCTTCGTGACGCCCGACATGTTCGGCCACTACGCGTACGGGTCGGAGCTGCTGAACGTCTCGTTCGATCCGACCGTGGCCGGCGAGTTCGCCAGCTACGCCTTCGACGACGACGGACTGCCGGCCCGCAAGGAGATGCTGATCGAGCGAGGCGTCCTCCTGCGCGGGCTCGGTGGAGCGGCTTCCCAGGCGCGCTCTGGCCTCGCGGGCTGCGCGACCGCCCGCGCCGACGGTTGGAATCGCCCTCCCATCGACCGCATGGCGAACCTCAACCTCGAGCCCGGCGCCGTCTCCTTCGACGAGCTGGTGGCGAGCGTCGAGGACGGCGTCTACATGGAGACCAACTGCTCGTGGTCGATCGACGACGCGCGCAACAAGTTCCAGTTCGGATGCGAGGTCGGCCGCACGATCCGCAACGGCGAGCTCGGATCCCTGGTCCGCAAGCCCAACTACCGCGGCGTCTCAGCCACCTTCTGGCGCAGCCTGGCGGGCGTCGGCGGGCCGGAGACGCGGGCGGTCCTCGGCACGCCGTACTGCGGCAAGGGCGAGCCCAACCAGGTGATCCGCGTCGGCCACGCCTCGCCCGCGTGCGTCTTCCGCGGCGTAGACGTCTTCGGCGGAGAGTGAAGTGCAGGACTACTTTCGCGACATCGCCGCCGTCCTCGACGGGCTTCTGGCCGGCGGCGAAGTGTACACCTCAACGTTTCGGTCGGAGAGCTCGGACTTCGTGCGCTTCAACCGCGCCTCCATCCGCCAGGCGGGCAGCGTCGTCCAGCACGAGCTGTCGCTCGAGTGGATCCGCGGCCGCCGCGTCGCCTCGGGGCACCTCACTCTGGCCGGAGATCTGGCTCTCGACCGGCCCCGCCTCGCCGAGCTGGTGGGCGATCTCCGGGCCCGCTGCAACGACGCGCCCGACGACCCGCACCTGCTCTACTCCACGGAACCCAGCGAGAGCGCCCACGTGCGTCCGGACGCCCTCCCGAGCGGCACGGCGGCCGCCGAGGACGTGTTGGCCGCGGCCCGCGGGCGAGACCTCGTCGGCATCCTGGCGTCGGGCTCGCAGTGCACGGGCTTCGCCAGCTCGCTGGGCCATCGCAACTGGCACCAGAGCGCCAGCCTGAACTTCGATTGGAGCGTCCACGGCGGCGCCGACCGGGCGGTGAAGGGCAGTCTCGCCGGCTTCGAGTGGCGGCCCGCCGACCTGGAGGCGCGCTTCGAGCGGGCCGACGGCGAGCTCGCCGCCCTGGCGCGGCCGGCGCGCAGCCTCGAACCCGGCCGCTACCGCGTCTACCTGGCCCCGGCGGCCGTGCACGAGCTGATGGAGATCCTGTGCTGGGGAGGCTTCGGCCTGCGCGCCCACCGCACCAAGACGACCCCGCTGCTGCGGCTGGCGTCGGGCGATGCGCAGCTGGCCGAGGGCGTATCGCTGTGGGAGAACACGGCGGAGGGCATCGCGCCCGACTTCCAGTCCCAGGGGTTTCGCAAGCCCGATCGCGTCGCGCTGATCGAGGCGGGCCGCTACCGGGACTGCCTGGTCTCCCCGCGCTCCGCCGTCGAGTACGACACCGACACCAACGGGGCCGAGAAGTCGGAGGCCCCCCAGTCGCTCGACATGTTGGCGGGCGCGCTCCCGCGCGACCAGGTGCTCGCCGAGCTCGGCACCGGCCTGTACGTGAGCAACCTCTGGTACATGAACTACTCGGACCGCAGCGCGTGCCGCACCACCGGCATGACGCGCTTCGCCACCTTCTGGGTGGAGAACGGAGAGATTGCGGGCCCGATCCAGGCCATGCGCTTCGACGAGACGGTCTACCGCATGCTGGGCGAGAACTGGGTCGGTTCGACGCGGGACCGAGATTGGATCCTGGACCCGGACACCTACGGACACCGCTCCACCCGCAGCGCCCGCCTGCCCGGCGTCCTCGTGGACGACTTCACCTTCACCCTCTAATCAAAGAAGAGAAGCGCCCCACAGCTACCGTCCGCACAGCTCCGCGCGAGCGGGCGCGGGGAAGAGGGTTCCGGCGAAATAAAGCTCAGCCCCCCACCGAGACCGATCGCGGCAGAGCCTTCCCTCGTCTCCACGAGCGGGCGAGACGCAATGCCCACGGCGAGCCATTCGCCGGAGCCCTCTTCCCCGTGCCCGCGGCTACCCGCTTCCCGCGTCCGTCTCTTCCAGGAAATCCTCGAGCACCGCTGCGAGCGCTTCGCGCCGCAGCGGCTTGGCCAGGACCTCGTCCATCCCGGCGGCCAGACAGCGATCGCGATCGCCCGCCATCACGCTCGCGGTGAGAGCGATGATGGGGACCCGGCCCGCGTGCCCGCGCTCTCGCTCGAGCGCGCGAATCGCCGCCGCCGCTTCGAAGCCGTCCAGCTCCGGCATCTGGCAGTCCATCAGCACGCAGTCGATCCCTCCCTCGGCCATCAGCTCCACGGCCTCGATGCCGTTCTTCGCCACGATCACCTTGCACCCGACCCGCGCCAGCATGCGCGCCACGACCCGCTGGTTGACCTCGTTGTCCTCCGCGATCAGCACGGTGGCGGAATACGATCGATCGCGGTGCGGATCCGCGTCCGAGCTCCCGACCGGTACGGATTCGACGACGGGCAGGGTCAGCGCGATCTCGAAGCGCGACCCCTCACCCACCTGACTCGCGACGCGGATCGTGCCCCCCATCCGCTCCACGAGCTCGTGGCAGATGGCCAGCCCCAGACCCGTTCCGCCGAAGCGACGCGTCGTCGAGGGATCGAGCTGCGTGAAACGGCGGAAGAGATCGGGAAGCCGGTCGCCGGCGATGCCGATGCCCGTGTCGCTGACGGACAACTGCAGCTCCACCGCACCGTCGGCGGCGGGGACGGCATCGAGTTCGACGCGCACCTCGCCCGACGAGGTGAACTTGACGGCGTTGCCGACCAGATTGATGAGGATCTGACGCAGCCGCGTCGGATCCCCGCAGAGGGCTCCCGGAACGCGGGCGCCGGAGTGCACCGAGAGCCTCAGCCCCTTGCTGCGGGCCTGGTTGGCGAACAGGGCCCTGACGTCGCGCAGGAGCCCGGCCGGTGAGAACGGAACCCGCTCGATGGAGAGTTCGCCGGCCTCGATCTTCGAGAAGTCCAGGATGTCGTTCAGCACCACCAGGAGCGCATCCGCCGAAGAGCGCACCGTTTCCGCCAGCTCGCGCTGCTCCGGGTCGAGATCGCTGTCGAGCAACAGGTCCGAGATCCCGATGATGCCGTTCATCGGCGTTCGAATCTCGTGGCTCATGTTGGCCAGGAACTCGCCCTTGGCTCGACTGGCCCGCTCCGCCTCGTCGCGCGCTTCGGCCAGCTCGCCCAGCGTCAAGTTCTTGGTGTACTCGTAGAGGAGCGCGAAGCCCACCGTGGAGGCGAATACGAGCGGCACGCCCAGATGGACGTTCAGCAACAGGCTGGCGTCGTTCGGCACCAGCGGAATCTCGTAGCCCGAGTAGCGCACGTGCAACGCCAACGCGAGCTGAAGCATGCTCGCCGCCCCCCAGGCCGCACCGGAGCGGGCGCCGGTCAAGATCGTGGCGATCAGGGGGATCAGCATGCTGCTGAGAAAGGCGCCGGGGATCGCCGCCCCGGTGGCCAAGTTGATGACGGTCAGCACCACGTAGCCGGCGGCCAGCACCAGATGGCTGAGACCGGTCACGAAGCCGCGGAGTCGCAGCAGAGCGAGGCCGACCACCGCAGCCCCCGCGACCAGCAAACAGGCGGCGCTCAGCGCAGCCGGCTCGGTCCGGAAGTTGAACGCGGCCTGCAGGCAAATCGCCAGCGTGATGCCACACAGCGCCACCGCCAGGCGCGCCCGACGCAGCGGGTCTCCGCCCTCTGCCACGGTGGCGTCGGGCACGAAGGCATCGATGGCCCGCAGCCCGAGATCCTGCCCCTGTATCCACCAACGAGACATGGCCCGGCATCGACTGGGCAGGACGGGTGCTTGACGACAGGCTTCGCGCTTCTGACATCGGAGCGACCACCTGGTACTCTCTCGCGTCCCGTCGACAGCGAGACCAGGCCTTTCCATGAGCAGCGAGTTGGAGCAGACACCCGGGGCCCATCGGCCCTATCCCGAGGTCCCGAGCCAACCGGACTTTCCCGCCCTGGAGGCGGAGACGCTGGCGTACTGGGAGCGGGAGCGGATCTTCCGCGCGTCCGTGGAGGGCCGGCCCGAGGGCGAGAACGGCTCGAACGAGTACGTCTTCTACGACGGTCCCCCGTTTGCGAACGGGCTGCCGCACTACGGCCATCTCGTCACCAGCTACATCAAGGACATCGTGCCCCGCTACCAGACGCTGCGGGGCCGCCGGGTCGAGCGCCGCTTCGGCTGGGACTGCCACGGGCTGCCCGCCGAGATGGAGGCCGAAAAGGAGCTGGGGGTCGCCGGACGCGCCGCCATCCTCGAGTACGGCATCGAGCGCTTCAACGACCACTGCCGCACCTCGGTCCTCAAGTACACGCGCGAGTTCGAGAAGACCATCACGCGGGCCGCTCGCTGGGTGGACTTCGAGAACGACTACAAGACGCTGGACCCGTCCTACATGGAGAGCGTCATGTGGGGCGTCAGCGAGCTGTGGCGCCGCGGCCTTCTGTACGAGGGCTACCGGGTCATGCCGTACTCCTGGGCGGCCCAGACTCCGCTGTCGAACTTCGAGACGCGCATGGACGACTCCTACCGCGAGCGGCAGGACCCGGCGCTGACCGTGCGTTTCGAGCTGATCCCCGACGGCGACGGCCAGCCCACGGATCTCCTGGCCTGGACCACGACGCCCTGGACCCTGCCGTCCAACCTCTGCCTCGCGGTGGGCCCGGACGTCGAGTACGCCGTGCTGGAGCTGGGGGGACGGCGCGTCATCCTGGCCGAGGCGACGGTGCCCAAGTACGAATCCGAGCTGGCCGACGCGCGGCGCGTCGGAACGGTCCGGGGACGCGAGCTGGCCGGGCGCCGCTACCGGCCGCTCTTCCCCTACTTCGAAGCCACCGAAAACGCCTTCCGGGTGCTGGAAGCGGACTTCGTCGACACCGAAGAGGGCACCGGCGTCGTGCACCTGGCGCCGGGGTTCGGCGAGGACGACATGGCCGTCTGCGAGGCCGCCGGCGTTCCCGTGGTGTGTCCCGTCGACGACGCGGGGCGCTTCACGTCGGAGGTCTCCGACTGGGAGGGCCAGAACGTCCTGGAGGCGAACCCCGCCATCATCCGCCACCTGAAGGAGCGGGGCGCGGTCGTCCGGCACGAAACGATCCTCCACAACTATCCGCACTGCTGGCGCACCGACACGCCGCTGATCTACCGCGCGCTCAACTCCTGGTACGTGAAGGTGACGGCCTTCCGCGACCGCATGGTGGAGCTGAACCAGGAGATCAACTGGGTTCCCAATCACATCCGCGACGGCCTGTTCGGCAAGTGGCTGGAGGGGGCCCGCGACTGGTCCATCAGCCGCAACCGCTTCTGGGGCTCGCCGATCCCGGTCTGGAAGAGCGACGATCCCGCCTATCCGCGCATCGACGTCTACGGCAGCCTGGACGAGCTGGAACGCGACTTCGGAGTCCGGCCGGCCGACCTCCACCGGCCGGCGATCGACGAGCTCGTGCGCCCCAACCCGGACGACCCGACGGGGAAGAGCCAGATGCGGCGCGTGGCCGACGTGCTGGACTGCTGGTTCGAGTCCGGCTCCATGTTCTACGCCCAGGTGCACTACCCGTTCGAGCAGCGGGAGTGGTTCGACGCCCACTTCCCGGCGGACTTCATCACCGAGTACACGCCCCAGACCCGCGGCTGGTTCTACACCATGCACGTGCTGGCCACGGCGCTCTTCGATCGCCCGCCGTTCCGAAACTGCCTGTGCCACGGGATCATCCTGGCCGAGGACGGCAAGAAGCTCTCGAAGCGACTGCGCAACTACCCCGATCCCCAGGACGTGTTCGACACGATCGGCTCCGACGCGCTGCGCTGGTTTCTGGTGAACTCGCCCCTCATGAAGGGCGGCGAGCTGCGCATCGACCGCGAAGGCAAGGTGGTCCGCGACGCGGTCCGGCTCGTGATCATCCCGATCTGGAACGCCTACTCGTTCTTCACGCTCTACGCGAACAGCGACCGCGTGCGCGCCCGCTTCCGCACCGACGCGACCGGACCGCTCGACCGCTACGTCCTGGCCAAGACGCGGCAGCTGATCGAGGACGTCCAGGCCGACTTGGACGAACTGGAGCTGTCGTCGGCCTGCAACCGGGTTTCCGCCTTCATCGACGCTCTCAACAACTGGTACATCCGGCGCAGCCGCGACCGCGTCTGGCGGGCCGAGCGCGACCAGGACAAGCTCGACTTCTACGACACGCTCTACTCGGTGCTGGTGACGCTGTGCCAGCTGGCGAGCCCCCTCCTGCCGCTGGTGTCGGAGGTCATCTATCGCGGCCTCAGCGACGAGCGCAGCGTGCACCTGTCGGATTGGCCCGCGGCCGATCGCTTCCCCAGCGATCGCGAGCTGGTGTCCAGCATGGACCGCGCCCGCGCCGCCTGCTCGGCAGCGCTGGCCCTGCGCGGCGCTCACAACGTGCGCGTGCGCCAGCCGTTGGCCCGCTTGACCGTGGCCGGGCCCGGCAGCGAGCGTCTCCGCGCCCACGCGGGCCTGATCGCGGACGAAGTGAACGTGAAGGCCGTCGAGCTCTCCGAGGAGATCGACCGCTACGCCCACCAGCGCCTCCAGGTGAACGCCCGCGCGGTCGGCCCCCGCTTGGGCGGCCGCACCAAGGAGGTGATCGCGGCCTCCAAGCGCGGCGACTGGGCGTTCGTTCCGGGCGGCGTGGAGGTGGCGGGCGAGCGTCTGGAAGCGGGCGAGTACGAGCTGCGCCTCGAGCCCCGCGACGGCGTCGCGTGCGAGGCCCTGCCCGGCGGCGACGCCATCGTGGTCCTGGATCTGGATCTGGACGAGGCCCTGCTGCAGGAGGGCAAGACCCGCGACGTCGTGCGCGCGGTGCAGCAGGCGCGCAAGGAGGCCGGTCTGCACGTGTCGGACCGGATCCGGCTCGCCCTCGAGCTGCCGGGCGACTGGAAGCAGGCCGTGACCGCCCACCGCGACTACCTGTCCGAGCAGACCCTGGCCCAGGAGCTGGACCTGTCCGGCCCGCCGCGGGAAGACGGCTTCTTTCTGCACGAGGCCGAACTGGGCGGCGAGACCATCCGGATCGCCCTCTGTCGGATGAGCTCCTAGCCGACTCCGTCGCGGTCGAGCGAGTTCCGAGACACCGATCACCAAGATCGGGTGGCGTCAGGCACAACGTCGCGAAATCGTGATTACTTTTCGCCCTTTTTGGGTTCTTTCCCCCATTCAGAGCTCCAACTCCGTTTCCGATACAGGCCCCGCGCGCGCGGACGGAACAGTCCCGTTCGGGCGCAGCTCTGGTCGATGGAGGGTCCGTTCCGACCCCAGCACTGAGGCGGAAACGGCGAAGGAGCTCCCGCATGATCCCCGCATCCCGCTGGCCCTGGCGCGCCCACCCGCGCGCGACCGCTCTGGCCAGTCTCCTGTCCCTGATCTGTGCCCTGGCCGTCGTGCTGCTGGCACCGCGGGCGGACGGGCGCGAAGCCCCGACCGCCGGCGCGGTCGGCGCCGGGCCCACCCCCTGCCTGGAGCTGGCCAAGGCCGGCGCACCCGGAGCCTACTGCCCGATCCCCTGAGTCTCGGCCCCGGCCGGTGAAGCGGTATCCTCGCGCGCTCGACCGGAGGTGCGAGTTGAAGATCCGCGTGTTGGGCTCCAGTGCCGGTGGCGGTCTCCCCCAGTGGAACTGCGGCGGCCCCTACTCCATGCGGGCGCGCCAGGGGGACCCGGACGTCCCCCCGCGCACCCAGCCCTCGCTGGCCCTGTCGGCGGACGGCCAGCGCTACACCGTGGTGAACGCGGCGCCGGACATCCGCCACCAGCTGGCCGACTTCCCGGGCCTGTGGCCGCGACCGGACACCCGCGACATCCCGCTCGATACGGTGGTCCTCACCAACGCGGATCTCGACCACACGCTGGGGCTCCTGGTTCTGCGCGAGTCGCTGCCCTACCGCATCGTCTCGACGCCGTGGCTGCGCGACACGGTGTTGGCCCACAACGCCTGCTTTCGGCTGCTGGAGCCCGCCTGGGGGACGGCCCGGCTCGACGAGGGCTTCCCGTGCGACCGCGACGGCCGACTCGAAGCGCGCTTCTTCCCCGTGCCGGGCAAGGTCCCGGGCTACCTGGGCGAGCTGGCCCAGAACCATCCCGAGACGACGGTGGGCCTGCGGGTGACCGACACCCAGACGGGTACGCGCGTCGTGATCGCGCCGGGTCTCCAGAAGCTCGACTCGGCGACGCTGGCCGAGCTCTCGGCCGCCGACTGCCGCTTCGTGGACGGCACCTTCTTCACCCCCGACGAACTCCTGCGCATGCGTCCGGGAGCCCCCGACGCCCACGCCATGGGCCACCTCCCCATCGGCGGACCCGACGGCACCCTGGTGGCCCTGTCCGGCATGCCGGGCCGGTCGTACTACATGCACATCAACAACACCAACCCGATTCTGGACGCCAAGTCGCGCGAGGCCGAGCAGGTCCGCGCGGCCGGGGTCGAGATCGCCCACGACGGCCTGGAGCTGGAGCTGTGACTCGCTCGGCCGCGGAGTTCGAAGCCGCGCTGCGCCGGATCGGGGACGAGCGCTACCACCACCGCCATCCCTTCAACCTGCGGATGCACGAGGGCACGCTCACCCGGGACGAGATCCAGGTCTGGGTGCGCAACCGCTACTACTACCAGACGCGGATCCCCATCAAGGACGGCGTGATTCTCTCCAAGTCCAGAAGCGCGGACTTCCGGCGCCAGTGGATCCGGCGCATCCGCGACCACGACGGCGAGCGGCCCGGTGAAGGCGGCCTCGAGCTGTGGCTGCGTCTGGGCGAAGCCGTGGGTCTGGCGCGCGACGATCTCGAGAGCCTGGGCGGCGTGACCCCCGGCGTGCGGGCCGCCTGCGATGCCTACGTGGAGTTCGTGCAGTCCCACGACCTGCTCGAGTCCGTGGCCGCCAGCCTGACCGAGCTCTTCGCCGGCGACATCATGAAGACCCGGATCGCCGCCTTCGAAAAGCACTACCCGTGGGTGGATGCGGAGGGTCTCCGGTACTTCCAGAGCCGCACCGAGCAGGCGCCGCGCGACGCGCGGGAAGGTCTGGCGTTCGTCCTGGCCGAAGCCCGCGAGAACGAAGACCAGGAGCGCTGCCTGCGCGCCCTCGAGCGCAAGTGCGAGATCCTGTGGCAGCTGCTGGACGCCGTCGAGTTCGCCTGCTCGCGCCCGAGCCTGGCGTCGGCGGCGCTCGTGCGCTTCGACCCGCGCGAGGCCTGCCACGTCGTCGTGCTGCCCGAGCGCGCCGTCAAGCTGTCGCAAAGCGCCCACGAGATCCTGTCGCTCTGCGATGGCCAGCGAAGCGCCGACCAGGTGGCCCGCGAGCTGCGGGCGCGGCACCCGGACGCCACGGACATCGAAGAGGACGTGCACGTGTTCCTGGAGAAGATGCGCGGGCTCGGCGTGCTCGCGCACGAGTCCGCCGCGTGACCGCGCCGCGGCCCTACAACCTCGTCGCCGAACTCACCTACCGCTGCCCACTGCGCTGCCCCTACTGCTCGAACCCCGTCGACGGCCTCGGCGAACGGGACGCGCTCTCCGCCGACGACTGGAGCCGCGTCTTCGGCGAGGCCGCAGAGCTGGGAGTGCTCCACGTGGGCCTGACGGGCGGCGAACCGGCCGCCCGGGCCGATCTGGAGTCGATCGTGGCCGGCGCGGCCGCAGCGGGACTCTATTCGCACCTGGTTACGGCCGGCGCGGGACGCGCGATCGAACGGCTGGCGGGGCTGCAGCGGGCGGGACTTCGCAGCGTGCAGCTCTCGCTGCAGGACAGCCGGGAGGAGACTGCGGACCGCATCGCGGGTACGCGCAGCTTCGCGGACAAGCTCGCGTTCGCGCGCCACGTGCGCGAGCTGGGGCTGCCGCTGGTGCTGAACTGCGTCCTCCACCGCGAGAACCTGGCCCGCGTCCCCGAGCTCGTCGCGCTGGCGCGCGAGCTGGACGCCGAGCGGCTCGAGCTGGCCAACGTGCAGTTCCACGGCTGGGCGCGCCTCAACCGGGCGGCGCTCATGCCCGAGCGCGAAGCCCTGGCCGCGGCGGCGGAGCAGGTCCGCCGCGCGCGCCGCGAAAGCGCTCGCCCCGAGCTGGTCTTCGTGCTGCCGGACCACCACGCCGATCGCCCGAAGCCGTGCATGGGAGGCTGGGGCCGCAAGACGATCGTCGTGACGCCGGGAGGCCGAGTCCAGCCCTGCCACGAGGCGGGCACGCTTCCCGGCCTCGAGTTCTGGAACGTGAAGGAGCGAGGCCTGGCGGCGTGCTGGGAACGGGCGCCCGGCATGAACGCCTTTCGCGGCGAGGCCTGGATGCCCGAGCCCTGCCGCTCCTGCGACCGTCGCGAGCAGGATTTCGGGGGCTGTCGCTGCCAGGCCTTCCACCTCACCGGCGACGCGGCGAAGACCGATCCCGCCTGCGCGCTGGCGCCCGACCACGCGCGCATCGAGGGCCTGCGCACCCCGCCACCGACGGGCGCCGAGTGGGTGTACCGGGAGCTGCGACGCGATCCGCCCCGGAATCGCGCTTGAAGCTCGGCCAGGGCGTGCCAAGCTCGGGGCATGAAAGCGGTCGTCCCCACGCTGCGCATCCACGACTGGGAGCCCTGCCGGCTGTTCTACGTCCAAGGGCTCGGATTCGGGGTGGATTGGGAGTGGCGCGACGCGCCCCACAACCCCGCTATTCGGCAGCTGCGGCGCGACCAGGCCGTCCTCTACCTGTCCGAGCGAGAAGAGGACGGGTTCCCGGGCGCCGTGGTGCACCTCTACGTGGAGGACGTCGACGCCTGGCACCGCGACCTGGCCGAGCGCGGGGTCGAGGTGGGCGGCCCCCCGAGCGATCGGCCGTGGGGCAACCGCGAGTTCCGGCTGCGCGACCCGGTGGGCAACGTCCTCTGCCTGTGCACGCCCGCCGGCCAGCGCCGTCCGGCGTAAGGGGCGAACCCGCGGCCCGAGGCCGGGATATACTCGCGGCCGGAGGTGCCCCATGCAGGTGAAGCGCGCCCACCACGTCTCGTTCACCGTCGCGGATCTCGAGCGGGCCCGCGGCTTCTACGAAGAGCTCCTGGGATTGGCTCCGATCGAGCGTCCGGACTTCGGCTTCCCCGGCGCCTGGTACCAGGCCGGCGACGTCCAGGTCCACCTGATCGAGCGCCCGGCAGACCCCGACGCGGACGCCGCACCCGGCCCCAACCCGCTCGAAAACCACGTGGCCTTCGAGATCGACGACTACGCCGCCGTCCACGCCGACCTGCTGGCCCGCGGTCTTCCGGTCGCGGGCCTCGGGCCCGAAATGGGGCAGATGTTCCTGCGCGACCCCGACCGCAACGTCATCGAGCTGATCGATCCCAAGGGCCGGCCCGGCCGCCCGCGCTGAAGCCAGCCCACGTCGCGCCTGGCGCGTCCGGCGGTGCGGTATGGTCCGCCTGCACCAGGAGGCGAGAGGCTGGACCGGTCCGCCCACACTTCGCACCCGATCGTGGTGGCCAGCAACCGGCTGCCGTTCACGCTGCAGCGCACCGCGCGCGGCATCGAACGGCGGCACTCGCCGGGGGGCCTCGTCTCGGCGCTCGAGCCCGTGCTGCGCGCTCGCGGCGGCACCTGGGTCGGCTGGCCGGGGATGGAGCTGCGGGCGGGGGAGTCCATCCCCGACGGCGAGACGCACTACGACGTCGCCACCATCTCGCTCAGCGAGAGCGAAGTCTCGCGCTACTACCACGGCTTCTGCAACCGCACCCTGTGGCCGCTGCTCCACTCCATGCCCGGCCTGGCCCGCTTCGAGGCGCGCGACTTCGAGACCTATGCGCGCGTGAACGACCGCTTCGCCGACGCGGTGCTCGAAACCGCCGGTCCCGACGACCTGGTGTGGGTCCACGACTACCAGCTGGCCCTCTCGCCGGCGCGCATTCGGCAGCGCGCGCCGGACACGCGCCTGGCCTACTTCCTCCACATTCCGTTCCCGCCCTACGACATCTTCCGGCTGCTGCCGTGGGACCGCGAGCTGTTGCTGGGACTGTTGGCCTGCGACCTGGTCGGATTCCACGTGCCCGGCTACGTCGACAACTTCCTGAACTGCGTGGAACAGCGCCTGGGCGCCCGCGTCGACCGCCAGCGACAGCTGATCGAACACGGCGACCGCATGGTGCGCGTCGGCGCCTTCCCGATCGGAATCGAGTACGAGCACTTCGAGCAGCGCGCTCGCGAGGCACCCGCCCAGCCCGAGACCCAGCGCGAACGCGTGGTGCTGGGCGTCGACCGCCTGGACTACACCAAGGGCATTCCCGAGCGGATCTCGGCGTTCGCGCGCCTGCTCGAGCGGTATCCGGAGCATCGCGAGCGGGTGGTCCTGCTGCAGGTGGCGGTACCGAGCCGATCGCAGGTGGCCGAGTACAAGCAGCTGAAGCGAGAGATCGACGAGCTGGTCGGCCGCGTGAACGGCCGCTTCGCCACCGCCAGCTGGTCGCCGATCCGATACCTCTACCGCTCGATCGATCCCACCCGCCTCGCCGCGCTCTACCGAGACGCCCACGTCGCCCTGGTTTCCCCGCTGCGGGACGGAATGAACCTGGTGGCCAAGGAGTTCGTCGCCTGTCAGACCGAGTCCCCCGGCGTGCTGGTGCTGTCGCGCCTCGCGGGCGCCGGCGAGACCATGCGCGAGGCCCTGCTGGTGAACCCGTACAACGTGGACGAGACGGCCGAAGCGCTGCACCGCGCCCTGAAGATGGACGAAACCGAACGCCGCTCGCGCATGGAGGCACTCCGCGCCCGGGAACTTCGCGACAACGTGCAGGCGTGGGTGGGCTCGTTCCTCGAATCGGCCGAAGCCTCGATGCCCGTGCTGGCGCCGCTCAGCGACACCGACTTCCACGGCTGGCTGGACGCCTACCTCACCCGCCCCCACCTGGCGCTGTTTCTCGACTACGACGGAACGCTGACCGAGCTCGTGGGTCACCCCTCGGAAGCCCGACTCTCCCCCGCTGCGCGGCAGGCGGTGACCACCTGCTCGAGCCGCCCCGACACCGACGTGGCGATCGTCACCGGCCGCGCGCTGGCGGACATCCAGACCCTGCTGAAGGCGCCCGAGCTGACTTACGCCGGGAACCACGGGCTGGAGATCCAGGGCCCGGACGGCCTCGACTTCCGCCACGACGATCTCGTCCACTACGCGCAGCGCACCGACACGCTGGCCCGCGCGCTCGAGGAAGTGGCCCGCGACGGCGCCTGGGTCGAGCCCAAGGGCCCGACGCTCACGTTTCACTACCGCGCGGTCGCCGCGGACGCGCGCGAGCCCTTGATCGAACGCGCCCGCGAGCTCATCACCGGGGCGGGCTATCAGGCGCGCGCGGCCCACGAGGCGCTGGAGGCGCGCCCGCCCATCGGCTGGGACAAGGGGCGCGCGGTGCTCCACGTCCTGCGAAGCCGCTACGGCCCGGCTTGGTCCGAGCGGGTGCGCGTCCTCTACGTGGGCGACGACGAGACCGACGAAGACGCGTTCCGCTTCCTGGCCGGTCTGGCCATGACGTTCCGGGTCGGTCCCGCCCACACCCTGACCGCGGCCAGCCACCGCCTGGCCGGCGTCGGCGCCGTGCTGTCGCTGGTGGACTTCCTGGCGCGCCGCTAGCCACCGCTACGGCGCGTCGCGCTGGTAGCGGGCGCGGGGGCGCACCAGGTAGCCGGCCTCGTACTGCTCCAGCGCATGCGCCACCCAGCCGGCCGATCGGCCCAAGGCGAAAAGACCCACCGGCCCGCCGCGCGGCAGCCCCAAGGCTCCGCTGATCGCGACCAGGCCCACGTCCAGCGTGGCCAGCCCCTTGCCGCCGATCTCCATCACCTCCACCAGGGCCAGGCACGTCCGCACCGCGCGCGACCGCGGCGCCAGCTCCCGCGCCAGCTCGAGCAGGGCGAAGCCGCGCGGATCACCGTCGGGGTACAAGGGGTGCGCGAACCCTTCCACGCCCTCACCGCGCCGCGCCCGTTCGTAGACCACCCGCTCGGCGTCCTCGGGCCGACCGATCTCGGAGACCAGCGCCTCCACGCGATCGGCCGCCCCACCGTGCCGCGGGCCCGAGATGGCGCCCAGGGCGGCGGAGACGCACGCGTACAGGTCGGCGCCGGTGGACGCCGCCACCCGCGCGGCGAAGGCCGAGGCGTTGAGCTCGTGGTCGGCACACAGCACCAGCGCGCGTTCGATGGCCTGGACGCCGTCCTGCCCGCGGCCTGCGCCCAGCGCGATGGCCGCGGCGCGCGCCACGGTCTTGCCCGCCATGGCGGCTTCGATCCGGCTCTTGGCCAGATGCGGGGACAGGGCGGCGGCCAGGCGCTGGATGAGCGCGCGCGCGCGCGGGATCACCGCGTCCGAGCGCAGATCGAACCGGCCCGGATCCTGGGGAGCCAACAGCGGCACGGCCAGGGACAGGCCCTCGAGCGGCGACAGCGACGCCGGCAGGACCGGCTCGAGCGCATCGACCTTGACGCCGAAGTGGCGCTCGCCCCAATCGGGACGCCCGGTCGGGAGCTGGCCCGTCCACAGGAGCTCGGCCACCGCCTCGTAGGACGCGCCCTCGGCCGCCAGCTCGATCGCGGCATGGCCCCGGTAGGCCGGGCCGCCTTCGCCGATCTCGGTCAAGGCGCTGTCCAGGACCGGCTCGCCGAAGCGCAGCGCGCCGGCCGCCAACGGCCCGTGGCCCGCGCGCGCATCCCGCCGGGCCTTCAAGCGCTCCAGGTCAGCGACCCGGTAGCGCCGCGCGCGCCCGTAGGGCCCGGGCAGGCTCTGCACCAGGCCCCGGCTCGCGTAGGCGTAGAGGGTCGGCAACTTGACCCCCAAAATGCGCGCCGCTTCTCGCGCGCCGACGCTTTCCCCAGTTGCTTTCACGGCCATGAAATCCACTCATCGGTTGGGTGGATCGGATCCACCGTGTGTCTATAGTTCCATATATTGATCAATATTAGATCATGATCTATGTTAGCGCGCCAAGGAGAACGATTCGCCATGAAAACGACCGAAGCGGCCCAGGAGGCCGTCCACGAAGGCCTGGACGGGGTGATCGTCGCCAACACCCAGCTGTCCAAGGTCGACGGCGCCCTCGGGCGCCTGGTGATCCGCGGCTACGACGTGGAGGCCCTGGCGGGGGAGCTCCCGTTCGAGGCCGTCTGCTCGCTGCTCTGGTGGGGCAAGGCACAGCCGGAGGCGGTTCGCGACGCGTTGGCCGCCGCGCGGGTGCAGGCTTTCGCCGCGCTCGACACCCTCGGCGACGCCCTGGCGGCGTGCGACGGCATGGAGGCTCTGCGGGCGGCGCTCGCCCACCGGGTCGAGGGCGAGACGCCGACGGCGACGCTCACGCAGCTGACGGGGGCGCTGGCGGTCTTCGCCGGCGCCTGGGCCCGAATCCAGGCGGGCGAGCGGCCGGTGGCGCCGGACCCGGGCCGCGGCCATGCGGAGGACACGCTGCGGATGTTGACGGGTCGCGAGCCCACGCCGGCCCAGGCGCGTGCCCTCGACGCCTACCTGGCCACGGTGGCCGAGCACGGCATGAACGCCTCCACCTTCGCCGCCCGCGTGGTGGCCTCCACCGGCTCGGACGCGGTCTCGGCCGTGGTGGCCGCACTCGGGGCGCTGAAGGGGCCCCTCCACGGCGGCGCACCCGGTCCCGTCCTGGACATGCTGGACGCCATCGCCCGCCCCGAGGCCGCCGCGAGCTGGCTGGAGGCGGAGCTCTCCGCCGGTCGGCGCATCATGGGGATGGGGCATCGGATCTACCGCGTGCGCGACCCGCGGGCCGCCGTCCTCGAACGAGCCGTCGAAACCCTGGAGTCGAGCGGAGACGCCGTCGGACACCGCCTGCCCTTGGCGCGCGCCGTCGAGGAGGCAGCCGGCGAGGCGCTGCGCGCCCGCTATCCCCAGCGTTCGCTGGAAGCCAACGTCGAGTTCTACACGGCGGTGCTGCTGGACGCCATCGGGCTCGACCGGACCCACTTCACGCCCACCTTCGCCATCGCCCGGGTCGCGGGCTGGCTGGCCCACGTGACCGAGCAGCGCGAGCGCGGGCGGCTCATTCGGCCCGTTGCCCGCTACGTAGGCCCCGTCCCGTCGGCCGCGTGAGGCCGGCGGGCGGGGGCGACGAACTTCACGACCGAGGGACGAAGGCGTGAGCCCGGAGCTCGACGTCGTCGCCGTTCTCGGGGCCGCGGCCTTCGCGACCGCCGTCTTGTCCGCGGTCGTCGGCATGGCCGGCGGGATCACGCTCTTGGCCGTGATGCTGCTCTACCTGCCGCCGCTGGTCGTGATCCCCTTGCACGGCGTGGTGCAGCTCGTCTCCAACGGCTCGCGCGCGTTCATCCAACGCGAGCACGTGCAGTGGGGAATCCTGCTGCGCTACGGGATCCTGCTGGTGCCGGCGGGGATCGCCGGGCTGGCCGTCGCACGCCAGGTGCCGCCCGACGCCACCAAGCTCGCGATCGGAGTCTTCGTGTTGTTGGCGACCTGGGCGCCGGGCGTTCTCACCCTGGGCGCCCACCCCGAGGCCAGCGACCCGAATCGGCGCTTCTTCGCCCTCGGCGCGGTGGCCGGCTTCCTGAACGTGACCGTGGGCGCCATCGGCCCGCTGATCGCGCCCTTCTTCCTGAACCTGGGCCTCACGCGCTTCGCCCTCATCGGGACCAAGGCCGCGTGCCAGATGCTCGGCCACCTGACGAAGATCGCGCTCTTCGGAGCCGTCGGCTTCGCCTTCGCCGACCACGTGGTGCTGTTGGCGGTCCTGTCCGCCGCCGTGGTGACGGGCACCTGGTTGGGCAGCCGTCTTCTCGAACGCGTGAACGAGCGCGTCTTCCTCTGGCTCTACCGCGTGGTCCTGACCGCCGTGGCGCTGCGGCTCGTGGTGGCGGGCGCCCTGCGCGTGGCGGGCGTCTAGAGACCATCTAGTACTCGATCACACTGCGGATCGTCTTGCCCGCGTGCATCAGGTCGAAGGCGCGGTTGATGTCCTCCAGCGGCATCGTCTCGGTGATCAGCTCGTCGATCTTGATGCGGCCCGCCAGGTAGCGGTCGACCATGCCGGGCAGCTGCGTCCGGCCCTTGGTGCCGCCGAAGGCCGACCCCCGCCACACGCGGCCGGTCACCAACAGGAAGGGGCGCGCGTGGATCTCCTGGCCCGCTCCCGCGACGCCGATGATGATGGACTCGCCCCAGCCCTTGTGTGCGCAGCGCAGCGCGTCGGTCATGACGTCCACGTTGCCGATGCACTCGAACGAGTAGTCGACGCCGCCGTCGGTCAGCTCGATGATGGCCTCGGCGGTGTCGGCCACGGCGCCCGGATCCACGAAGTCCGTGGCGCCCAGCTGGCCGGCCAGCTCGAACTTGGCGGGGTTCGTGTCCACCGCGATGATGCGCTCGGCCCCGGCCATCACGGCCCCCTGAATGGCCGAGAGCCCCACGCCGCCCAGCCCGAAGACGGCGACGCTCGAGCCGGACTCGACCTTGGCGGTGTGGAGGACCGCACCGATGCCGGTGGTGATCCCGCAGCCCAGCAGACACACCTTCTCGAGTGGAGCGTCCTTCCGGATCTTGGCCAGGGAGATCTCGGGCACGACGGTGTACTCGGCAAAGGTCGAGGTGCCCATGTAGTGGTGGAGCGTCTTGCCGCCCGCGGACAGGCGACTGGTGCCGTCGGGCATGAGGCCGCGCCCCTGGGTCTCGCGAATGGCCCCGCACAGGTTCGTCTTGCCGGACAGACAGAACTTGCAGTTGCGGCACTCGGCCGTGTAGAGCGGGATGACGTGGTCGCCGGGCGCCAGGGACGTGACCCCCGCGCCCACCTCCTCGACGACGCCCGCGCCCTCGTGGCCCAACACCACGGGAAACAGGCCCTCGGGGTCGGACCCGGACAGCGTGTAGGCGTCCGTATGGCACACGCCGGTCGCGGCCAGGCGCACCAGGCACTCGCCGGCCTTCGGCCCCTCCAACTCCGCCGTTTCCACTTCGAGGGGCCGTCCGGCCTCCCAGGCGATCGCCGCTTTCACCTTCATCGCGCTGCCTCCGTCGCAGGGAGCGCAGTATAGGACCGCCCCACCGGGAGACCAGCGAAACCGAGGCTAGAGCGCGCTGAACGAGGCGCGCTCTTCTTCGACGATGGTCTTGTAGCTCGGACGGGCCAGCACGCGCTCCACGTAAGCCGACAGCTTCGGCCAGCGGGCGGCGTCGATGTCGAAGCCCGCGTGCTGCAGGTTCACGACGGGAGAGGCCAGCGAGATGTCCGCGATGCCGAAGCGACCGCCGACGATGCCCTCGCTGCCCTCCTCGACCTCGCCTTCCAGGTAGTCGAAGACGGGGGGCTGGAGCTCCTTGACGGCGTTCTCCACCGTGGCTTCGTCGCAGCCCGTCTTCAGGATCTTGGCACTCACGACCCGCTGAAAGAAGACCGTGCCGCACACCTCGGCCAGCTTGGTGTCGGCGTACTCCTCGTACCACAGGGCCCGCCCGTGCTCCTTGGCGTCGGCCGGATACAGAGCCGGCTCGGGCTGCGTCCGCTCGAGGTAGGCCGCGATGCAGGACGAATCGGGCAGCACGTAGTCCCCGTCCTCGAAGCAGGGGATCTTGCCGAGCGGGCTCTTGCGACGGTATTCCGGATTGTCGCCCAGCGGCATGACCGGGTTCAGCTCGTACTCGATTCCCTTCTCCGCCAAGACGACTCGCACCTTGCGCACGAAGGGCGAGGCGTTGACGCCGTGGACGATGGGCATTGGGGGCTCCTTCTCTTCAGGGTTGGGGCTGCGCGTGGCGCGGCCGCTCGGGCGGCTGCGCGAACATTCGAGACAAGTCGGAGAGCGCATCGAGGTCGCCCTTGGCTTCCAGCTGGCCCTCGCGCAGCGCCGTCGCGCCGTCCAGCTGCCCGAACAGGAGACCCATGAGGACCAGCGGTGCCGCGGCCAGGCGGACGTCGGCGGGCTCACCGGCGGGCTCGATCCGGGTCCCCTCCGGCCCCCCGGCGATGCGAAGCGGGCGCTGCGCCCCGTGGACCCGTACCTCGAAGCTGCGGGGCGGCGTCGGTCCGGGGCGCGCGAACGCCCGCAGACCCAGCACCAGCCAATCCGGTTCCAGGTGATCGCCCGGTTCCGGGGCCTCCAGGAAGCGCATGCCCCAGCGGATCAGCTCGAGCAGCGCCGGTTCCAACGCCCGGCCGGAGGCCGAGAGCGCGTAGACCCGGGCGGCGGAGGGCGGCGACCACGAGCGGCGTTCGATCAGCTCCAACGCCTCCAGCCGCTCGAGCCGCGCGGTCAACACGCTGGGACTGACGCCGATGAGGCGTCGCCGCAGATCGCTGAAGCGCTGGGGGCCGACGAAGAGCTCGCGCAGGATCAGGAGCGTCCAGCGCTCACCCAGGATCTCGGAGGCTCGGGCGAGGGGGCAGAACTGGGCGTAGCGAAAGCCAGATTCCACGCGTGCAGAGCGTGGCACATAGAGTTCGAATTTCAAACCAGAAAATTCGAAAAAAGAAGCTGACGGACTACTCGCTGCACACCCGCATCACGGAGCCCACGATCGCCAGCAGGAACCACATGGCGCCGAGCCCGACCCGCAGCATGCCGGAACGCCCCGACTCCTCCGCTTCCTCGACGGCGCTCGGGGCGACGAGGGGCTCGGGATCGTCCAGGTGTCCCACCCGACCCCCGCAGTGAATGCAGCGGCGCGTGCCCGGCGGAACCGAGACGTTGCAGTGAAAGCAGTGGTCTTCGAAGACGGACATCGCTTCCAGTGTACCGCGGGCGACGAGCTAGCCCGTCGAGGCGCCCATGGCCTCCAGCACGTTGGCCCGGTGTCCGAGCGTGTGAGCGATGCCCGACAGCAGCGAGAACACGCGCCCCACCAGCACGAAGTCGCTGGGCACCTTTACGACCGGGTTCTCGCGAATCGCGTCGAACAGCTCGTCCGTCATCTCCTCGGTGAATTCGCCCTCGAAGCGCCCGGTGTCACTGCGCCTCATCATGCGCCGGGCGATGCCGACGAAGGTGCTGGGGTCGCCCGTCTTCGTTTCGAAGCCCAGCTCTTCGAAGGCGCGAATCATGGCGGCTTCGTTCTGGGTCATCATGGAGAACATGAGCTCGAACAAGCCGAGACCGAAGCCGTCGGGCAGCTCCTTCGAGAGCCCGAAGTCGAGCAGCACCAGGCCGCCGTTCTCGCGCACGAACAGGTTCCCCGGGTGGGGATCGGCCTGAAAGAACCCCGCCGCGAGGATCATCCGCACGAAGACGTGCATGAGATCCTGCACCACGCGCTCCGGGGCGAGACCCGCGGCCCGGAGCGCCGCCTTGTCGGTCACCTTCATCCCGCCCACGCGCTCCATGGTGAGCACGCGACGCGTCGACCACTTGCGGTGGATCTCCGGCACGATGACGTTCGGCTCGTCGGCGAAGATGGCCCGCACGCGATCCGCGCAGTCCGCCTCCCGCTCGAAGTCGAGCTCCATTTCCAAGTGGTTCGAGAGCTCTACCAAGAGCGGCAGGAGCTCCAGCGGCTGCGGGTCGAAACGCTCGTAGACGCGGCAGGCGCGGCGCAGGTTGGCCAGATCGGTGCGGACGATGGGCTCGATGTCCGGGTACTGCACCTTGACGGCCACGGGCGTGCCGTCTTGCAGCCGCGCGCCGTGAACCTGGGCCAGCGACGCCGCTGCCAGCGGTTCGGTCTCGAAATCCGCGAACACCGCCTCCAGCGGCTGGCCCAGTTCGCGTTCCACGACTTCTCGGATCTCGGCGAAGGGCTTCGCCGGCACGGCGTCGTGACACAGCTTGAGGGTGTCGACGATCGGAGGCGGAAACAGGTCCGCGCGCGTCGCGATCGCCTGACACATCTTGATCATCACGCCGCGAAGATCCAAGGCGCAGGCCAACAGCATGCGCGCAGCCCGCGCGTGCGTCGGATCGAGATCGGGAGTCTCGCGGCCGAGCCGCGCTCGCACCCAAGCGGGAATCTTGTAGAGCGCCCACAGCGCCAAGGCGGTGCGCGCCACCCGCAGCGAGCGGCGCACGCGAGTGACGGTGTTCACGCGTTCGCCGTCTCGCGCGCGTCGGGTTCGAAGCCGGTCCGTTCGGGCGCTGCCCACTCGGTGTCGAGCGCCGCGAAGTCGTCCATCACGCTGGCGGGCGCGCCGGCCTTTGTCACCGCTTCGGCGAGGTTGGCCCGCACCACCTCCTGCTGCTCGCGGCGGCGGTCGCTCGTGATCTGGCGCAGCGCCCCGTGCAGCATGCCGTCCACCACGCGCGCCCCGGAGAGGGTCTCGCCCGACACGGTGCGGAGCCGCCGCGCGCGCACCTCGGAAAGCGCCGTTCGGAGGTACTCCACGTGCGGCGACTCGTCGCTCTGGATGTAGCTCACCATCGCCCCGGCCTCTTCCGGGGCCGCCGAGACCTCGGGATTCGACAACAGACCACGCCCCCACGCGAAGGTCCCTTCGGCGAACACCTCCACCACCAGGACGGTGACCATGGTCTGCAGCATGCGCTCCATCTCGCTCGAGAGCTCGGGGAAGGCCCGTCGCCGCTCGCGCCCGGATCGACGGCTCATCATTCTCATCAGCACGTCGGAGGGGATCTTCGGGTTGTCGAGGGCCAGGTCTCGCGCGGCCTCCCACATCTGCTTGTGCCCGCCCTCGTCGCGATGCCCGGCTTCGTCTCGGGCGTGGGCCTCGAAGAGCCCCAGGGACAAATGGGCCAGCGCGGTCCCGTCGATGGGCTCGACGATCTCGCGTTCCAGCGGCGGCACCGGCACGTCGCGAATGATGGCGCCGAATCCCTCGACGATGGCGATCTGCGTGAGGGCCCGCACGATGGGGT
>JAKSBN010000037.1 GCA_022361175.1 Pseudomonadota bacterium | reverse complement strand
CGGAGACAACGTGGAGATGACGGTGGAGCTGATCACGCCGATCGCGATGGACAAGGAGCTTCGCTTCGCCATCCGCGAAGGCGGTCGCACCGTCGGAGCCGGCGTCGTCGCCGAGATTATCGAGTAAGGGAGCAAAGCCCGCGATGGCCGAAATGGCGACTCAGAAGATCCGGATTCGGATGAAGGCCTACGACTACAAGCTTCTCGACCAGAGTGCCGGGGAGATTGTGGACACGGCCATCCGCACCGGTGCGCGCGTGGCGGGACCGATCCCGCTGCCGACGAACATCAACAAGTACACGGTGCTACGCGGGCCGCACATCGACAAGAAGTCTCGTGAGCAGTTCGAGATTCGCACGCACAAGCGCTTGATCGACATTCTGGAGCCGACGCCCCAGACCGTCGACGCGCTGATGAAGCTCGAACTCGCCGCGGGCGTAGACGTGGAGATCAAGCTCTAGCCATGGCGAGCCTGAACGTCGTCGACGTCAAGAACAAGAAGGCCGGAAAGGTCGAGCTCTCTGCGGAGGTCTTCGAGGCCCCCGTGAGGCCGCACCTGTTCCACGCCGAGGTGCGTCGACAGCTTGCGCGCCGCCACCGCGGTACGCATTCGACCAAGAACCGGTCGGCGGTGTCCGGCGGCGGGGCCAAGCCCTGGCGCCAGAAGGGCACGGGCCGCGCCCGCCAGGGCAGCACGCGCTCGCCCCAGTGGGCGGGCGGCGGGGCCGTCTTCGGGCCGGTGCCGCGGGGCCACCAGCACTCGCTCAACAAGAAGACCCGCAAGGCCGCGCTTCGCAGCGCGCTCTCGCAGCGGTTGCAGGAAGAGGCCATCACGGTAGTGGACGAGCTCGTGCTGGACGAGTTCAAGACCAAGCGCATGCTGGCCATCCTCGAGGCGGTGGGCGTCGGCAGCGAGAGCACGCTGATCGTGGTGAACGGCGAGAACGAGCAGGTCGAGGTCTCGGCACAGAATCTGCCGGGCGTGGACGTGCTGCGGGTGGAGGGGCTCAACGTCTACGACGTGCTCCGCCACCAGAAGCTCCTGCTGACGAAGGACGCTCTGGCCCAGGTCGAGACGCGCCTCGCGTCGGCGGCGAAGGAGTCGGACGAGTGAAGATTCACGAAGTCATTCGGCGCCCGCTCGTGACGGAGAAGAGCACGGAAGCGCGCGAGCTTTCGAACGTGGTGACGTTCGCGGTGGATCCGCGCGCGAGCAAGCACGACATTCGCGACGCCGTCACACAGCTTTTCGAGGTGGACGTCCTCAGCGTGCGAACCATGCGCCAGCCGCGCAAGACGCGGCGCGTGGGTCGTCACATGGGGCATCGTCCGGAGTGGAAGAAGGCCATCGTGCAGCTCGCCGAGGGCCAAACCATCGAGTTCTTCGAGGGAGTCTGAGAACGTGGCGGTCAAGAACTACAAGCCCACGTCCGCCGGTCGACGCGGCATGAGCGTCACCGACTTCGCCGAGGTGACGCGCTCGCGTCCCGAGAAGTCCCTGGTGACGGGGTCGGTGAAGAAGAGCGGCGGCCGCAACAACCAGGGCCGCGTGACGACTTGGCACCGCGGCGGCGGGCACAAGCGGCGCTACCGGAAGATCGACTTCCGACGCGACAAGGCCGGCATTCCGGCCAAGGTCGCCGCGGTGGAGTACGACCCGAACCGCAGCGCGCACATCGCCCTCTTGCACTACGCCGACGGCGAGAAGCGCTACATCCTGGCTCCGGTGGGCCTGCGCCCGGGCGCCACGGTGATGTCCGGCCCCGACGCCGAGATCCAGCCCGGAAACGCGCTGCCGCTGGCCCGCATCCCGCTGGGCACCGTCCTGCACGGCATCGAGCTCAAGCCCGGGAAGGGCGCGCAGCTGGTGCGCTCGGCGGGAGGCAGCGCCCAGCTGATGGCGCGCGAGGGCAACTACGCCACGCTGCGGCTGCCGTCCGGCGAGATGCGCATGGTGCACGTTCGCTGCCAGGCCACCGTCGGCCAGGTGGGGAACCTGGACCACGAGAACCAGAGCATCGGCAAGGCCGGCCGCTCGCGCTGGCTGGGCCAGCGGGGCAACGTGCGCGGCGTCGCCATGAACCCGGTCGACCACCCGATGGGCGGCGGCGAGGGCCGGTCCTCGGGCGGGCGGCATCCGTGCACGCCCTGGGGCAAGCCGACCAAGGGCCACAAGACCCGCCACAACACCCGGTCGGACAAGTACATCGTCAAGCGTCGGGGGAAGAAGTAGATGGCGCGATCGCTCAAGAAGGGTCCGTTCGTCGACCCCTCGCTCCAGCGCAAGGTGGATCGGATGCTGCAGTCCGGTTCGAAGCAGGTCGTGAAGACGTGGTCGCGGCGTTCGATGATCACGCCCGAGTTCGTGGGCCTCACCTTCCACGTTCACAACGGCAAGCTCTTCATGCCGGTCTTCATCACCGAGAACATGGTGGGCCACCGGCTCGGCGAGTTCGCCCCGACGCGCAAGTTCACGGGCCACGCCTCGGACAAGCGGGTGAAGCGCTGATATGGAAGTCACGGCGAAACTTCGGAACTACCGGGTCAGCGCCCGCAAGGCGCGGCTGGTGGCGGACCAGATTCGGGGACGCGGTGTGGAGGAGGCTTTGAACCTGCTCCAGGTCTCGAACAAGCGGTTCTCCCGCCCGCTCGAGAAGTTGGTGCGCTCCGCCGTGGCCAACGCCGAGGTGCGGAACGACACCCAGAGTGCGGGAATCGACGTGGACAACCTGGTGGTGAGCCGGATCCACGTGGACGAGGGGCCGAGCATGTGGCGGATCCGCCCTCGCGCCCAGGGTCGCGCCACATGGATTCAGCGTCGCACGAGCCACGTCACGGTCGTGCTGGACGAGAGGTAGGAAGACAAGCATGGGACAGAAGGTCCATCCCTACGGATTCCGCCTGGGCACCCTCTACGGGTGGCAGTCGAACTGGTTCGCGGAGAAGAACTACGCGGAGCAGCTTCACGAAGACCTGCGGGTCCGGAAGTTCATCAAGAAGAAGCTCTTCCACGCCGGCATCTCGAAGGTCGTGATCGACCGCACCGGCGAGAAGGTGGTGGTGAACATCTTCACCGCGCGCCCGGGCATCCTGATCGGGAAGCGCGGCGCCGAGGTGGAGACCCTCCGCAAGGAGCTGGGCAACTACACGTCCAAGGACGTCTTCATCAACATCAAGGAGATCCGCAAGGCGGAGCTCGACGCGCAGCTGGTGGCCGAGAACATCGCGCTGCAGCTGGAGCGGCGCGTCGCGTTCCGGCGCGCGATGAAGAAGGCGATGATCTCCACCATGAAGTTCGGCGCCAAGGGCATTCGGATCCAGTGCTCGGGGCGCCTGGGCGGCGCCGAAATGGGGCGCCGCGAGTGGTACCGCGACGGGCGGGTGCCGCTGCACACGCTCCGCGCCAACGTGGAGTACGGCTTTGCCGAGGCGAAGACCACCTACGGGGTGATCGGCGTGAAGTGCTGGATCTTCAAGGGGGACCTCGGAGACAAGGACCTGCGCACGGGGCCGTTGGCCCAGCGCATGAACGAGGAGCCGGCGAGGTAAGCGATGCTCCAGCCGAAGAAAGTCAAGCACCGCAAGGTCATGAAGGGCCGCAACCGCGGCAAGGCGCACCGGGGAAACAAGCTCTCCTTCGGTGACTACGGTCTGCAGACTCTGGGCAACGGCCGCATCACGGCACGCCAGATCGAGGCCGCTCGTATCGCCATGACCCGCTACATCAAGCGCGGTGGAAAGATCTGGATCCGGATCTTCCCGGACAAGCCCATCTCGAAGAAGCCCGCGGAAACCCGCATGGGCAAGGGAAAGGGCAACCCGGAGGAGTGGGTATGCGTCGTGAAGCAGGGCCGCATGCTCTACGAGATGGAAGGCGTGGACACCAAGACGGCGCGTGAAGCGATGCGCCTGGCAGCCCACAAGCTGCCGGTACCGACGCGCTTCGTGCAGCGGGAGGAGTCGGTATGAAGGCCTCCGAGCTGCGGGAGCTGTCGGTGGACGAGCTCGCTCAGAAGCTGCGTGAGACGCGGGACGAGCTCTTCAGCGCGAAAGTCAAGCACGCCACCGATCAGCTGGAGAACACGGCGAAGCTCAGCGGGCTGCGCCGGGACATCGCTCGCGCGGAGACCGTTCTGCGCGAGAAGCGTGAGGCGACGAAGTGAGCGAGCGAGGCAGGCGACGCACTTTGGTTGGTGTCGTGGTGAGCGACGGGATGGACAAGACCGTAGTGGTCCGAGTCGAGCGGCTCGTGAAGGACCGGCGCTACGAGAAGTACGTCCGGCGCTACAGCCGTTTCATGGCCCACGACGAGGCGAACGGGTGTCGTGTCGGGGACCGGGTGAGAATCATCGAGCACCGGCCGCTTTCCAAGCGGAAGCGCTGGAAGGTGCAGGAGACCGTCGCGGAAGCGGCGCGTGTCTAGCGGAGGGCGAGATGATTCAGACCGAGTCCAAGCTGGAAGTCGCCGACAATTCCGGCGCGAGGAAGGTGGCCTGCATTCGGGTGCTGGGCGGTTCCGGCCGCAAGTACGCGTCGGTGGGTGACGTGATCGTGGTGGCCATCAAGGAGGCGATCCCGAACGCGCGCGTGAAGAAGGGTGAGGTGCGCAAGGCCGTGGTGGTCCGCACCAAGAAGAGCATCGGGCGGGCGGACGGGTCGACCATCCGGTTCGACGAGAACGCCGCGGTGCTGATCGACAACCAGAACGAGCCGGTGGGGACACGCATCTTCGGCCCGGTGGCGCGCGAGCTCCGCGCCCGCCGCTTCATGAAGATCGTCTCGCTTGCGCCGGAGGTCCTCTAGATGACTCCCAGGATGCTCGAGCGATACCGCGGAGACGTCGTGAAGACGCTCTCGAGCGAGTTCGGGTACAAGAACAGCCACCAGGTGCCGAAGGTCACCAAGGTCGTGGTGAACGTCGGCCTCGGCGAGGCGACGCAGAACCCGAAGCTCTTGGAGCGAGCGACGGAGGAGCTGGCGGCCATCACCGGCCAGCGTCCCCACATCCGACGCGCGAAGAAGAGCGTCTCGAACTTCAAGCTGCGCGAGGGCCAGGCCATCGGCACGTCCGTGACGCTTCGCCGGGACCGGATGTGGGAGTTCCTGGACCGGCTCGTGTCCGTGGCGCTGCCGCGGGTGCGCGACTTCAAGGGCGTGTCGCCCCGGGCCTTCGACGGCCGTGGGAACTACACGCTGGGCGTGCGAGAACAGATCATTTTTCCCGAGGTGGACTACGACAAGGTCGAGCGCATCACGGGGATGAACGTGACCGTGTGCACCACGGCCAAGACGGATGCGGAGGGGAAGGCGCTGCTCGAGCAGCTGGGCTTCCCCTTCCGGACCTGAGGACAGAGCCATGATGACCGATCCCCTGGCAGACATGCTGACGCGGATCCGGAACGCGGGTCACGCCCGTCACGCCGAAGCGCGCTGCCCGAAGTCGAAGCTGCGGCTGGCCGTGGCCAAGGTGTTGCAGCAGGAGGGCTTCCTGGCGGACGTGCGCGAGGACGACGGCCAGAAGCACCCGGAGCTCGTCCTCTCCATCCGCTACGCCAGCGCCGGCAAGAACATCATCGACGGCCTGCGCCGCGTGAGCCGGCCCGGCCGTCGGGTCTACGTGGGTGCGGAGTCCATTCCGAAGGTGCGAAACGGATTGGGCATGTCCGTGCTGTCGACGTCGAGGGGAGTCCTGTGTGATCGGGACGCCCGCGCTGCCAAGGTGGGCGGCGAAGTGCTTTGCGAGGTCTGGTAGCGATGTCCCGCATTGGAAACGCTCCCATCTCGCTTCCCGATGGAGTGACCGTCTCGGCGTCGGGCAACGACGTCCAGGTGAAGGGCCCGAAGGGGGCGCTCTCGGCCTCGATTCCCAGCGAGATCGCGCTGGAGGTGGACTCGGGCGTCGCCAAGCTCAAGCGGCCCAGCGACAAGAAGAGCCATCGCGCGCTTCACGGGTTGGCGCGGGCGCTGGTGAACAACATGGTCGTGGGCGTGACGCAGGGCTTCGCGAAGGAGCTGGAGATCCACGGCGTCGGCTACCGGGCCGACGTGAAGGGCAAGGTTCTGAACCTGGCCCTCGGGTTCTCCCACCCCGTGGCCATGGACGTGCCCGAGGGGCTCAAGGTTTCGGTCGAGGCGAACACGAAGCTTCGCATCGAGGGGATGGACAAGGCGCTGGTGGGTCAGTTTGCCGCCGACGTGCGCTCGCTGCGGCCGCCCGAGCCCTACAAGGGCAAGGGGATTCGGTACTCGGACGAGCACGTGCGGCGCAAGGTCGGCAAGGCCGGAGCCAGCTGAGGTCGCTGATGAAGAAGAAGGTTCGAAACGAGAAGCGCGCGCGCTGGGAGAGCCGGCGGCGGCGGGTTCGGAAGGGCCGAGCGCGGAGCATGCGCCCCGCACTCACGGTCTACCGCAGCTCGAAGCACATCTACGCGCAGATCGACGACCCCGGCACGGGCCAGACGCTGGCGACGGCATCGTCCCGCTCCAAGGGAGTCGTGGGCGAGGCGTATCCGGGCAACGTGGAGGCGGCCAAGAAGGTGGGGACCGCCATCGCGAAGCTCGCGCAGGAGAAGAACATCCGGGAGGTCGTCTTCAATCGAAACGGCTTCCTGTACCACGGCCGCGTGAAGGCTCTCGCCGATGCGGCCCGGGAAGCGGGGCTCGACTTCTAACCATGGCTTCACTGGTGCGAACATCGTTGATCAACCCGAACGACTACGAGCTGAACGACCGCGTGATTCACATCAATCGCGTGGCGAAGGTCGTGAAGGGCGGCCGGCGCTTCAGCTTCAGCGCGCTGGTCGTCGTGGGCGACGGCAACGGCGTGGTCGGCGTCGGGCTCGGCAAGGCGGGCGAGGTGCCCGAGGCCATCCGCAAGGGTGTCGAGCGCGCGCGCAAGAGCTTGATCCAGATTCCGCTGCAGGAGGGGACGCTTCCCCACGGCGTGGTCGGCTGCTACGGGGCCGGCCGCGTGCTCATGAAGCCCGCCTCGTCGGGAACCGGCGTGATCGCCGGCGGTCCCGTGCGTGCCGTGATGGAGTCGGCCGGCGTGCGCGACATCCTGACCAAGACGCTGGGCACCAACAACCCGCACAACGTGGTGCACGCCACGATGGCGGGCCTGATCGAGCTGCGGGACCCGGATGCCCGTCTCGCGCAGCTCGGGCGGACGGCGTGATGGCCGGCTCGAAGCGAATTCGGGCCAAGCAGGTGCGAAGCGCCATCGGCTTCGGCGAGAAGCAGCGCGCAACCCTGCACGGGCTGGGCTTTCGGCGCCTCCACCAGGTGGTGGAGCTGACCGATACGCCGGCCGTGCGGGGCATGCTCGGCAAGGTGTCGCACTTGGTCGTGGTGCTGGAGGACTAGGCAGATGCTGGATCGACTCGAGCCGCATCCGGGCGCACAGAAGCGCCCCAAGCGCGTGGGCAGGGGGCCGGGCTCCGGCACCGGCCGCTACTGCGGCCGCGGCGTCAAGGGCCAGGGGCACCGCTCGTCCGGCCGCGAGACCCCCCTGTACTACGAGGGCGGGCAGATGCCCCTGGTGCAGCGGGTGCCGAAGCGCGGCTTCTCCAACCACCGCTTCAAGAAGGACGTGGAGGTGGTGAACCTCTCCGAGCTGGCCGTGTTCGGCGAGGGCGCCGTCGTGGACGTCGAGGCGCTGAAGAAGCAAGGGCTGGTGCGCGGCAAGGGCGCCCTCGTGAAGGTGCTGGGCGAGGGCGATGCCCCGGCCAAGCTGCAGATCAAGGTGAACCGCATCAGTGCCGGGGCCCGCCAGAAGGTGGAAGCCGCCGGCGGCAGCGTGGAGCTCGTGGGATGATCGGTGGCATCCAGAACATCGGGAGGATCAAGGAGCTCCGAGATCGGATCCTCTTCACGTTCGGGATGCTCGCGGTCTACCGCGTGGGCGCCAGCGTGGTGACGCCGGGGATCAATCCCCAGGTGATCGCGGAGTTCTTTCGCGACATGCAGGGCACCATGTTCGGCCTCTTCAACCTGTTCTCGGGCGGCGCCATGGAGCAGCTGTCGATCTTCGCGCTGGGCATCATGCCCTACATCAGCGCCTCGATCATTTTTCAGCTGTTGACGGTGGTGATTCCGGCCCTGGAGCAGCTGAAGAAGGAAGGCGACGCAGGCCAGAAGAAGATCAGCCAATGGACGCGCTACGCGACCATCGCGCTGGCCCTCTTTCAGAGCTTCCTGCTGGCGCTGGCCCTCGAAAACGGGCAGTTCGGCACGGGCGCGGTGCTCGATCCGGGCTGGGGCTTCCGGTTGATGTGCATGCTGACGCTCACGTCCGGCACGGCGTTCATCATGTGGTTGGGCGAACAGATCACCGAGCGCGGAATCGGCAACGGGATCTCCCTCATCATCTTCTCCGGCATCATCGTCAGCATCCCGTCGGGCATCTCGGCCATCGGGGAGCTGGTGCGGACGGACGAGTTCACCCTGGTGGGGCTGCTGCTGCTGGGCGCGATCATGGTGGCCACGATCGCGGGCGTCGTGTTCGTGGAGCGCGGCCAGCGGCGCATCCCGATCCAGCACGCGAAGCGGGTGGTGGGCAAGAAGGTGACGCAGGGCGGGTCGAGCTACTTCCCGCTGCGCGTAAACACCGCCGGCGTGATTCCGCCGATCTTCGCCTCGTCGCTGCTGATGCTGCCGCTCACGATCGGTCAGTTCACCGACAACCCGACCATCCAGCGCTTCATCCAGGACTACCTGGATCCCGGTGCGCTGGGATACAACCTGGTCTACGTCGGGCTGATCATCTTCTTCTGCTTCTTCTACACGGCCATCGTGGTGAATCCCCACGACGTTTCCGACAACATCAAGCGCTTCGGAGGCTACATCCCCGGGATCCGGCCCGGGCGCAAGACGGCCGAGTACATCGACCAGGTGCTGTCGCGGCTTACCCTGATCGGGGCCGTCTACGTCGCTGCCGTCTGCGTATTCCCGGTGATTCTGTCGGCGCGCCTGAACGTGCCCTTCTACTTCGGCGGCACGGCCCTGCTCATCTGCGTCGGCGTCGCGCTCGACACGATCAGCCAGATCGAGGCGCACCTGGTGTCGCGCCAGTACGAGGGCTTCGCCAAGGGCACGCGCGTGCGGGGGAGGCTCTCGCGATGAGCGTCGCGACGCACATCGTCCTGCTGGGCGCCCCGGGCGCCGGCAAGGGCACACAGGCCGCCGGACTCGCGCGCTTCCTTGGCGTGCCGCACGTGGCTTCCGGCGAGTTGTTCCGCGACCATCAGCGCCGCGATACGGAGCTGGGCAGGCTGGCCAAGATGTACATGGAGCGCGGCGTGCTTGTGCCGGACGAAATCACGATCGGGATGGTGACAGAGTGGGTTAACGGGCCAGAGCAGTCGAACGGATACCTTCTGGACGGCTTTCCGCGCACTCCGGCGCAGGCGGAGGCCCTGGACGAAGTCGCAGACTACAACGGAGGACTGGACTGCGTTGCATACATCAACGTGGAGACAAGCGAGCTTGTGTCTCGATTGAGCGGG
>JAKSBN010000203.1 GCA_022361175.1 Pseudomonadota bacterium | reverse complement strand
TGATCGGCCATCGGACTGAGAATGCCCGCGCGCACGCCTGCCCGGACCCAGCTCCGATCCGTAGGAAGGGACTCCCCGGCCGCCGCTTCCACCAGCGGAGCATCGAAGGTCGAGCCGCACAGCGCGGCCACCGACAGTCCGTGTCGGACCTCGGCGCCGAGCGCGTCGAAGCGGCTCGAGAAGACGCGTCGCGCCAGCTTGGGGACGTCCGACCAGGACTCCTCCTCGAGCGACAGGCGGCGCGCGAGCTCACGCACGATCAGCGGGTTCCCGCCGCTCGCGCGCTCCATGCGTCCCACGAGCTCAGGGGCGGGGACACGTCCAAGGATCGCCCCGACCAGCGGGAACAGGTGGCGAACCTGGAGGGGTTCGAGGCGGATGCAGTCGACGAGGGGCGACTCCGACAGCCCGTGGGCCGGCACGGCCCGCTCGTCGGCCGTTCGTTGTGTGAGCACGAGCAGCACCGGCAACGCCGCCATCCGCGCGGCCAGTGACTCGAGGATCGCGAGGCTCGGACGGTCGGCCCAGTGGAGGTCCTCGATCACCACCATCGTCGGTGCCCGCTCGCCGGCGGACTGCAGCAGGCCCGCGATGGCGTCGACCCGCGCGACGTGCGAGCGGTGCTCGGCAGACACGGCCTCGACCGTCGCCCCCAGCACGCCGGCAAGCTGGAGGAAGGGCCAGAGAGGGGGGCCGTCGGGCTCGCAGTGAGCCGTCGGCACCGATCCCGCGGTCGATGCGATCTCCTGGATCAGTCGGGTCTTGCCCATTCCCGCCGGGCCCTCGATCAGCACGACGCCGCCCGTGCCCTGACGGAGTCGCTCCAGCCGGGCGCGCAGCTCTGCGAGAGGCGCCGACCGGCCGACGAAGGGAACCGGATCCTCGACCACCACGCGCTCGGGCTCGTGGAGCGCCGGGCCCGCGAAGCGGAAACCGCGTCCGCGCACGGTCTCGATCCAGCGCTCTTGGCGCGGCCTGTCGAGATCGCCGAGCGCGCCGCGGATCTCGTGGACCGCGGTGCTGACCGCTCCAGGCGTGACGACGACGCCCTCCCAGACGACTTCGAGCAGCTCGTCCCGACTGACGACCCGCTCGCGGTGGGTCACGAGGTAGAGGAGCGCGTCGAAGGGACGCCGCTGGAGCGGGATCGGCTCGTCTCCCCGGGTCAGGGCGAAGCGCGCAGGATCCAGCTGGTAGGGGCCGAGCGTCCACATGTTCTCCCGCGAGGATAGGCACACAGCTACGGAATCGCTGAAGTTCCGAACCGGCTCGTCGGGCCACCTTCGGAACATGATCCGGCTGCGCACCCTCGCGATCGGCATCCCGCTTCTGCTCGCAGGGGTCCCCGGCCCGCCCGCCCATGCCACGGACGGGCGGGTCGAGCTCAGCCAGACCTGCGCGGTCACCACCGGCTGCTACGAAGGAGACACGCCGGGATTCCCGATCACCCTGACGGCGCCCCAGAGCTACGTCCTCACGAGTCCGCTGCTCGTGCTGACGGACGTCCACGCGATCGAGCTGCAGACGGACGGAGCCCACATCGACCTGAACGGCTTCGAGATCGCTGGCGCCGGAGTGTGTGCCGTCGGAAGCTGTCCGATGGGATCCTCCAGCGCGGTGACGGGACCGGCCTTCCCCGCGGTGGGAGGGGCGCGCACGAGGGTCGTCCGCGGCTCCGTGCGGAACTTCTCCGGCACGTGCCTCTCGCTCGGCGCGGGATCCCGCGTGGAGGGCGTGAGCGTCGAACGGTGCGGCGGCGCGGGCATCGCCGTCGGCGCAGGGAGTCACGCGCTCGCCAACACGGTGCGGCTCGTCGGGCGGAGCGGGATGTCGTTCCAGGGCGCGGCCAGCGTGTTCGCCCACAACGTGGTGACCGACCACGACGCGTCCGGCGCCGGGCACCGGGCCGTGACCGGTCGCGTCCACGCGACGGCCGGCAACGCCTGCACCGACGCGAGCTGCACTCCGCGCGGAGAGCGTCGCTTCTACCTGACCGACGCCTCCACCCAGGGAGGCGACGCCAAGGCCGCTTGCGCACCGGGCTTCCACATGGCGGAGCTCTTCGAGCTCTGGGCTCCCACGGGCCTCTCCTACGACACCGGATTGGGCTTGACGGCGGAGAGCGACCCCCATGGCCCTCCCACTGCCGCGAGCGGCTGGATCAAGACCGGACTGGGCTCCCTCCCGGGCGCCACGGTTCCCGGGCAGGCGAGCTGCAACGGCTACAGCTCGTCTTCGGACCTCCTGGAGGGGACGGTCGTCTTCCTCGAGCCGAGCTGGCTCGTGGCCACGCCGACCGTCCCGGTTGTGCCCTGGCAGGCCGCGAGCCGCGGCTGCGAGAGCCTGGAGCGGGTCTGGTGCGTGGAGGACTGACCCCGCGCAAGCGTCGCTAGGCCGCGTCACGGCTGCTCCTTCCCTGCGCTCTCGAGGGCAGGCTGCGGGGGATCGTCAGGGCACCGGCAGCGCTTTGACACTTCTTCCCTCGAGTGGCCACTCCATCAGAGAGGAAGCAGCTCCGGCTGCGATCACACTCAGAACGTGCGGATAGGCCCAGCTGCTGCCCGCCCTCGGGGGAGTCAGGGCGGGGACCGACCTCTCCGCCGCAAGCGAGAAGCATGGGCAAGAGGGTCTTCATCCTTTCGGTGGTCCTGGCTTGCGTGCCCGCTGGGCGCGGCGAGGCCGCGATCATCCAGTTCAGCGACCGGGCCACCTTCGAGGCCGCTGCCGGCGCGGTGACCGTCCAGGACTTCGAGGGCTTCGCTCCCCAGGCCGACGCTTTCGAGGGGGCGCCCTTCGACTTCGGGGACTTCTCGGCGTTCAACGACCCGAACGGATTCTCGGGCGGGGACATCGCCGTCCCGCCCGTGGCCAACCCCGAGTTCGGCACCACGAACGTGATCTTCGGCGCGACCTTCATCGGCGGCACGATCTTCCAGCTCACCTTCGACTCCCCGATCTCGGCGATCGGCTTCGACGGCGGGGAGCTCGCAGATCAGCGAACCGACCAGGTCATCTTCGACAACACCGCCGGCGACGTCGTCACGATCTCGGACTCCGTCGACCAGCTGCGCTTCTGGGGTTTCATCAGCGACACGCCCTTCACCACGTTCACGATCTCGCAGATCGGGTTCGGGGCGGGCGGCGGCAACGGAGATGGCTTCTCGGTCGACAACCTGACCTACGCCGTCCCCGAGCCGGCGACAGGCCTCCTCGTGGCCCTGGGCCTGGCGCTGCTCCGTCGGCGCCCGACTCCAGCCCGCCGCCCCTCTTGATCCGGCGCTCTCCGGGACCCGGACGGAGCCTACGCCTCGCCGGTCGGATACACGCCCGGACTCCGATCGCTACGGCCGTTCTCTTGGTACTCGGGCTCGTCGGGATTCCGAGCGCGAGCGTCGCGCAAGGCGACGGGCCACGAGCCTACTTCCCCGTTCCCGACGATCTCCACACCTTCACGGGGTACGGCATCTTCCTGCGGGGCAACCAGAGCGCGAGTCCCGGCACCGTCATCGAGGGTGCTGACCTGGACCTGGATCTGGGCGTCATCCAGTACACGCACCCGTTGAGCATCTTCGGAAACGCTGCGGGAGCGTTCGCGGCGATTCCGTTCGGCTCGGTCGAAGGGACCGTCGAGCTCAGGCGGTTCTCGCAGTCGGGGAGCAGCTCGGGACTCGCGGACATCCAACTCGGCGCCGTGATCGGCCTCGTGGGCGCTCCCGCCCTGTCGCGGGACGAGTACGCGGAGTTCGAACCTGGCTTCGCCATGGGGGCCATCGGCAAGCTGCTCCTCCCCACCGGTGACTACGACTCCGACCGCGTCATCAATCTGGGCGGGAACCGCTGGGGTGGCCAGCTGGGCCTCGGGTTCTTCTACTACCGGGGTCGGTCGTACCTGGATCCGTATCTGACGACCGTCGAGCTGATTCCCTCCGTCGGCCTCTTCGCCGACAACGACGATCCGTTCGGCGGAGACCGGTTGGAGCAGGATCCCCTGTTCATGGCGGAAGGGCACATCACGCAGAACATCCACCGAGCGCTGTGGGTGTCCTTCGACCTGTTCTACGAGTACGGCGGCGAGACGTTTCTCGACGGGGTGGCCGGTGACGACGCCCAGTCGTCCTTGGCGCTCGGAGGGAGCCTCGGACTCAACCTCCCCTACGGGATCGGGCTCAAGGCCAGCTACGGCGAGGTGGTCGCGCGCAACGACGGGGGCGCGGACGGTCGGATGTTCCGCGTGATCGCGACCTTCTCGTTCTAGCGGACCTCTCTCGAGCGACCGGGGCTACGCGGCGAGCGACCGCCAGAGAGCTTCGAGCTGCCCAGGGTCGACGCCGAGTCGCGGTCCGTTCTCGCGAAGCCAGGATGCGAGCTCCTGCGCATCCGCGAAGACTTGCCCGGCAGCAAGGTCTTCTTCGTCTGCCACGTCGCCGGGCCCAGGAGCTCCTGGAGACGAGCGGTGACGCCATCGAGCGGATCGGTCGGCGCGTCGGCTTCACCAGCCCGGCGACTTTCCGCAGCCAGTTCCGTCGCCGCGTCGGCCAGGATCCGACTCACTACCGGCGGATGTTCCCGACTGCGCAATCCACGTGACCGGGCTGGAGACCCTCCTGCCACACGAGGTCGCCGCCGCTCGGGGGAAGACGAGCGCGTCCGGCGTCCGGTGTCGGAACCAAACTGGAGGATCCTCTCCATTTCGGGAATCGCGCCGTTGCTGTCTACTCGGGCATGGGAAGGGGCTCGGGGAGCCCTCCATGCACCTGCATCTCGTCGCTTCTGCTGCTGCACTCCTGTCGGCCCTCGTGGCTCTGTCCGCCGGCGCGACGACCCTCACGTTCGACGTCAACCCGCTTCCGGTCGCGGACAACCGGATCTTCTCCGACTACGGAAACCGCGTCGTCGACGCGACCACCGACGCGTCGGGGACGGGGGCGGCGGCCGGCGGTACCTACCTCGTCGGGGCGGAAGGCGCGACGCCCAACGTCGTCGTCACACACATCGCCACTCAGGGGGACTCCGTCCTCTACACGGGGGGATTCGGCGATCTCGTCAACGTCTCCTGGCGCGTCGGATCCGTGGAGCTGGTCGCCGACCCGGGGGTGATGATCACGTTCGAGTCCGTCGACCTCGCCTGCTTCGGATGCGCGGACGGAAGCGCAGGGCCTTCCGTCGCACTGACCGACGGCTCGGGGACCACGTACTGGGACACCGGCGGGAACCTGGTCTTCGCCGACGGCTCCCTGCACGAGACGGTCGCGCCGCCTTCTGCGGTCACCGCGAGCAAGATCGTCCTCGAGCTCGACTACCTGGGGTCCGCCTCGACGCCCGGCTTCGTCGCCATCGACAATCTCCGGTTCAGCCAGTCCGGGGTGCCCGTTCCGGAGCCGGGGGTCGCGAGCCTCCTCGCGATCGGGGCCTTCGCGCTGGGGCGCCGGCGAAGCTAGGCCCCGCCCGTTCGCCGCTGCGGCCTGCCGGAGGTAGATTCCCGGCTGCTGCACCATGCGCCGCCCGGAACAGAGCGAAACCCTCCACGGGACCCGGAACGGGCAGCTGCTCGTGGCCGCGGGCCTGCGCGACGCCTACGGGCTGACCGAGCGCGAAGCCGCGACTGCGGCGCTCCTCGCCACGGGGTTGCCGCCGTCGAGGATCGCCGAGCGACTGGGGATCAGCGCGTCGACGTGCGAGAAGCACCTCGCCGCCGTGCGCACGAAGGTCCGCGCCGACAGCACGACCGAGTGCGTCGCGATTCTCGCGCGGGAAGCGGCCCGGGGAGACCTGGGTCCGCCCGCGTGGCCCGCGAACACACGGGCCCAAGCGCCCGACCCGACGCGCGCCACGCCCCGCCTGGCCGAACGGTTGCGCGGAGCGGACGATCTCGAAGATGCGATCCACATCCTGCGCGTCGAGCTGGCGGAAGAGGGCGTCGGCGCGCTCTGCTACGTCTTCCTGCCGCAGAACGTCGCGAGCCTGAGGCGCGCCGCGTGGGTCGAGCGGTGGGACGCGCCAGCCCCGGTGGTCGAGGCCTATCGCGCGGCGGGGGGCCTGCCGGCGAGCCCGCTCTCGGCACGGCTCCTCGCCGAGCCGGATCGCCCCGTCGTCGTCCACGGGACGGACGCCGACGCCATCGAGCGCGAGTCCGGGTTGCGGTTTCCGCTCCCGATCCTCTGCGCGTGTCGCGACGCGGGGCTGCGCCACAGCCTGGCCTTCGGCACGCCCTTCGGTTGCGGCTTCGTCGCCGCCACGATGTTCTTCCATCGCGATCCGCGGGGCGCCGACGGTCGTGAGCTCGGCGAGCGTCTCGGGCGACTCCGCGCCGCGCTGATGCTGGCTCACGGCAGCGTGTTCGACTTCGGTCTCCTCGCCCGTACGCTCGGGCTCACGGAACGAGAGCGCGATGCGCTCTCACTCCTGGCCGTCGGCCACGAGCGGTCGGAGGTCGCCGGGGCCCTGGGGTGCGGCGATCGATCCGTCTCGAAGGTCCTCCAGAGCGCGCGGTCCAAGCTGGATGCGGCCACGAACGCCGAAGCGATCGCCCGGGCCCTCGCGATGAACGCGCTCGTCTTCCTGTAGGGGCTTCGAGACCTCCCCGGACCCGAAGACGATCACGGGCGGCAGGGGCACCTGGGATGCGCGCCACCAGGAGAGCCGCACGGTGGCGCGTTTCCGCTGGCCCGGCCGGGAGCGGTCTGCGACGCTCTCCGGGCTCCAAGAAGAGCGACCCTTCGAACCCTACGCAGGAGAACGCCATGAAGGCCGCCGTGATGCGCGCGCAGAACGCCCCCCTCGAGATCGAGGACCTCGACATCGACGATCCCGGCCCGGGGGAGCTCGTCGTCAAGACCGTCGCGAGCGGTATCTGCCACAGCGATCTCCACGTCCTCGAAGGCAGCATCCCGGTGCCGCCCCCGTGCGTCCTCGGGCACGAGCCGGCGGGCATCGTCGAGAAGGTGGGGCCGGGCGTGACGAGCGTCGCCGAGGGGGATCGCGTGATCGCGTGCCTCTCCCGCTACTGCGGAACGTGCCAGTTCTGCACCGGCGGCCGCCCGTACCTGTGCACCGCCGGCTTCACGGGTCGACCGGGCGGGAACCTCAAGCCCGCACTCACCGACGCCAAGGGCGAGCCCGTCCTCCAGTTCACGAGCCTCTCGTCGTTCGCGGAGAAGATGCTCACGACCGAGATGAGCGTGGTGAAGATCCGGGACGACATGCCCCTCGATCGCGCGTGCCTGATCGGCTGTGGGATCACCACCGGACTCGGTGCGGCGCTCCATACCGTCGACATCCGCGCCGGTGACTCGGTCGTCGTGATCGGCTGCGGCGGCGTCGGCCTCTCCGCGATCCAGGGCGCCCGCATCACCGGGGCCGGCCAGATCATCGCGGTCGACGCCCAGCCCTGGAAGTTCGAGCTCGCCCGCAACAGCGGCGCGACCGACTGCGTGGATGCAACCGATGGGAACGCCGTCCAGGCCGTGATGGACCTGACCGGCGGCGGCGCCAGCTACGTCTTCGAGTGCATCGGCCTCAAGCCCACGATCGAACAGGCCGTGCAGATGACGGGCCGCGGCGGCACGACGGTCCTGGTCGGCGTCCTCCCCATCGGTCAGACCGTGGAGATCGCCGCGGCGGACCTCACGCTCCAGGAGAAGAAGGTCACCGGCTCGCTCATGGGCTCGAACCGCTTCCAGTTCGACATGCCGCGGTACGTCGACTTCTATCTGGACGGCCGCCTGCGCCTCGACGAGATGATCTCGGCCCGCATCGCCCTCGACGAGGTGAACGACGCCTTCGAGGCCCTGCGGAAGGGCGAGGCCGCGCGCCAGGTCATCATGTTCGACTAGAGACCGCCGGCGTGAAGATGCACCCTTCGTATCCCTCGTCGGCCACTTCGGCGATGCGATGGAAGTACGCCGGACCGCCCAGATGCACGCTGAATTGGCGGGGCTTCCCCTCGATGTTGGCCCCCGTGTACCAGGAGTCCGTGCGAGGGAAGAGCGTCCTGTCGGCGATCGCATTGACTGCGCGGTCCCAATCCACTTCGGCTTCGTGCGTCGGCTCGACCGCGCCGAACCCCCGGCCGCGCAGGTGGCGCACGCAGTTCGCGATCCACTCCGTCTCGAGCTCGGCGCCGAGCGGCATGAGGTAGAGAACGCCGGGCGTTCCGGGGCCGTGGATCATGAACAGGTTGGGGAACTCGCTGACCATCATGCCGAGGTAGTTGTGGTATCGGGTCTTCCACTTCTGCCTCAGGCTGATGCCACCGCGACCCTTGGGATCGAGGCGGAGCATCGAGCCCGTGATCGCGTCGAAGCCCGTCGCGAGCACCAGCATGTCGAGGGGGTGTTCGCCTGTCGCGGTCCGTACGCCCGTCGGGGTGACCGCTTCGATCGGGTCTCGCCGCAGGTCCACCAGCGTGACGTTGGCGCGGTTGTAGGTCGCGTAGTAGCCATCGTCGAGAATCGGACGCTTGGTGCCGTAGAAGTGGTCCGGCATCAGCTTGTCCGCCGTCTCGGGGTCGTGGACGATCTGGCGGATCTTGCCGCGCAGGAACTCGCAGACCTCGCGGTTGATCTCCTCGTTCACCAGGAGCTCCGGGTAGTTGCCGAAGACGAACGCCAGGGTGCCCCGCTCCCAGAGCTCCTCGTACAGCGCATGGCGCTGCTCGGGAGTCTCGTCGAAGGCCGAGCGCCCGTTGCCAGTCATCATGGGGAGGGCAGTGTCCGGGGGAGGCGCAG
>JAKSBN010000494.1 GCA_022361175.1 Pseudomonadota bacterium | reverse complement strand
GATGGGAAGACGCGTGGCGGCGGTGCTGCCCGCCGCCGGGATCGGTGCCGTCGATCCCGAACCCCTGGCCGACCGCATCGCGGAGTTGCGCGGTTGCATCTGTGACGATCACGGGAGGCCCGAACGCGCCCGCAGCGGCCTCGTCGGCCTCTTCGAGCAGCTCTCGGGCTCTGCGACGCCGCGCTCTCTGGACGGGCGCGTGCACGAGGCGCTGCGGATCCTGCGGGCCCAACCCGGACAAACCGTCTCGCTGGGCGAGCTGGGCCGCCGAGTGGGCTTGTCCCCCAGTCGACTCAACGTTCTCTTCGTTCGAGACGTCGGCATACCGGTGCGGCGCTACGTTCGGTGGCTGCGCGACATGGTCGCTCTGTCGCACCTGATCGCCGGAGAGTCGGTCACCCGAGCCGCGCTGGAAAGCGGCTTTGCCGATTCGGCACATCTCAGCCGCACGCACAAGCAGCTCTTCTCGTACACGCCGTCCGAGTTCGCCGAGAGCGCCGACCATCCACCGGCGCGGGATTCCGGCCCCGACTCCGACGAGCGGCACTCGCTGTAGCCGATCCCACGCCCCGCGCGCGCAGTCCATTTGTTCAAGCCCTTCTCCTGTCGTCTCCATAAGGTCCCCGCATTCGACGATCCGGCTTCGCGCCTGCAACTAGGCGCGGACCCGGGCGCACTGCCCGCATGGCGGGTCGGAGGAGTGGGACGTGGGGGAGGTGCGGCAGTTCTTGGTGGCTCTTGTGCTGATGGGCCTTTTCTCGTCGCCCGCATTCTCGTTGAGCGTGACCATCGAAGAAAGTGAAGTCGTCGAAGGAACGCTTGTTGAGATCGAGCTCACGTTGCCGCCGGACCGAATGTTGCGCGATGTCATCGACGTACTCGTTGAGCGGACACCGGAGCCGGAACCGTGGCCGGATCCAGAACCCGGATGGTGGATCCACGAACGCATTCGGCTGCCTTGGCAGGAGCTGCAGTCGGCACGGCCCGGAAGCACGCTTCGCGTTCAACTCGATACGTTGGGCTACGACCCGAGCCGCTATCGCATCGAAGCGGCGGAAGCGGGCGCCGACGCAAGCACGTCCTTCGATGAGCTGTCGATCTTGCCACGGCATGAAGATCTCGAGCGTCAGATTGCGCTCGACCTGCGTGAGCGCGGCATCTCTCTCGGGCTGTATCGCGCCGATGGGACGTTCCTGGAAACGACGGATACGGTCACTGCAAACGAGCTCGTCATCGTTGCATCAGAATTCGCACTCGTCGAAGCCGCTGCCAATCGGCTGGAGGTCTTCTTGGCGCCGGAACCGCCGCTCGCCTCGTCGACACTCTTGGAGGTGAAGTTGCTGCCGCAGGAGCACCTCGAGGCGTTTGGCCATCCCTACGCGGACGAATTGTGCGATGAAGAGATCTACTTCGACATGGACCAGAATCTCGAGGGAGTGGCCATCGCTCAGGTGCGCATTCCCTCTCCACCCGGCCACGTCGAACAGGATGGATCACTCGTATTCATGCAGGTCGATCGCCCGCTCCCCAATACGAACTGCAGCCGGGGGCTTCGGTTGGTCCACGTGCAGTTCGACGATGATCCCGCTCCTCCGCCCCTCCCCGACCTGGCAACGCACAATGCTGCGGAACACCCGGGCAAGCCCTGGCTCGATCAGTTTCCGGTGGATTCTTTCCAGGTTCACATCGTGCGGATCGCTGAACCCGAAGCTACCTACACCACCGCGGCCGAGTTGCAAGACCTCGCTCGGGAGCTCGAGCAGCATTTCGAGAGTGGGACGAAGGGCTACTTCCAGCTCGACGTGAGCTACGAGTATCTGAGCCCCGTCCAGTTCGACGTCGCGCAGAGTGCCGCGGCCTGGTATGCCGCGCTGCCCAAGACCCCCGGACGCGCGATTCTCGATGCGAGCGAGGCCAAGGAGTTGGAGCTGATCATCGCGCTCTACTTGGATGCATGCAGCCCGCACAGCTTGCTTCCGAGCAGCGTGTGCCCTCCACACGCGCGTGGTGAGGATGTCACTTTGTACTACTACGACGGGTTCCTGGGAGGCGCCTATGGGATGGCGGAAACCGAGACCCCACTGGGTACCCGCGGCATGTTTCACGCACCCTGCAACCCCCACGTGCCCTTCAGCAACGTGTTCTACGAACGGACCTCGGCTGGCATCGTCTCGTTTCACAATGGGGTACCGGGATGCCGGCGGAGCTCATACTTCAACGTTGGCTCGTTCCTCCAGCACATCAAGCCGTTCCGGCCGATTGCCGGAGTTCCGCCGACGCCCCTCATCCTCCACGAGCTCGGCCACACGCTGTGGCTGGCTCCGGTTGGGTTCAACTGGGCGGACCCGCAGCCTCAGTACTTCCCCGATCTGGGTCCGTCGGACAAGCATGCCTGGCATCACGATGAGAAGGAGTGGTCGTATCGCGACGTCTCCGAGGTGAATGCCACGGTCCGCCAGTTCATGAGCCTGCTTGGTGGCATCAGCCTAGAGGTCCGGACAGAGGGCTACGGGGATGAGTTCTTGTCTGCGG
>JAKSBN010000230.1 GCA_022361175.1 Pseudomonadota bacterium | reverse complement strand
GGGTGTTCGCGGAGACGTAGTGATCGAGCGTCACGCGCTCGTAGTCGATGGGAGTGTCGACCACCAGCGGCCCGAAGTAGGCCTCGGAGTTCCTCGCGACGTTCAGGGCCGCCAGGAACTCGACGTAGAAGTTCCGCGAGGCGAAGCCGAACGTACGGCTCTTGTACTTGCGGACGACGGTGGCGATGTCGCGGGTGCCCAGCCGCCGCACGGCCCGGCGCATGCCGGCCGCGCCGTGGTTGTAGGCCGTGATGGCCAGGGGCCAGCTTCCCGTGGAGCGGCGGTTGTGCTCCAGCAGCTTGGCCGCCGCGGTGCTGGCCCGGTACGGATCGAGGCGCTCGTCCACGACGTAGTCCACCCGCATGTAGCGGCGCCCGGTCGAGCGGGTGAACTGCCAGAGTCCGGCCGCGCCGACGCGCGAATACGCGTGGGGGGTGTACGACGACTCCACGTGGGGCAGGGCGGCCAGCCCGCTGGGGAGGCTTCGCTCGCGCAGGATCGTCTCGATGTGGTCCTTGTAGGCGCCGGCCCGGATCAGGCCGGCCCGGAACTTGTCGGCCTGGCCCAGCTGGAAGCGCAGCCGCCGGGACGCCTGGGACAGCGTCCGCGAGCTGACGTCCGCCGGCCACAGGGCCAACACCCGGTGCTCCTCCCGGCTGAGTCCCTGGCGCTTGCCGCGGGCCAGCTTCTGGAGGATGGCCTTGTAGCGCTTCTTGATGCGCGTGGTCATGCGCTCGCGTCCCCGCGACGAGAGGCCGGCGGGGAATCGGACCACCTCGTACACGACGCCCAGATGGCGGGAGTCGTGGATCAGCCCCTCGCGTGTGTCGACCTCGGTGTAGATCCGGGTCCAGAACGGGACGTCCGGCTCCAGCTCGGCCGGCATGGGGAACGGGTTCGGTTCGCCGCTGGCGGGGATCGCCAGCGGCAACACGAGTGCAGCGAGGAGGAAGGAGCGCTTCATAAGTCCATCCCGCATCGGCAACTTCCGAGGGCAACGTGAGGCCCGAAAGGCCGGATTTTGCTCCCCGGGGGCCGGCGGGAAAGCCTTCCACCCAGGCAGACGCTTGCTGCGGGGGGATTATTCACCGTCGTCGACAACAGACGCCGAGCGGGCGGCGCCCGTTCCGTATCCAGCGTCGGCACGGGCTATTTCCTGCGCCCCTTCTTGCGCGACTTGCGCGCCTGCTTGCGCTTCTGCTTCTTGTCCTTGCCCGTGGGCCGCCGCGCGCGGGTGGCGCTCGAGCGGGGGGCGCCCGCGCCTCCGCCCAGCAGGCTCGCCGGGTCCAGCCCGCCGGCGCCGGCCAGCTGGCCCATGCCGGGAATCCGGGACATGAGCCCGCCGCCTTGGCCCGAGCCCAGGGCGGCCATCATGTCGCGCATCTGTCGAAACCGCTTCACCAAGTCGTGGACTTCGTGCTGCTTGCGGCCGCTGCCTCGGGCGATGCGGGAGGCCCGGCTGCGGTCGATGCAGTCCGGGTCGTTGCGCTCGCCGGGGGTCATGGAGTTGATGAGCGCCTCCACCTTCACCAGCTCGCGTTCGTCCACCTGATCGGCCATCTGGCCGAACATGGGCATCTTGGCCATGACGTCGCGCAGGGGGCCCAGCTTCTGGATGGTCTTGAGCTGCGTCAGCAGGTCGGCCAGGCCGAAGCGGCCCTTCAGGATCCGCTCGGCGTCCTCCTCGGCCTGGTTGGTGTCGACCACCTCCTCGAAGTCCTGGACCAGGCCCACGATGTCGCCCATGCCCAGGATGCGCGACGCGAGGCCTTCGGGGCGAAACTCCTCCAGGCGATCCACCGTCTCCCCGGTGCCGAGGAACTTGATGGGCACTCCGGTGACGGCCTTCACCGCCAGCGCGGCGCCGCCCCGGGCGTCGCCGTCCAGCTTGGTCAGAACCGCGCCGTCCAGCTCGAGGCGTTCGCTGAAGGCCTGGGCCACGTTGACCGCGTCGCGGCCCATCAGGGCGTCGCAGACGAGCAGCGTGTTCGCGGGCTCGACGGCCTTCGCGATGTCGTCGAGCTCCTGCATGAGCGCATCGTCGATGGCGAGGCGGCCCGCCGTGTCGTACACAACGGCGCCGAAGCCCTCCCGGCGCGCCCGCTCCGCCGCCTCGCGGCAGATGTCGGGCGGCGCCTGGCCCTCGCGGCCGCGGTGGACGGGGACTTCGATGCGCTCGCCCAGCGTGATCAACTGATCGACGGCGGCGGGCCGGTAGACGTCGGCGGCCACCAGCAGCGGACGGCGTTCGCGCTTCTGGAGGTAGCGGGCGAGCTTGGCCGCGATCGTCGTCTTGCCGACGCCCTGGAGCCCGATCAGCATCACCGAGGTCAGGCCGTTGGCCTTGGCCAGCGACGGGTCGACCGGCCCCATCAGCTGGATGAGTTCGTCCTGGCAGATCGAAACGAAGTGCTGGCCCGGGCTCGCCCGATGCACGCGCCCCTGGGCATCGCGGACGCGGGTGGAGACCTTCTCGCCGAGGGCTCGCTCCTTGACCCGGGCCAGGAAGTCCTTGACCACGGCCAGGTCCACATCGGCCTCGAGCAGCGACATGCGCACGTCGCGCAGCGACTCCTCGATGTTCTCCTCGCTGAGGGCGCGCAAGCCCTTGAGCCGCTCGGTCGCGGACTTGAAGCCTTGGGTGACGGTCTCGAGCACGGGAGAACCTCCGAAGGCGCGCGAGTCTAGCAGGGGCCGGCGCGGCCCCGCCCGTACCCGGCGCTTGCCGCCGGCCCGGAGGGCCGGCAAGATGGGCCTCCGGACCCCGCCCGCGGGCGGCACGAGGCGAAGGAGGCGACGCGTGGCCGTCGAGGTCGAGGCGCAGATCACGGGCAATGTGTGGAAGATCGAGAAGCAGGTCGGCGACACCGTCCAGGAAGAGGACGTGCTGCTGATCATCGAGTCCATGAAGATGGAGATCCCGGTGGAGGCGCCGTGCGGGGGGCGCGTGGCCGAGTTCCGCGTGGCCGAGGGCGACAGCGTGGAGGAGGGCACCGTGCTGGTGGTCCTCGAATAGGCGGAAGGGATGTCTCGGCCGAAGGCGCGACTGCTCACCCGGCGCGACCGCGATCGCGCGCTGGACCATCTGCGCGACTCGGCCACCGAGAACCTGCTGCTCTTCGACATCACCGCGGCCGTGGGCGCACCGGCGGCCCCCAGCGAGGCGCCGTCCCAGGTGTTGGCGGTATGGCAGGACGACGAAGTGCGGGGCCTGGTTTCGCTGCGCCCCAGCCTGATCCTGGAACACGGGCTCGACACCGACACGCTCGAGCCCTGTCTTCCCTTCCTGCAGAATCTCGACGCCAGCCTGGTCAAGAGCGACGCCCGGGTGGTGGATCTCCTCTGGGACCGGCTGTTCGCCAGCGGTCGCCGCGCCCTGGTGGACCGAACCGAGCGGGCCTACTGGGTGCGGGCGTCGGGCGGGTGTTGGTCCGACCCGGTTCCCGGCTCGCGCGTGCGGCCGGCCGAGCAGGGGGACCTGGAGGCCTTGGTGGTCGCCGCGCGGGCGAGCCTGCGGGAGGAGGGGCGCCCAGATCCCTTCGACGGCGATCCCGCCGGCTTCCGGCGCTGGGTGGCGGGCCGCCTGCCCCGCGCCCGGGTGGTGGAGGAGGACGGCCGGATCGTGTTCGTCGGCTACGCCGATGTGCAGCGCCCGGAGGGCTGGCTCATCCAAGGGGTCTACACCTGGCCCGAAGCGCGCCGCCGCGGCCACGCCCGGGCCGGCATGTCGCGCCTGTGCCACGAGGCGTTCGAGGCCGGGGCGGACCACGTCCAGCTGGCTGTGATCGACGACAACGCGGCGGCCATCGCCCTGTACCACCAGCTGGGCTTCGAGCCCTTCGCGCCCCTGCGGACGATCCTCTTCTGCTGAGGGGCCCGACGCCAAGGGTTGATTGCCGAGTCAAGGCTCGGTTAGGCTAGGCGCCCGATTCGAACGATCCATTTACCAACTCCCAGCGACAGGAGAACCCCCCATGGGCCTGCTCGACGGCAAGGTGGCCATTGTCACCGGTTCCGGTGGCGGCATTGGCCGCCAACACGCACTCGCACTCGCCAAGGAAGGGGCCGCGGTCGTCGTGAACGACCTGGGCGGCGCCCGCGACGGCTCCGGAGCCGGCACCGCCATGGCCGACCAGGTCGTGGACGAGATCAAGGCGGCCGGCGGCGAGGCCGTGGCCAACTACGACAGCGTCGCCACCGTCGAGGGTGGCGAGAACATCCTGAAGACGGCCATCGACGCGTTCGAGAAGGCCGACATCCTGGTCAACAACGCGGGGATCCTGCGCGACAAGTCGTTCTCGAACACGACCGAAGATCTGTGGGACATCGTGGTGCAGGTGCACCTGAAAGGGACGTACTGCGTCTCCCGCCCGGTCTTCAACCACCTGAAGGAGCGCGGCGAGGGCGGCGTGATCATCAACACGTCGTCCACGTCGGGCCTGAACGGCAACTTCGGCCAGTCGAACTACGGCGCCGCCAAGGCGGGCATCGCGGGCATGACCCGGTGTCTGGCCATCGAAGGCAAGAAGTACAACATCCGCGCCCACATCCTGGCGCCGGTGGCACTCACCCGACTGACGGGCGACCTGCCCGGCTTCCAGGACGACTCGCTCAAGGAGAAGATGTCCGACGCGCTCGTGTCGCCGCTCGTCGTCTACCTGGCGAGCGACCACGCGAAGGACATGACGGGCAAGACGTTCTTCGTGGGCGGCGGCCGCATCGCCGAGATGAAGGTGGTGACGCACACCGGTGTGACCAAGCCCGAGGCAGGCGGCCTCTGGAGCGTCGACGAGATCGCCGACAAGATGAAGGCCGGCGAGATCCTGCTGCCGGACTAGAACCCGTCTCAAGAGCGCCTCGCCGTCGGGTTCCGATGGCGGTGTAGGCTGCCGTCGTTCCGACGGCACTGTAGGCATTCACGGCCACCCGTCGCGAGTCGGGTGGCCGCGGTGCCGCTGCTTCGCTGCGTTGCCCGCCCATTGCCTCGCCGGTACTCTCGCAGCCATGAGCGAGACGACCCCGCGCGCCGACGAGGGGCGACCGGCCGCGCCGGACGCTTCGGGTGGCGCCCCGGGGCGCGAAGAGGGAACGCCTCCGGAGCTGGAGTCGCCCGTGGCCGAGCGGCCCGACCTGGCGGATCCGCTCTCGGCCATGACGCCGCGCTTCAACGTCTTCTTTCGCTGGTTCGCGCGGCGCTTCTTCCGCCACTTCGATCTCGACGACAAGACGGTGGCGCGCCTGCGGCAGTTGGAGGAGCGCGGCACCGTCATCTACGTGATGCGGTACTCGAGCCGCCTCGACTACTTCCTGTTCAACACGCTCTTTCGCCGCGAGGGCCTGCGGCTGTCGAGCTTCGCGAACGGCCTGCGGTTCTACTACTACCGGCCGCTGTGGCAGGCGCTCAAGCCGGCGCTCTTCCGGCCGCGGGGGCGGCCGGCGGAGGTGGCGCACAGCGAGGAGTGCGGCCACGCCGCGCGGCTTGCGCAGTCGGGCCAGTCGTTCTTCCTCTTCCTGCGCACCCGCCGCCTGCGCAACTTCGTGCGGGGTCGCCGCCGGGCGCGCAAGCACGACGAGCTCGACCTGCTCGAAGAGGTCGTGCGGGCGGTGTGGGACGGAGGCCAGCCCGTCACGTTGGTGCCCACGTCCATCTTCTGGCGCAAGGGGCCGCGCAGCGACACGCGTTTTCTCAACCTCTCCTATGGATCACTGACCCGCCCGTCCGACGTGGCGAAGGTGACGTCGTTTCTCGCCACCTATCGCGATCTCTCGGTGAAGCTCGGAGAGCCCATCGATCTGCGGGCGTTCATCTCCGACCAGCGAGCCGCGGGCGAGAAGGCGGTGGCCCGAAAGATCCGCCGCTCGATCCTGATCTATCTCTACCGCGAAGAGAAGGTGGTCGAGGGCCCCACCATCCAGCCTCAGCATCGCGTGCTGGACGCGATCCTGGCCGATTCCGGGGTGCGCCGGGCCATCGCCACGCGCGCCGAGGAACGCAAGACCACGCTGGACAAGGCCGAGCAGGCCGCCGAGAAGATGTTCCGCGAGATCGCGGCGAACCAGAACTCGACCTTCCTGGCGATCCTGGGGCTGGCCGTTTCGGTGATCTTCCGCAGGATCTTCTCGTCCATCGAGGTGGACGGGCTCGAGAAGGTGGCCGAGTACGCCAAGAAGCACCCGCTGGTGCTGGTCCCGACGCACCGCTCGTACTTCGACTTCCTGATCCTGTCGTGGCTCTTCTATCGCAACTACCTGGTGCCTCCCCACATCGCGGCGGGCGACAACATGGGGTTCGGCCCGTTCGGCTTCATCTTCCGGCGCGCGGGGGCCTACTTCCTGCGCCGCACCTTCGACGACGATCTGTACAAGGAGGTCTTCCGCGCCTACGTCGCCTACCTGGTGCGCGAGGGGTTCACCCAGGAGTTCTTCATCGAGGGCGGCCGTTCCCGCACGGGGCGGACGCTGACGCCGCGTCTGGGCATCCTGTCCTGGAACGTCGAGGCGTTTCTGGAGGGGGCGCGGCGCGATCTCTTCCTGGTTCCGATCGCCATCACGTACGAGCGTCTGGTGGAGGAGAGCTCGATGGTGGGCGAGCTGTCCGGGGAGGCCAAGCAGAAGGAGAGCGTGCTCGGGCTCGTACGGGCGCGGAAGATCCTGCAGCGGCGGTTCGGAAGCGTCACGGTCTCGTTCGGCGAGCCGCTGTCGCTGGCGGACGCGCTGGGCGATCGCCGCACCCGCTTCGCACACGCCCGGACACCCGAGGTCGAGGCCGAGAAGCGCGAGTTCGTGGACTCCCTGGGCCATCGCCTGGTGGAGCGCATCAACCGCGCGGTGGCGGCCAATTCGACGGCCGTGGCCTCCGCCGTGCTGATGGGATCCTCCCATCGCGGGATCCTGCGGCGGGATCTGGTGGAGCGCATGCAGGTGGTGGTGGACCTGCTGCGGCTGCAAGACGTGTCCATCACGCCCGCCCTGGCCCGGGACGAAGGGGAATTCCAGGAGTCGATCGCGTTCCTGCTGCGCAGCGACCTGATCGGGCGCGCGGCGGAACCGTCCGAGGAGATTCTCTACTTCGACGAGTCGCGCCGGCGCGCGCTCGACATCTACCGCAACGCCATCGTCCACTACCTGGCCGTCCCGAGCCTGTTGGCCCGGCGTCTGCTCCGGGGCGCCAGCACGGAAGCGCTGCGCGAAGACCTCGCGTTCTGGACCGAGCTCTTGTACCAGGAGTACTTCCTGCCGCGCGGAGAGGTGCTGGCGGCCCAGTTCGACGCCTTCCTGGACTGGTTCGAGACCCACGGCTGGATCGAATCCCAGGACGGCGCGTGGGTGGCCAGCGACCGGGGGCGGCGCCTGTTTCCGCTGCTGGACGCCCAGACCCGCGGCGTCCTGGAAGCCTACTACGCGCTCTTCTGCGCCGTGCGTGAGAGCCTGGACGTCGAGCTTCCGGTGCGCGAGATCTGCACCCGCGCCGCGGCGCAGTTCGAACAGATGGCGCTGCTCGGGCGCCTCTCCCACTCCGAAGCCATGAACGACACCACCTTCCGCAACGCGCTCGAGCGTCTGGTGCAGCAGCAAGTCTTGTCTCGGCGCGTGGAGCGCGGGCGGCGAAGCTCGACCACCCACTATGCCCGGGGGGAGCGCAGCGAGGAGCTCGCGCCCCTGATCGAGTCTGTGGCGGGTGCCCTCTTCCACGGGTAGTCTCCGCCCCCTTATGGACCTCGACGGCCTACTCGACTTCGAAAAGAGCGGCGGTCTCGTGGCGGCCATCGCCCAGGACTCCGAGACCGGCCGGGTCTTGATGCTGGCGTGGATGAACGAGGAGTCGTTCCGCGAGACGCTCGATACGGGGCGCGTGGTCTATTGGAGCCGCAGCCGCCAGAAGCTGTGGCGCAAGGGCGAAGAGAGCGGAAACGTCCAGCTGGTGAAGGAGATCCTCGTGGACTGCGACGGGGACGCCGTGCTCCTCAAGGTCGAGCAGGTGGGCGGCGCGGCGTGCCACACGGGCCGGCGCGACTGCTTCTTCCGCAAGCTCGAGAACGGCGACGTCGTGGACGTGGGCGTCCAGGTCTTCGATCCCGACGCGGTGTACAAGCGATGAGCGACGGCCCGCGGCTGCGACTCGGGTTGCCCAAGGGCAGCTTGCAGGAGACCACGCGCAAGCTCTTCGCCCTGGCGGGCTACGACCTCCGCATCTCGAGCCGCTCCTACTACCCGGACATCGACGACCCGGAGCTCGAGTGCATCCTGATTCGCCCGCAGGAGATGGCGCGCTACATCGAGCAGGGCGTCATGGACTGCGGCATCACCGGGCTCGACTGGCTGCTGGAGACCCAGGCCAAGGTCGAGGAGCTGGCGAACCTGCGCGCGCCGTGGCCGAACTACGGCCCCGTGCGCTGGGTGCTGGCGGTCAAGGAGGGCTCCGAGTTCCAGCGCGTCCAGGATCTGGAGGGCAAGCGCATCGCGGCCGAGGCCGTCGGATTGACGCGCCACTACCTGTCCCAGCACGGAGTCGAGGCCAACGTCGAGTTCTCCTGGGGCGCCACCGAGGTCAAGCCGCCGATCCTCGCCGACGCCATCGTGGACGTGAGCGAGACGGGCTCGAGCCTGCGGGCGAACCAGCTGCGCGTCCTGGACGTCGTGCTGGAGAGCACGCCGCGCTTCATCGCCAACCGCGAGGCGCTGGGCGATCCGTGGAAGCGCGGCAAGATGGATCGGCTGTTGATGCTCCTGAACGGCGCGATCGCCGCGGCCACCCGCGTGTCGCTGGCGATGAACGTGCCGCGCACGGCGCTCCCCCGCGTGCTCGAAATCCTGCCGGCCCTCGGGACCCCGACCATCTCGACCCTGGCCGACGAGCAGTGGGTCGACGTCTCCGCGGTCGTTGAGGAGAAGCAGGTGCGGGACCTGATCCCGCAGCTGGCCGAGGCCGGCGCCCGCGGCATCATCGAGACCCCCCTCAACAAGATCATTGACTAGGGCGAAAGGCGCGCGCCTTTCACGCCGGGTGGGGCGGCTCGGCGCCGCCGTCTTTCACTACGCGCGGATCGCCTGGTGGGGTTTGGTGTCGCCCCGGCTGCCCGCGAGCGAGCCGCTGGTGGTGCTCCAGGCGGTCGTGTGCGACGGCGATCGCGTGCTGCTGTCGGTGCGCTCGGATCTCCGGGGCTGGGAGCTGCCGGGCGGCACGCTCGAAGCCGGCGAGTCGGACGAAGAAGCCCTCGTGCGCGAGGTGTTCGAGGAGACCGGCTTGCGGGTGCAGGTCGAGAGCCGGGTCGGCGACTACGTGCGCACGGGCTTTCGCCCGCACACGGCCCGGATCTTTCGGTGTCGCGTGGCCAGCGGCGCTTTGGCACCCAGCCACGAGACCCCCGTGGTGCGCTGGTTCGAACGCGACCGCCTGCCCGCCACGCTGCTGCCCTGGTATCGCGGGCCCCTCACCGACGCCTTCGCGGCAGAGGCTCCCGTCGAGCGCCACGAGCGCCTGGGCCTCCAG
>JAKSBN010000198.1 GCA_022361175.1 Pseudomonadota bacterium | reverse complement strand
TAGCGCTGGGCGGCCAGGAAGACGGTGGGCGCCAGGTCGGCGGTGCGGTCGGCGCCCAGATCGCTCAGACGACGCGCGCTGCGCTCCTTGTGCCGGAGCTCGATGCGCGACGCGATGTTCGGGTAGGTCGGCTCGCGCCGGCGCAGGTCTTCCAGGAGCTCGAGCGCGCGCTCGATGCGTCCCCCCCGCTCCAACAAGAGCGCCCGCCGCGAGTAGAGGTCGGGGGAGAAGGCGCCGGGGCCCGTGGCCGCCAGCCGCTCCTCCAGCTTCTGGGCGGCCAGGTCGAAGTGGCCCTCGCGCTCGAAGGTCTCGGCCAGCTGCAGACAGGCTTCGGCGAAGTGGGGATCGCCCGGCAGCACGCGCTGCAGCAGTCGGTTGGCGCGCGTGGCCTGGCCGTGCTCCAGCGCGATCTGCGCCGCTTCGAACGCCTCGCCTCGCCGCTCGCGGGCGTCGATCCACTTGTCGATCTCGCCCGCCTCGCGGTAGCAGTGGGCGGCGCTCTCGAAGTCGAGGATCGCTTCGTAGGCCTCGCCCGCGCGCAGCCACGACCCCGCCAGCCGGTACATCTCGGCCGCCCGCACGTGCTCGTTCGCGCGCGCGTAGAGATCCGCCGCCCGCGAGAAATCCGACACCTGCGCGTGCAGCTCGGCCGCCTTCACCAGCTCGTCCGCCGACTCGAAGTGGTCGGCCGCGCGCTCCGGGCGCCCGTGTTCCTGGTGGAGCTCCGCCAACAGCAGGTGCGCCTCGCGTTCCTGCCCGTCGCGCTCGAGGGCCTGGGCGGCGGCCTGGAAGTCGCCCGCCAGGTAGGGCTCCACCGCCGGCGGGCAGCCCTTGAAGACGACGTTGTCGGAGCGCGCGATGTCGATCCGGACCGCGGTCGGCTGGAAGGTCTGGACCTGGATCTCCTGCTGCACCACGCGATCGCCGCTGCCCACCAGCAGCGTGTGCGTGCCCTTCGGCAGGTGCAGGCGCAGCGGACCGCCGCGGGCGTCGTGTACGGCGCGCGGAAGTCCGCGCGCCGTCAGCGTGGCGACGGCCGCGTCGCGGGCCGGACGGCCGTCCCACGACACTTCGAGATCGAGGGGGCAATCCTCGGGGTGCAGGTCGAACTCGACCTGGGCCGTGCGTCGCCCCCGCACCGCCACGCTCAGCGTCTCGCAGACGTCCTTCAGAACTTCACTGGTATCCGGATCCAACAACATCCCCTCCACCCGTACGGCGTAGCGCCCGGTGGGGAGACGTCGAAACCGCGTCTCGCGGCTCACCCACGGATGCTCGCGTGAGGTGGCGACGCCGGCTTTCAGGAGATCGCTGCGCGGCGGGGCGGGCTGGCGCAGCCAGCTCTCCCGACCGGTTCCGAGGCGCACCCGGAAGCGACCGCGAAGCTCTGCGGGATACTCGATGCCGACAGCCAAGTCCCCGCGCAAGCGCAGGGCACGCCCGAGCGCCACGAGGCCAAGCACGGCCAGCACCACGGCCCACCCGGGGCTCCACTCCTGGACGGGAGGGAGGTTCACCCAGCTGGGCCAGCTCGCGGCCACGGCGCCTTTGGCTGGCAGCCCGACCCCCACCAGGGCACAGGACAGAAGCCAGAGGGAGCGCAACCGCGGGGTCCCGAATAGACGACGTCGCACGGCTTCCTTGGGCACCGGGCACGCGTGTGCAGTTCCGGCGGGAGACGCCGGGCACAGCGTGCGTTGGGGGTATCGAGCGGACACAGGATCCCCGAGAAGCGGGGCTTCGTAAACCCCGGTGGTGACGGATGGCACAACTCGGTCCATCTTCGCCGCGTGTGGTGGCGAGCCGACTTTCCCTTCGCGCCGCGGCGCGTTCCGGTGTTCTACGGATGGGTGATCGCCGCGGCGGGCACCTTCGGGATCCTGTCGAGCATTCCCGGCCAGACCATCGGCGTCAGCGTCTTCACCGATCCACTGCTGGAGGCGACGGGGCTGGGGCGCCTCGAGCTCAGCCACGCCTACCTCGTAGGGACGGTGTTGTCGGGCCTGGCGCTCCCCTTGGGTGGACGCTGGTTGGATCGGGTGGGGTCGCGGAAGCTCGTGGTCGTCGCCAGCGCCGGTCTGGGGGCGACGCTGGTCTTCATGACCGCGGTGGACCGCATCGCGGCCGTGCTCGCGGGGCGCCCGGACCCCCCGGCGTGGATCGCGCTGCCCGTCTTGGTGGTGGGCTTCACCGGGCTCCGCTTCTTCGGCCAGGGCCTGCTGGGGCTGAGCAGCCGCGCGATGGTGGCCAAGTGGTTCGACCGACGCCCGGGCGTGGTGTCGTCCGTGACGTCCATCTTCGTCAACTTCGGGTTCGCCTCCGCACCGCTGCTGCTGTCGGTCGGCGTTTCCGCCGTGGGCTGGCGATCGGCGTGGCTGGTCCTGGGGGCCGCCGTCGCCGTCGGGACCGGAGGGATCGGGTGGCTGCTGTTTCGCGACAACCCCGAGGAGTGCGGTCTGCGCATGGACGGACAGGGGGGCGCGGGGGAGACCGCCGAGACGGTGGACCGCGCTCGCCCCCGGGACTGGACCCGCGCCGAGGCCGTGCGCACCGCCGCGTTTTGGAGCGTCACCCTGGCGGTGGCCTACCAGGCCCTGATCGGGACGGCTCTCACGTTTCACATCGTGGATCTGGGGGCCCAGGCGGGGCTGTCGCGCGAGGAGAGCGTGTCGTTGTTTCTGCCCATCGCGTTCGTGAGCGTCGCCACGGGGCTGCTCGTGGGTTGGGCCATCGATCGCTTCTCCATTCCCCGGGTGTTGCTGGCCATGCTGGCGGGCCAGGTGGTGACGTCCTTCGGCATGGCCCAAGTGGGGGAGCCGGCCTGGCGCTGGGCGGCGGTGGCGGGTTGGGGCCTGGCGGCGGGGTTCTTCGGGCCGCTGACGGTGGCCGCACTGCCCCGCTTCTTCGGGCGCCGGCACCTGGGTGCGATCTCGGGTCTACAGACCATGGTGATGGTGCTGGCGAGCGCCGCGGGCCCGTCTCTGCTGGCGGCCTTCGAGGCCAGCGGGGGCGGCTACGCCCGCGGCCTGCGGCTGTGCGCCGCGCTGCCGGTGGCCGTGGCGGTGCTGGCCTGGTGGGCGCGGGATCCCCAGCGAGCCTCCGACTGAGTCGTTCCCCAAATGTCGGGCCGGCGGTGGCTATGCTGCTGCCGACACCAACCAAGGAGTACGCATGAAGCTCGGAATGGCCTTCGCGAACATCGGACCCTTCACCGAGCCGCCGGGGCTCGTGCGCCTGGCCCAGGCGGCCGAGAACGCCGGGCTCGAATCGCTCTGGACCGTGGAGCACGTGCTGGTACCGGTGGGCTACCAGTCGACGTATCCCTACAGCGCCGAGGGCCGGATGCCGGGCCCCGAGAACGCACCGATCCCCGACCCCCTGTTGTGGCTTTCCTATGTGGCGGCGGTGACCGAGCGCATTCGCCTGGCGACGGGCATCCTGATCCTGCCGCAGCGCCATCCCGCCATCGTCGCGAAGGAAGTGGCCACGCTGGACCGCCTGTCCGGGGGCCGGGTGATTCTCGGCGTCGGCATCGGCTGGCTGAAGGAGGAGTTCGACGCGCTCGACGTGCCCTTCGACCAGCGCGTAGCTCGCACCGAAGAAGGGATCGAGGCGTTGCGCTCGCTCTGGGGCGCCGAGCCGTCCGCCTTCTCGAGCTCCCAGTACCAGTGGGGCGAGGTCGAGTCGAATCCGAAGCCGGTGCAGCAGCCGGGCGTGCCCATCGTGGTGGGGGGCCACGTGAAGGCGGCGGCGCGGCGGGCGGCCCGCCTCGGCGACGGCTTCTTTCCGGGCCGGGCCGACAAGCTGGACGAGCTGCTGGCGGAGCTGGGTGCGGAGTGCGCCCGCATCGGGCGCGATCCCGCCGAGATCGAGATCACGGGGGGAGGCAGTATCCCGACCCTCGACGACCTGAAGCGCGCCGAGGACCGGGGCATCCACCGCTGGGTGATGCCGCCGCCCGCTTTCGATCCGGACGAGCTGGAGTCGGCCCTGGCGCGGTTGGCGGACGAGGTGGTGGCCAAGCTCTAGACGGCCGTTCGCCGCGTCAGCGCTGGGCGAGAATCGCCCGCAATCGCGAGAGCTTACCGCCCGAGGGTTCGAGCTCTACGCGACATTGGGCGAGGAGCGCGTCGAGGGCGCGGCCGTACGGCGCCGGATTGCGCCCCGGCGGCACTTCCAGCTCCACCTCCCGGTCGACCCGGGGGCCGGGAAAGTGGGTTTCGTCGAACTCCAGCACCACGGCCAGCTCCCCGGCGTCGCCCGGGAGCGCGGTTTCCACCCGGGTGCGCCAGTTGTGGAAGGTGCCGTGGGCCTCCAACGCCTCGTCGCCGCAGGCGTCGCGCCAGGCGGCGATCAGCGGGTCGGAGGCGGGGCCTCCGTCGACCAGGCGCGACACCGGTTCCGCGCCCGCCAGCACCGCCCGGGCCAGGGTGGGCTCGACGCGCCACTCGACCTCGGCCCGGGTGGCCGGCCCGTCGCCGGCCCCGGGTTGGGTGGGGCCCTTCAGCGTGAACGTGAAGACGTCGCCCTCCGCGCGCAGGCGACAGCCGATCTCCGCCGCGGCCAGGGCGCGGCTCGGCGTGTCGAAGAAGTGGTTCGCCTGTTCCACCGGGGCGTGGCGCCGGCCGCCGGCCGCCGCACACACGCGCTCGAAGGCGTCGGCGTCGGGCAGGCGGCGCTTGAACTCGACCTCTTGCGGGGCGTCGGACACGATCTCCTCCGGTGCGGCTCGCGCGCGCGCATTCGCGATACCCTCGGCGGCCATGAGTGCGCCGCTTCCCTCGCGCGACCGCCTGCGGGCGGGGCTCGTCTCGCTGGGCATCGGCAGCCTGGTCTTCGGCGGCAAGTTCGCTGCGTACTGGATCACGGATTCCGCCGCAATCCTGGCCGACGCCCTGGAGTCGAGCGTCAACCTGGCAGCGGCCGGACTGCTCCTGTTCGCGCTGGTGGTGGCGGCGCGGCCCGCGGACCGCGACCACCCCTACGGCCACGGCAAGGTCGAAGCCTTCTCGGCGGGCATCGAGGGCACGTTGGTGGCGGTCGCGGCTGTCGTGATCGCGGTGGAAGCCGTGGACGCGTGGCTTCATGGCACCGCGCCCCGGCAGCTGGATGCGGGCCTGGCGCTGGTGCTGGGAGCCAGCGTCGCCAACGCGGGTCTCGGCGTGTACCTGGTGCGGGTCGGACGCCGCACCCAGTCCCAGGCCCTCGAAGCCGACGGCCACCACGTGCTGGCCGACGTCTGGACCAGCGCCGCGGTGGTGGCGGGCCTGGGAGCGGTGCATTTCACGGGGATCGCGTGGCTCGATCCGGCCATCGCCCTGGGCGTGGCCGGGCACGTCTTGTGGGTGGGCGTGCGCCTGGTGCGCGGAGCGGTGGGGGCGCTGATGGACGCCGCGGACGACGCGCTGCTGGACAAGTTCGCGGCCGTGCTGGAGCGGCACCGCCGGCCGCAGTGGATCGACGCCCACGGGCTGCGCGCCTGGCGCTCGGGGGCCGCCTTCCACGCCGACTTCCATCTCGTGGTGCCCCGCTACTGGAACGCCGAGCAGCTTCACGCCGAGCACCTGTTTCTCGAAGGCCAGCTGCTGGACGCCGCGGAGACCACCGGGGACCTGGTGGTCCACTTCGACCCGTGCGAGCCGCAGCACTGCGGCGCCTGCGCCATGCCCGAGTGCCCCGTGCGGTCCCGCGCGCAGGAACGGACGCTCGATCTCCACCGGGCGCGCGTCACCCGGGCGGCCGCTCCCCACGACCACTCCTAGCCCAACGCCGCGTTCTCCCGGCTTCGCTTGGCCGTTTCTGTTCGACTTCGATGTTAACGATCGTTAAAGTAAGCCTCATGGCCAAGCCGCAGCGCCAGCCTGCGCCGCAGCACCGGGGTTCCCGCGCGCGCCGTCCCCAGCCGGGGGCCCGACTGCCGGCCGCCGAGCGTCGCGATCTGGTGCTGCAGGCCTTCCGCGACGAAGCCCTGGCCGTGGGCTCGCTGGCCGGCGTCGGCATGCGGGCCGTCTGCGCCCGCGCCGGTTGCACCGCGCCGGTGGTGTACCGCCTCTTCGGCAGTCGCGAGGGGCTGGTGCGGGCCGCCGTGCGCTCGACTCAGCTCGGCCTGGTGGCCCAACTGGACGCGCTGGCCCAGCAGGTGGAGCGGCCCGCTTGGGAGCGGCTGGAGGGCCTGGGGCGCCGCTTCCTGTCGAAGGAGTTGGGAGACGACGAGGCCTTCGAGGCGCTGGTGAACACCGAGTGCCGCAGCGACCCGGCGGTGGCGCGGCACGTGCGCCAGGTCTTCGACCGCTTCGAGCGGGCCCTGGCGGAGATCGTCCGAGATGGAGTGCGGCGCGGAGAGTTCGCCCGCGACGTGGATCCGCGCTACGTGGCCTGGCGGCTCATCGATCTGGGGCTCTTCCGCAACCAGCACGCGTTGATGCGGCTCACGGGACCCCACGAGATCGACTACCTCACGCGCGCGCTCGAGTCGCTCCTGGCCGAGATCGCGGCGTGAAGGCCGGCCGCGGCGAGGCACCCATGCGGGGCGCCGCGGTCGTGGGGCCGTAGTGGAGACCGTGCTCCCGCACTGGGCCATGGCCAACGCCATCACCTCCTTCGGCACGCTGTTGGCCGGAGTTTTCACCTGCACACTGTGGCTCGTACTGCGCGATCAGCCCTTGCGCTGGGGGCACGCCTACCTGTGGATCTTCTTGACGGGCGTTCCAACGCTCGGCCTGCACGGCTACGGCGAGCCCTTCGGAGAACCGAGCAAGCCGTACTGGGCCGTGGCCGACACCGGCTCCAATCTGGTTCTGGCCTGGGCGCTGCAGCTGGCCGTGCTGGGCGACTTCTACCGCCGCAGTGTCCAGTGGCGCGTCGGGCTCGCCTCGGGCCTCGTCAACCTGGGTGCCATCGGCTTCATGATCGCCGAGCGCTTCTGGTGGACCGAACGCTTCTACGCCGTTCCCCTCGGCTCCGTCGGCGGCTTCTACACCGGTGAGTTCGTCCTGATCCTCGACTCCATCCTCGTGACCGCGCTCCTCTACCGCAACCGCACCCGACTGTCCGCATCGTCGCGGGCGCTCCTGAACGTCGTCGCCGTCACCTTCCTCGTCGGCCTGGCCCTCGCCACCGCCAAGAACCAGCACGTCACCGGCCGCGTCCTCGCCTACCACGCCCTCTGGCACCTCGTCGGCGCCTTCGGCTTCATGGTCCTCTACCTCCTGAACCACATCCGCTTCAGCCACAACAGGACTGCCCCTCCACCAGAGCCCGCTACAACCACCCCCTAACCCCCGCGGCGGAGCTGCGGCGTTCTGCCACTCTCTCGGGATCTGCAAGTGAGTCGCGAGGCCGGGGGGCACCCTCCTCGGCGCGCAGGGGCCGGTAATCCTGAGAGCCGCCAGGGCGGCGAGCTCCAGGCGAACCCCGATCGCAGCACCCACCACCGCAAAGCCAACACGCCACGGCCCCGAAGCCGACGAGAGGGTCCCCCCGGCCCCGGCACCCCGCCCGTGCCGCCTTCCGTACCAGAGAAAGGTCGCCCGCAGCCTACGCCGAGGCCGTCGCCTCCGCGCCCGCCGGCACCTCCGTCTCCTTGGACGCCCGCGCCTGCCACAACGCGTCGTCCAGGCACGCCAACAGGCGGCCGTAGAGCCGGATCTTGAGGCCCTCCAGCAGCGCGTAGCCCATCAGGGCGAAGATGCTGGAGACCAACGCCAGCGCCAGCGCCGACAGCTCCAGCGCCGCGTTGGCCAGGTGCTTGGAGAGGAACAGGATGAGCAGGCCGCCCGTGGTCCCGATGAACCCGATGGGCGGCAGGATGCCCGCGTACATGGAGATGAACTGCGAGTAGTGGGACTCGTACTCGTTCACCACGTACTGGCGCGTGGCGTCCAGGATGAACTCCTGGGGGTGGCCCTGGTTCTCGCGCAACGACTTGCGCAGCACGCGCAGCAGCACCCGGGCCAGCGGCTCGACGCGCTCGCCGGGCGGCCGCTGAAGCCCGCGCTTCAGCTCGTGGCTCTTGAGCTTGCGGGTGGCCGTCATGCCCTGAAAGCAGATCCGCAGACCGCGGTAGAGCGGGATGCAGACGGCGGCCAGCGAGGCGGCGCTGACGCCGACCGTAAGGGCCAGGTCGGCGGAGAGGAGGGTTTCCAGCATGATGTGAACTCCTGTGACGTCTTGGGGGGCAGGGCAGGGACAAGGCGCTGATACGCCCTGGGTCCGCTACCCCCGCCACTTCCGCTCTTTCAGGTGCTCGAGCGCTTCGCCGAGCGTGGTCTGGTCGCCGATCGGGTACTCCACGAGCATGCCCTCGCGGCCCTGGTAGCGGCGCTCGATCTCCTCCACGGTCTGGCCCACGCGGCGCGGGTCGCGCAGCTGGATCAACACCTCGGCCTTCACCAGGCGCAGGTTGGCGTCGAGGGCCATCAGCTCGGGATGCGTGCTCTGCCACTCGCCGCGGAGCATGGGCTCCACGTGCATGCCCATGTACTTGTCGAGGAAACCACTGAACAGGATCCAGGCGTTGCGGTCGCGGCGGTGCCGCAGCGAGCGCAGCGTCGTGTGGTAGTGGCGCATGTCGGCGTGGGAACGCTGCAGCTGGCGCTTGCGCTGGGCCAGCGATTCGCCGCCGAGCGGCGCGCTGTCTTCCGCGGCTGTCTCCTCGACGACCATCTCGCCCGGCAGGCGATGGTCGGCGGCGCAGGCCGGCAGCAGCAGGGCGCCGGCCAGAAGCCCCAGCAGCGGGAGCCATCGGGACGTGGTGGTGGACATGCGGAGTTCCCCTTTCACGACCGCTTCTCGTGATACATGCGGCGCAGCAGCGTGTGGACCGGGTGGTCGCGCTGGGTCCGGAGGTCTTCGGTGAAGCCCTCGGTCTTGAGCGCGGCCTTGTAGAGCGGGATCGCCCGCGAGCCCGCCTCGATCTGCTTGTCGAGACGCGCCAGCAGCGCCGACGTTTCGTTCATCTGGCGCGCCAAGTCGGCCAGCTCGATGGGATCGACTCCGGCCGGGGCGGCACCGGGGTCCGGCGCGGCCGGCGCGTTGCCGCCGCCGCTTCGGAACGCCGGGTCCAGCGCGCGGCGCCGCTCGGTCAGCTCGGCCAGCCGGGCCTTGGTCTCGCGCCGGCGCTGGCGCAGTTCCTGGATGCTGGCGTCGAGCTCCTGCACGCTGGAGGCCTCGGCGAAGCCCAGGTAGTAGACCACGGCGTCGTCGGAGAGGGCGCGGCGGATTGCGGCGATGTGGGCGGCGCCCGATTCGCGCTTGTCGATCCAGCCGTTCACGTGGCGCGAGTGGGTGACGCTCTCGGCGATCGGACGCACGAGGCCCTGGTAGTCGCTGCTCCGGCCCTGGCGCTCCAGCGCGCGGGTGAGAGCGGGCCACAGCTGCCAGTCGAACGGGAACAGGTTGAGCGCAGTGACGTAGCGCCGTGTCGCCATCTCCATCTCGGCGCGCTTGGGGTTGCCCGGCGCGTACACCAGGAACGCGTCGCCGTAGCCCCGCGCCGATTCGTAGGCCGCGAAGTAGGCCGAGTCGGGCACGAACTCGATTGAGCTCCCGCGCGTGAACTGGTCGAAGAACTGCAAGTAGCGCGCGTAGAGACGCGCGGCGTTGCGGCTGTACTCGGCGGCCAGGTGCGGCTGCTCGACGGCGCGCGAGAGATAGAAGTCCGAGGCGTTGAGCGTGGCCTCCTGGATCTCCTCCCAAAGACCGTGCATGGCGTCCACGAAGGCCTCGCGGCCGTTGCTGCCATAGCCCAGCTCGACGAAGCCGTCCTTGCGCTGGCCCAGCTTGTACAGCGTGCCGTAGGTCTTGATGGCGCCTTCGATGCTGAAGGAGGTTTCGAAGTCGGGGTCGCCGCCCAGGCGCTGGCGCGCGGCGTAGACCTCGCCCAGGAGCCGCAGCACGCGCGTGTAGACGGCGGCTTGGCCCTGGTCGGTGTTGGCGCGGTTGAGGGCGGTCTGGTAGGCGCCGCCGGTCACGCGCAGGGCCTTCACGGTGTTGGCCGAGAGGCCTTCGCTGGCGAGCAGCCCGCGGGCCTGGTCGTGGTACTTGGAGGCCTCGAACAGCGCCAGCGTGAAGGTGAGGCTGCCGCCGTCGGATTCCGGGCCGGCCAGCCGCGCCACGATGCGGTCCAGGTAGTCCTTGGACGAGGCCGCCAGCGGGATCACGTCGGGGTGGGCGCCCACGCGGCCGTCGTGCAGCAGCAGCGCGATGCCGCCGAGCGGGTCCAGGTCGCTGTTGACGCCCATCTGCGGGCTGCGCAGCAGGATCAGCCGCGTGACGTTCTCGTACAGATAGGGCAGGGCCGCCACGAAGCCCGTGTTCGGCGATTCGGACAGCGCCAGCGTGCGCAGCGTTTCGTACGGCGTCTCGAGCGGCACGATGGCGTAGAGCCAGAGGTCGAGCATCTCGGCCACGAAGTCGAAGGGCCGGCCGCGCTCGAGGGCGCGGTGCGCCAGGACGTAGTGGTACCAGTAGCGGTTCTCGTGGCGCGACAGAGCGCCTTCCAGCTTCTGAACCGCATCGACACTCTTCTCCAACGACTCGGGGTCGTTGCTGGACAGATAGAAGAGGAGATACGCGATGGCCTCGCGCCGGATCGCCAGTTCGTCCGCCTCGCCGTTCTGGCGGGCCATGGCGGCGTGGCGCCGGAGGTAGTCCTCCAGCGAAAGCCCGGCCTCGCGACCGTACTGCCCCAGGCGCGTCTGGAGTGCCTGCGGGTCGGCCGACGAGTACACGTAGGCGTAGTCGAGATACGTGGCCCACGGGTCGGAACTCGCCTGCGCATACGCGGGCGCGGCGAAGCCCAGCACGAGAAGGGCCGTCCACCAGCCTTGCGATTTCATGATACGAGTCACTCCCTGCCGCCCCCTCTTCTCAGGCAGTTCAGAGCCAAGGTCAGCTCAGCGCAGCGGTCGGCCATGCGACGCGACGACGACCGCTCGATCCACATGAGGAATGCGTTCAGATTCTTGGTCTCGACGAATCGGTAACGGCCGGCCTCACTTACGCATTCCTTCTGCGTCGTAACGGCGGCCATGACCTTCTGCTTGAGTTCATCCTCACGCCGGTCCGACACACAGGCCGCCAGCGATCCGAGGGGTACTCCCCTCAGGCCCGGATCCTTGGCCCGTGCTCGGGGCTCGGCCGTGGGCGCCGTCGGGCTGGCGCGGCGGACGGGCTCGGGGATGGGCGCGCGCCGCTCGGCCGGGGCCGACAGGCCCGGCACGCCCAGGTTGGCCGGGGGCGGGC
>JAKSBN010000470.1 GCA_022361175.1 Pseudomonadota bacterium | reverse complement strand
CTTCGGTGTAGCCGAACTCCTCGAGCGTGTAGCGGTGTGCGGCGCGCTTGTCGCGGGAGTTGTCCACGAGCCACTGGCTCATGGCGGCTTCGGCCCGGTTCGAGAGCGGCTGGCCCAGCCAGTCGTAGATGCGGCGCACCTGGGTGAGCGGGTCCTTCTGGACGTCGCGGTAGTCCACGTCGAGAAACGTATCGACGGGGTGGTTCTCGCGCGCGTGCATGCAGCGCGTGAGCGCCCAGGCGTAGCGCTCGCACACCTGGCGTCCCACCTCGACCGCGTCCACCCGGTCGCTGGCCAACTCCCACAGCGAGCGGTACATGCTGGCCGCCGACGGAATCGTCTGCAGCGGGTCGCGGTGGGTCTGCACGATCCGGGCGCCCGGGAAGACCTGCCGCAGGGTGTCCACGTAGCCCAGATGAAAGGGCGCCTTCAGCACCCAACGTCCCGTCGGCCGCCCCGACTCGCGCTTCTGCCACTGCAGGAACTGCAGCAGACGGCGCAGGTACCGGTAGCCGGGGGTCAAGTCCTGCTGGTCGAGCCAAGTGCGGTAGCTCGGCAGATTCGCGCCGGATTCGGGCACGTGACTCAGGAAGGAGTGCTCCAGGAGCATGATCTCCTCGTCGGCACCTTCGGCGTCCCAGGGGTGGATGGACGCCAGCACGGGCACGCTCTCCAGGATGTAGTCCACTTCCTCGTGAGCGGCCGCCACGCGCGGGTCGTCCCGGCGCCAGTCGCTGCCGGGAAACGGGGCCGGATAGCGGCACTCCCACCAGGCCGCCGACTGGAAGTCGCCCCCGCTGGCCAGCAGGCGGTGGAGCATGGTGGTGCCGGTGCGGGCGAGGCCCACGATCACGACCGGCGCCTCGATCTTCTCGTCCCCGATCTCGGGGTGGCGACGGAACGCATCCTCCGCGAGCAGGCGCGTGGCCAGGCTGTCCACCAGCCGCGTGCGCTGGGTCGCCCGGCCGGTGGGTGAGAGCTGGGCCTCGGTGTCGAGTGACCGCAGCAGCCGGCCGAGCGGCTCGCGAAACGACTCGTCGCCAAACTCACGCAGGCCGGTCTTGTCGCGCGCTTCGGCGACGATCGAATCGAGTTCCAAGGAGACTTCGGCAGCGGTCATCGAGAGCACTCCAGCGCAGGGTCGAAGGCGCGGGCCATTCTAGCGGCGCGTCGCCCGCCCGCCCGCGACCGATCGGTCAGCCGGCGACCCGTCGCCTACACTCGCGCCATGCCCCAGAAGCCCGACGCCCAGGCGCTGCAGCTCTTTCACCGGGAGATCGATGCGGCCGCCGCCGCGCTGGCGGCCCGCCACGCCGACCGGCTCCAGTGCCGCCGCGGCTGCCACGCGTGCTGCGTGGACGACCTCACGGTGTTCGAGGTGGAGGCGGATCGCATCCGGAGCGCCCACGGCGAGCTCCTGCGCACGGGAACACCTCACCCGCCCGGGGCTTGTGCGTTTCTGGGTGAAGCCGGCGAGTGCCGGATCTACGCGGACCGCCCCTACGTCTGCCGCACCCAGGGCCTGCCCCTGCGTTGGCTGGCCGAGGACGAGACCGAAGAGATCGTCGAGCGGCGCGACATCTGCCCCCTGAACGCGGAAGGCCCGCCGCTGTCGACGCTGGCGGAGGACGACTGCTGGCTCCTCGGCCCCGCCGAAGACCGCCTGGCCCGCCTCCAGGAGACTCACCCGAAGGGCCCCGAGCGGCGCGTGGCCCTGCGCGTGCTCTTCGCGGGCTCCTAGTCAGGCGGGAGCGAGCCGCACCGGGACCGAAGTAAACGAGCGGAAGACCGGGCTCGGGTGCAGGGGCGGCGGCTCCGTGCCCGCCGCCTCGATCGAGCGGGTGTGCCGCAGCAGCGTCTCCAGCGCGATCTGCGCTTCCAGCCGCGCCAGATTGGCGCCCAGGCAGTAGTGGGCGCCGAAGCCGAAGGCCAGATGGGCGGTCTTCGGCCGGCCCACGTCGAAGCGGTCCGGATCCTCGAAGACCTTCTCGTCCCGGTTGGCCGAGCCCAGCCAACACAGCACGATGTCGTCCTGTTGGAGCTCCTGCCCCAACAGCTCGAGCGGCCGCGTGCAGCGGCGCGGATCGAACTGGATGGGAGAGGAGAAGCGCAGGGTCTCCTCGATCGCGGTCGGCAGGAGCCCCGTGTCCGCCCGCAGGCGCGCCAATTGATCCGGGTGCTCCAGGAGGGTCAGCACCGCGTTGCCGATCAGCGTGGTCGTGGTCTCGTTGCCGGCCACGAGCAGCAGGGTGAGCATCGAGAGCATCTCGCCGTGGGAGAGGCGCGAGCCCTCGTACTCGGCCTGCACCAGGCCGGTCAGCAGGTCCTCCTGCGGCTGCCGCCGCCGCTCCTCGGCCAGCGGCACGAAGTACGCGTCCATGGCCTGACGCAGCGCAGTCTGGCGACGGATCGTCTCGGGATCGAGCGCGCCGAAGAAGCCGGTGCCCAACACCGAGACGGCCTCGTCGGACCACTCCTTGAACTGCGCCCGGTCCTCCGCCGGCACCCCGATGATCTCGGCGATGATGGTGACGGGCAGCGGGTAGGTGAGCGCCTGCACCAAGTCGACCTCGCCCTGCGCCACGGCGCCGCGAACCAGTTCGTCCGCGACCTGCTTCACGCGCGGCTCCAGGCGCTGCACGATCCGAGGCGTGAAGGCCTTGTTCACCAACCCGCGCAGGCGCGCGTGCTCGGCGCCGTCGGTGCCCAGCATGCTGGGCGGGGGTTCCTGGTTGAGCACCTGCGGCCGGTTCTCCCCACCCGGCCGGAGATCGCTGGGAAAGACGTTGGACCAGGTCTCCGCGTCGCGCAGTACGGCCTGGCAGTCGTCGTAGCGAAACAGCGAGAAGAGCCGCAGCGGCCCGGGCTGGGCGTAGAGGGGAAACTCGCGGCGGCCGCGGGCGTAGTGTGCGTACGGGTCGCGTCGAATGCGGGGGTCCAGGGGCTGAAAGTCGAAGGCGGCGGGCTCGGACATGGTTCCTCCGGTCGCAGCGGGCGCTCGGGGCCTCGTAGCGCGAACGAGGGACCCGTTCGGTGTCACTCTAGAGTAGGGGCGAACCGCAGCGAGCGCCCGCCTCGACGGATCAGTGGAAGTCGCGGCTGCGCACGCGCTCGGGTTCTCGTTCCAACGCGGGCTCGAAGAGGGTCTCGGCGATCACGTGCAAGACGCCGTCCTGGCGCTGTACGCGGCCGCCCACGCCCAGGAGCGAAGCCGTCTTGGCCAGGATCATGTGCCGCTCGAAGACCTTCTGCCACACGACGACGTTCACGAAGCCGGTTTCGTCCTCGAGGGTCATGAACACGACACCCGCCGCCGTACCGGGGCGCTGGCGGCAGATGACGAGCCCCGCATAGCGCACCCGGTCGCCGTCCTGAAGCGCGAAGACACCCCGGGCGTCGGGCAGCGCGAGCGCCGCGAGTGCGGCGCGGAAGGGCTCCAGCGGGTGGCCGCGAGTGCTGTGGCGGCTGGTCTGGTAGTCCCAGGCGATGCCCTCGCCCCGTGTGAGCGCGTGAAGCGACGGGAGTGACTCCGACTCGGTGAGGGTGAGTGCATCGCCCTGGCGCGACGCGACACCGTGGGCCTGCCACAGGGCCCGCCGCCGCCCGGACTCGAAGGCCGCGAACGCCCCGGCCGCGGCCAGGCGCTCGAGCGCACGCGCGTCGAGGCGTGTCCGCGCCGCGAAGTCGTCCAGCGACGCGAAGGGCGCCTCTTCCCGCGTCGCCGCGATGCAGGCGCCGTCCCGCTCTTCGGAGAGTCCCTTCACGTAGCGCAGCCCCATGCGCAGGGCGAAGCCCTCGCCATCGGGCTCGAGGGTGCAGTCCCAGTCGCTGGCGACCACGCAGATGGGCCGCACCACCACGTCGTGCCGGCGCGCGTCCTCCACGATGGTGGCCGGCGAGTAGAAACCCATGGGCTGCGCGTTCAACAGCGCACAGGCGAAGACCTCGGGATAGTGGCACTTGAGCCACGAGCTGGCGTAGGCGATCAATGCGAAGCTCGCCGCGTGACTCTCGGGAAATCCGTAGTCGCCGAAGCCCCGGATCTGGTCGAAGACCCGCTCCGCGAACTCCTCTGCGATGCCCTTGGCCGCCATGCGTTGGATCAGCCGCTCGCGGTGCCGCTCGATGCGCCCGCTGCGGCGCCAAGCCGCCATGTCGCGGCGCAGCTGGTCGGCCTCGCCGGGCGTGTAGTCGGCGGCCACCACCGCCAGACGCATGACCTGCTCCTGGAAGAGCGGGATCCCCAGCGTCTTCTCCAGCACCGGCTCCAGCGATGGATGCGGATACTCGACCTTCTCCAGCTTCTTCCTCCGCCGCAGGTAGGGGTGCACCATGCCGCCCGTGATGGGGCCGGGCCGCACGATGCTCACTTCGATCACCAGGTCGTAGTAGTTGCGCGGCCGCAGGCGCGGCAGCATGGCCATCTGGGCCCGACTCTCGATCTGGAAGACGCCGACGGTGTCGGCGGCACAGATGCAGTCGAAGGTGGCCGGGTCGTCGGCCGGGATCTCGTCCATCCGCATCGACACCCCATGGTGTTTTCTCAGCAGATCGAAGGCCCGGTCCATCTGGGTGAGTGCGCCCAGGCCCAGGATGTCCACCTTGAAGAGCCCCAGGTTCTCCAGGTCGTCCTTGTCCCACTGGATGACGGTGCGGTCCTCCATGGCCCCGTTCTCGATCGGCACCAGGTCGCACACCGGCTCGTGGCCCAGCAGGAAGCCGCCCGGGTGGATCGACAGGTGGCGCGGGACGTCCTGCAGCTCGTCCACCAGCCGCAGGTAGTGCGCGTGGGTCTCGTGCTCGGGGTCGAGGCCGACCTGGCGCAGCAGCTCGGGATCGGTGCCGTCGTAGTAGTGCAGGAGTTTGGCGAAGCGGTCCACCAGGGTCTCGGGCAGGCCGAGGGCCTTGCCCACGTCGCGCACCGCCGAGCGCGCCCGGTAGCGGATCACGTTGGCCACCATGGCCGCGTGCCGACGCCCGTAGCGCCGGTAGATGAACTGGATCACCTCCTCGCGGCGCGCGTGCATGATGTCCAGGTCGATGTCGGGCGGCTCGTCGCGCTCGCGCGACAAGAAGCGCTCGAAGAGCAGCTCCACCCGCGAGACGTCCACGGCCGTGATGCCCAGGCAGTAACACACCGCCGAGCTGGCCGCCGCGCCCCGCCCCTGGCACAGGATCCCCTCCCGGGCGCAG
>JAKSBN010000061.1 GCA_022361175.1 Pseudomonadota bacterium | reverse complement strand
GAGGTGGCCCAGGCCCTCAACGAGATCCACAACCGCGTGTCCGTCGCCTCGCGAACGGTGCTCCAAGTCGTCCACGGCTCCCAGGAGATCCCCCAGCGTCTGGCCGAATGCGTCGAAGCGGTGCAGGCCGGCGCCGACGCCCAGGAGGAGGCGGTCGAGGAAACGGCTTCGTTGATGGCGAACATCAACACGTCGATCCGCGGCATCAACGAGCGCGTCGAGAAGCTCGCCCAGGCGGCGGAGGAGTCCTCCTCGTCGGTCCTCCAGCTGGGGAGCTCGGTCGACGAGGTGGCCCGCAACGCCGGCAACCTGCACTCGTCCGTCGAGTCGTCCACCACCTCCGTCCACGAGATGGGCGCCAACATCCGCCAGGTCGCGGAGAGCGCCGACACCGTCCAGCGCATGGCGGAAGAGACCGCGGCGTCCATGACGCAGATGGACCGCGCGATCCAGGAAGTCGGCAGTCACGTGCGCGAAGCCTCGACCCTCACCGAACGGGTGAGCCAGGGCGCCGAGGACGGCAGCCAGGCGGTGGTCTCGACCATCGAGGACATGGCCCAGATCCGCGACCTCACGGCCGACGCCCGAGAGGTGCTGGAGCGCTTGGCCAACCGCATCAGCGAGATCGGCGCGATCCTGAACGTCATCGGCGACATCAACGACGAGACGAATCTGCTGTCGCTGAACGCGGCCATCATCGCCGCCCAGGCCGGCGAACAGGGCCGAGCCTTCCTGGTGGTGGCCAACCACGTGAAGGTGCTGGCCCAACGGACGACCGAAGCCACCGGCGAGATCGAACGCCTGATCCAGGCGGTCCAGGAAGAATCGACCAACGCCGTCGACGCCATGGCGGCCGGCGTGAAGGCGGTGGAGACCGGCGTACAACGCTCCCAGCGGGCGGGCGAAGCGCTGGAGTCGATTCGCGATTCGGCGCGCGACGCCAGCGCCCGCGTCTCCGAGATCACGCGCGCCACCGACGAACAAGGCCGGAACTCGCAGCTGGTGGCCCGAGCCGCGCAAGACACCTCGACCCAGGTCCAGCAGATCTCCCAGGCCATGTCCGAGCAATCGCGGGCCGCCGAGCAGCTGCTGAAGAACTCCGAGCAGGCGCTGGAGATGTGCAAGCACGTGCACCGCTCGACCGAGGAGCAGAAGACGACGGGCCGCTACATCAGCGAGTCGATCTCCAGCATCACGGACATGATCCGCCTCATCAAGGAGAATACGGCCAGCCAGGTTCGCGCCAGCGAATCCGTGGGTCAGGCCGTAATGCAGCTGCTGGACAACGCGCACAAGAGCGGCCACCAGATTCCGGAGATGACGAACCTGGTGGTGGCCCTGCGCGAGAACGCCGGCGCGATCATCGAGCAGCTGTCGGAGTTCGATCGCGCGAACGGAGACCCGTTCGCCGACTGAGCCCTACCCTTCCGTAGCGTCCGGATCGAGCGCGGTCTCGGCCGCGGCCAAGGCGGCCCGGTAGGGCAGCTCTTCTCCCAGCTCGGCGGGCGCGATGCGCAGGCGGTCGGCGGGCACCGGCGCCAACAGCTCCGCCACCTTCGCTCGCAGCGGTTGGAAGCAGAGCGCTTCGCCGGCGCCGACCGCAATGGTGCCCAGCACGACGACTTCCGGCGCCACCGCGAAAAAGAGATTGGCGATGGCGCGGGCCACGAAGGTGTTGAAGCGATCCAGCTCGGCCAGCGCGAAGGCGTCGCCCGCTTCCGCCGCCGCCACCACGTGCTCGGGCCGCGGCGTGACGCCCCCCAGCTCGCGGACCCGGCTGTCCTCCGGCGCTTCCGCCGCCAGGCGCCGCGCCCAATTGGCGCCGCCCGCGTAGGCTTCGAGGCAGCCTCGGCGGCCGCAGCCGCAGAGGGCGCCCTCTTCCCACACGATCCTGACGTGTCCCAGCTCGCCCGCGAAGGAGTCGACGCCCCGGTGCAGCCGCCCGCCGAGGATCAGCCCTCCGCCGATGCCGGTGGACATCGTGAGATAGACCAAGTCGCGCGTGCCGCGGCCCGCGCCGTGTCGCCACTCGGCCAGCGCGGCGGCGTTGGCGTCGTTCTCGAGGGCGATGGGCGCGCGAAACACCTCGGCGAAGGGCTTGCGCACGTCGACGTGGCCCCACCCCGGCAGGTTCGGGGGATCCAAGACCCGACCGGCCGCTCGATCGAGCGGCCCGGGGAGGGAGAGCCCGACGGCCGCGATCTCGTCCGGCTGTGCTCCCGCTTGGGACACCAGGGCCCGGGCCGCCCCGAGCCAGTCGGCCAGGTCGCGGGCGGGGTCGCCGCTGGCCCGGGTCGGCTGACGGCGCCGGGCCAGAATCCGTCCCGCGGCATCCCCCACCGCCAACGCGACCTTGGTGCCGCCGACGTCCAGGCCCAGTCGCAGTCCCGATTGCTCGCGATCCAGGGGAGCCTCCCGCGGCCAAAAAAGCTTCAGTGTCAGGCGCTTACGCCCCAGCTGGCCGAGTAGGGTACAGCCCTCGTCAAGCCCGGGACAACCTCGGCCGATAGGAAAACACGAACTGCCGCGCACGACTCGCGGCCGATCTGCCGGCCGGCGGCAAGGGGGGGACGAGGTGGACGCACTGCAACGGATCCTGGTGGCGGCGCTTCTCTGCGTGGCGACCGCGGGCTGCACCTTCGGCGAATTTCACTTCAGCGATCCGCTGGGACGCGAGGTCTCGCTGGAAGAGAGCCAGAACCAGTACACCCTCTTGGTCCGCTGGAGCGAGTTCGATCGCGCCAGCAGCTACGTGGACCCGGAGCGCAGGGAAGACTTCCTGGCCAGCATGCCCAGCTTCCGGCACATGCGATTCACCGAGTTCGAGAGCGGTCCGGTGGACATCGACGAGGACGGCAACGCCGTGGTGAAGGTGACGTACTACGGCTACACGGTGGACTCGCCGTTCGAGGTCCCGGTGCTCGAGATCCAGGAGTGGTATCGCGACGGCGGCACCTGGCTGGTCCGCCCGCGCTTCTCGTCTCCGCTGCTCACGAAGGTCGGCGTCAACCGCTAACGCACCCCGCCCCCCGCGGAGGCGCGCGTCGTGGACCACACGCGCACGATCCTGATCGTCGATGACGTCTCGATCTTTCGAGAATTGGGGGCCTTGTTCCTGGCGCGCAGCGGCCGCGTCCTCACTGCCGAGGATGCGATGCGCGGGTGGGAGCTGGTGGAGTGCCACCGACCCGACCTGGTGATCTGCGATCTGGAGATGCCCGGCGCGGACGGCGCCAGCCTATGTCGGAGGATCAAGCAGCACCCCGAGCACAGGCCCACGCCCGTCGTGCTGATGCTCGGCACCAACACCGCCGAGGCGCGGGCGCGCGCCGTCCGGGCCGGAGCGGACGACCTTCTGGGCAAGCCCATTTCTCGGGTGCACTTGATCGAGACCGTGAATCGCTACCTGCGCTACGAGGTGGTGCGCGGGCTGCCGCGCGTCGACCTGGACGTGCCGGTGCGGCTGGTGGTCGACGGCGGCCGCTCCGCCCTGCCGGCGAAGGAGCGCTGGGGGACGCTGCGCAACGTGTCGCGGGACGGCGTCTTCGTGGAGATGCCCGAGACGCTCGAGCCCCGGACGGAAGTGGAGCTGCAGTTCGCCCTGCCCGACGCGGGACGCGAGTTCGCCTCGACCGCGCTCGTCGTGTGGCGGAGCGATCGCGGCGTGCCGGGTCTGGAAGGCATGGGACTGCGCTTCCTCGACATCGACTCCGACAGCGCCCACGCCCTGGAGGACTACGTGCTGGAACGCTCCGTCGCCGACGCCAGGCCGGGGCTCCCGCCCTCGCTGGCTCCTGCCCCGTGAAGGCCACCGCCGGACTCGCGGGCGTCGCAGCGGTGCTGGTCCTGGGCCTGGCGGGTCCGACCGCCGCCCAGAACGAAGAGGTGGAGAAGGCGCGCTGGCAGGAGCTCTATCGCGCGCTGTGGGAAGCGGTCGACGAGGCCGAAGCGAAAATCGCCGCCACCCAGGAGAAGTACCGCGACGGTCGCCAGAAACGGCGCCTTCGCGGCGAGGAGAAGGCCCTGCTGCTGGAGGAGATGAAGGCCGCCCGCGCAGAGCGCACCAAGGCGCGCGAGGAACTCGAGCGCTTCCCCGAGGACGCCCGGCGCGCCGGGGTTCCACCCGGTTGGCTGCGCGAGGTCGACCTGGAGCGCGAAGAGGCCCGCGCGGCGGCCACCACCGATGCGGTACCGCCCGACCCCGCACCGGACGCAGACGACCCTCTGGCCGCGCCGCAGCCCTAGCCGGCGGCGCGGCGCAAGCCGGAGAGCGCTCCGCCTAGTAGTCCTCGCGCCGGATGTCGTGGTTCACGTTGGTGTCCCGGCCGCGCCCCTTCAGGATCAGCAGCACCCGGTCGCCCTGGCGAATGACCTGGTCGTGACGGGTGGTGATCTTGCCCTTGGGCCGCACCCGCACCTTCTCGATCACGATCGGCTCGTGCTCGAATCCGTGCGAGAAGTCCAGCCCCAGCTGACCGTCCGCGCCCAGCCGCAGCCCACCGTCGTTGCCGCCGCCCGCCGGCGGCGTCACCGCCGGGCTCTCGGCGACCTGGCGCGTGGCCTCCACGCGACGCGCGAGCCCCTCGCGGTAGGTCGCCTGGGCTTTCGGGTCCGTGGCGGTGTAGCGCGGGTAGTCCTTGACGGACTCGAGCGCGCGCGTCTCCACCTGCTCGCGGTATCGCTCGGGCACGCGCTTCAGGTCGTCGGCGAAGGCCCAGGTGCCGTCTTCCGTCTTCCAGTGGTAGAGCGTCCCAGCGGCGAACGCGCTTCCCGTCATCGCCCCCACCGCCAGCGCCAGGCCGGCAGCGAGGACCCCTCTGCGAATCGAAGTCCACTTCACGGTCGTTCTCATAGTCGGAGTTCTCCTGACCAGGAAGTGGGTGGAAAAGTCCAGAAATGTCAAAAAATCGGAGACTTACCCGGCAACTTGGAAGCAACTTCTCAGGCTTGACACCCGTCGGGGCGCCGGATATAAACGCCACTCCTTTGCTGCGGGGTAGAGCAGTCTGGTAGCTCGTCGGGCTCATAACCCGGAGGTCGTCGGTTCGAATCCGGCCCCCGCTACCACTTGAAGCAAACGGCCGGTCGTCTCAGGACGGCCGGCCGTTTGTGCTTTCAGGGCCAGCGTCAGACGGGGCGCCTTCCTGATGCCGGGCCGCCAGCCGCGACGAGTGTGCCGTCGGCACGCCTCCGTCCAAGAGGATCGCTCGCCGTTCGAGTCGCTCGACCTCGCGTTACTGGTACGCCAGATCGCGAAGCCCCAGTGCCAGCACCGGGAAAGCGATCACGAGAATCGTGATGCCCAGGAGGATGAGGACGAACGGTGGCGTCCCGCGAATCACCTCGACGTAGGGTCGACGGAAGACCGCCATCGCCGTGAAGATGTCGCAGCCGAAGGGCGGCGTAGCCGAGCCGATGGCGGCCTGGAGCGTGACGAGCGCTCCGACCAGGACCGGGTCGACCCCGGAGGCATCGATCGCCGGCGCGAAGGGCTCAGCCTTCGCCTTGGATACGGTCCAGGAGCCGACGAAGACGTGGCACGGCCACTCGGTCCTTGTCCCGTCCCGCCGCTTCCTTCGAGCGAATCACGTCCTCGAGAGACGCGACCAGGACGTGGAGACGATCTGCCGCCTCGATGTCGATGGCGTCACGCCGCAGATCGTCGAAGCCGGTCGTGCCGCTTGGGCAGAAGGTGATGTCGAGATCCCCTGCCTCGGTCGTCATGTTCACGATCGCTTCGGGCGGAAGGTTGCGGAAGAAGTCCGCCGAGCAATCGAAGGAGAGCCCCTCCGGCTCGCCCTCGGTCCGGATGCGGGCGCCGAGGCGACGAAGCGCTTCAGCCAGGCGCCCGAGGTTCTCGGGCGTTCGCTCGGGCACGACATCGATATCGACAGTCACGCCGACGTCACCGTGGAGGACGGCGGCCATGCCGCCGATCAGGATGTAGCGGACCTCTGCTTCAGAAAGAGCGGAGAGCAGTCGCTCGGGGTCGAAGCCAGCGCTAGCCATCGGCCGCGGCCGAGACGGCCCGCCGTCCGCGCAGAACGAACCGAGCCACGCGGGTCGCGTCGGAAAGACGCTGGGCCGGGCTCCGACGCAGTGTCCGCTCGAACATCGAATCCGTACCCGGATCGGGCTCCGCGAGAGAAACGGAAACGTTCCAGCCGGCGGCCTCGACGAGGCGCTCGACCAGCTCGGTCGAGGGAACCCGCGCACCGGACTCGATCCGCCCGACCGTGGACTTGGGGACCCCTGCCCGCTCTGCGAGCCGGGCCTGGGTCAGTCCGGCGCGCCGCCGTGCTTCCCGAACCAGATTGGCGATCGACACGGCCTCTACGATAGCCAATTGGCTACCAGCGTCGACACCGTCCGCCCGCCCCAACGGGTGAAGTCGATATGGAACCCAAGCGCCAAGCGCAGAAAATCCCTTTCGATTTCATTCCGTTACCCGCTGAAGTGCATCCGAACGAGCAGCCCGTTCAGCTCCGTATGCAATCGGTCTGATCGGGCCCCCGCTACCACATAACAGCGCCCGGAGGCCTCTCGGCTTCCGGGCGCTTTTTCTCTTCCTGCTTCCCGCATCCTGACCGGTTGCAACGGAACGGGTTCCGGAACTCTGCGAGCATGGACCGATGGGATGGGAGGCACTCGAGCGGTGGGGCGCCGACGTCGCTCGCATCGAGCCGCTCGCTGGCGGAGTCGCCAACGACGTATGGAGCGTCCACGTCAACGGGCAGCTCGCGGTCGGTCGCCTCGGCAGCCGGAGCGACGCCGATCTCGCGTGGGAGACCGAACTCCTTCATCACCTCGTCCGCGCGGGCTTCACGGTCCCCGTACCGATCCCGACGACGGACGGCCGGCTGTTCGCCGACGGTCTGGTGGTCATGACCTACGTGGAGGGGGGACCGCCCGAGACGGAGGCCGACTGGCGTCGTGTTGCCGACACGCTCCGCCAGCTGCATCGGTCGACGCAGGGTTGGCCGCAGCGCCCGGGCTGGCGATCGTCGACCGACCTCCTGCACGCCGACACAGGGACGAAGATCGACCTCGGCGCCATGCCGCCCGAGGCGGTGGCTCGCTGCCGAGCGGCGTGGGCGCGGCTCGCCGGACGCCAGACGTGCGTCGTCCACGGCAACCCCAGCAACCCCGGCAACATCCGAGTGACCGCGGATCGCGTGGCGCTGATCGACTGGGACGAATCCCACCTCGACGTGCCGGACCTCGATCTCGCGCTGCCCCACAACGCCGCCGATCTCGACACCGGTGCGCACGACGTCGCCGCCCAGGCGTCGGCCGCCTGGGAAGCCGCCGTCTGCTGGGACGACGCCTACGCCGTCAGACGGCTCGCGGAGGTGCGAGGCGTCTGAGCAGGAGGCTGTGGACGTCGACCGGACCGTCGAGCTGAGAGGAGTCAGCCCTCTGGCCGATCTCGGCGGCCGTGAGCGCAAGGCGCGGACGCCGGCGGGCGAGGCACGTTCACCCGGTCTCGAGCTTGAATACGCGCTCGGCGTTGGTCTGGTACATCTTGGTCTTGTCCTCGTCGCTGAACGGGGCGCCGTCCATGGCTTGAACGGCTTCTTCGTTCTCCTCGAACGGGTAGTCTACGGCGAACAGGACGCGCTCCGGCCCCAGCACTTCGTGAGCGAGCTTCATGGGGGCGTGGTAGTTCATGCCACTCGTCGTAACGTGGAAGTTGTCGAGGAAGTACTCACTCGGCGCCCTCTCGAGTCTTCTCTTCGGCTCCTTGACGCTTGCGAAGAGCGCCATCTTCTTGTCGATCCGCGGCAGCCAGAAGGGGAGCCCCTCGCCCATGTGCCCGAGCACGATCTGAAGCCGGGGGTAGTCGTCGAAGACTCCACTCAGGATCAAGCGAAGGGCGTGGAGACTGGCATCCATCGGAAAGCCGAACGCGGCGGCCTCGAGACCGAAGTACTCCTGGAAGGGCTTCACCATGTCCCGGGCTGGAACGCGGGGATGGATGTAGATCGGCACATCGAGCTCTTGCGCCTTCTCGAAGATGACCCAGAACTTCGGGTCGTCGAGGTACTCGCCCTTGGTGTGAGAGTTGATCAGGCCGCCCTTCAGCCCGAGCGTCTTCACGGCTCGCTCGAGTTCCTTCGCCGCGCCGGCCGGATCCTGCGGCGCGATCGTGGCCAGGCCCGCGAGGCGATCGGGACGCGCTCGCACCGCCTCGGAGAGCCGCTCGTTCGTGGACTGGGCCAGATCGAAGGCTTGTTTGGCGTCGTAGACCTGCACGCCGGGAGACGTGAGCTGGAGGACCTGCACGTCGATGCCGGCTTCGTCCATCGCCTCGATGCGCCCTTCCCCGAGATCGAAGGCGCGCAGCAGGCCCCGAGAACCCGGCAGGCCGACCACCTCCTTCACCATT
>JAKSBN010000355.1 GCA_022361175.1 Pseudomonadota bacterium | reverse complement strand
CGCCTGGGTGTGGATCGGGCCTGTGCTTGTTGTCTTGATTGCTGCCGGCGTCTTTGAGTTGTTGCCACCGCCTCTCGGTGAAGAAGTAGGAAGGCTCGACAATCTCGACTCCCCGTTCCCGGGCAAAGACCTCGGCCCCCCGACCCTGCAACATGACGTGCGGCGATGCATCCATGACTTCACGCGCGAGCAAGATCGGATTCTTGACCGTGGTAATGCCCGCGACCGCGCCGGCATTGCGATCCTTGCCGTCCATGATGGAGGCGTCGAGTTCGTTGGTTCCCCTGCTGGTAAAGACCGCGCCCTTGCCCGCGTTGAACAGCGGCGAGTCTTCCAGCACTGTGATGGCAGCGATCACCGCGTCGAGGCTCTTGCCCCCGCCGGCCAAAACGGTTCGTCCGGCCTCGAGCGCCTCTTTTAGTTTCACGTGGTATTCGCGCGCCTTTTCCGCAGTCATCTCGCCAGGCGAAAGTGTGCCGGCGCCACCGTGGATCGCGAGCGCAAAGCCCGGCCGGACAGATTTCGAGGCCGCTTCGCATTGGCAGGCAGTCGCGGCCCACATGGCACCGAGTGTCGCGATGACTCCGAGAGCGAGATACGTTGGTTTTTGCATGTTTCTTCTCGATAACAGATGTGCAGACTGGTCAGCTCGGACTATTCGTCGCCAGGTCATGGCTGCCGCACGAGATCGGCAAACGTCGATCTCGTGCCAATTACTGGGGATCGCTATTCAGATTGCGGATGAGCTGAGCATAAAACTGGACGACTTCGAGGTAACTGTGCACTGCGATGCGCTCGTTTACGCCGTGGATGCGATCGACATCAGCAGGGCCCAGCCGCGTGGGTGACAGTCGATAGACATGGTCGGCCAGAGATTCGTAGTGTCTGGCGTCAGTTGCGCCCAGGACCAGGCCGGGCACCACCACGGTTCGGGGGATAGCCTGGCCGATGGTGCGCTGAACCATCCGAAACGACGGCGAATAGGGATCGGTAACTTTCGACGCTTCCCAGCCGTCCAAGGTGGTGATCTCGATGCGCGAGTCGTCGATCACCGCGCGTACGTGGTCGAGCACAGCCTCGATGGTATCGCCGGGTTTGAGGCGAAAATTGACCACGGACCGCGCCACGCTGGGTACGACGTTATCCTTGTTGCCGGCCGAAAATATCGTGGCTGCAGTGGTGGTGCGCAAAAACGCATCGGTGCCCGGCACACCGGCGAGGAGGAATTCGACCAGGGGACCGAAGAGCCACAAATTGGCCATGACCATGCGCCGGGAAAATGGCATTTCCGGCCCGGCAAAGGCCAGCATATCGTGAAGCACGCCGTCCACGCTGCCCGGCATGGGATTGTCCTGGAGGCGATGAACAGCGGCTGCGAGCACGCTGATCGCAGTCTCCCGCAGCGGCACGGAGGAGTGACCAGACTCGGTACTGGCGACCAGTTCGATGGTCAGTAAACCTTTTTCTGCCACCCCGACAACCGCCAGCGGATCCGCCACTCCGTCCATCACACCCTCGGTGATGGGCAGACCTTCGTCGACCACGATGTCGAGGTTGATGTTTCGACTGGTCAACAGAGCGGCAATCTCTTTGGCTCCCCGTATGCCGCCGACCTCTTCATCGTGCCCGAATGCGAAATACATGGTACGGCGGGGAGTGAATCCCTGCCCGATCAGAGCCTCGACGGCTTCGAGTACGCCCATGACGGTCATCTTGTTGTCGAGGGTGCCGCGTCCCCAGATAAAGCCGTCGGCGATGGCACCGGAAAACGGCGGTTGAATCCACCGGCTGGCACTGGCCGGATCGACCGGTACCACGTCCATATGGCCGGCCAGCAGCACCGGGCCCAGCGATGGATCGCTGCCCGGCCAGGTGAAAAGCAGGCTGTGTTCGGACACGACTTCGCGCTGCAAGGTCCTGTGCACACGCGGGTAAAAACCGCCGAGCAACGCGTGCATGGCGGCAAAGGCCGCCTTGTCGGGCGGCGCGTCGTCGGTCGATACAGTTCGAATTTGTACCGCCCGGGCCAATCGGCCGGCCGCGTCATCGGCGGTGACGGCAAGCTGGTCAGCTGTGGGTACCGAAATCTGCCGCGATGAAAAGGTCCAGGTACGGGCAAGCACTACGGCGAGAACCACGGCCACAAGCACAGCCAGAGCCATAGCAACGCGTTTGAGCCACAGACGAATTTGGCGCCAGGTCAGCATGGAAAACACCACACGGCGCCGTATTGTCGGTCGGGCCACGGCATTGTGGCAAGGGAATGCCGGCACAGATGCAAGCGGTGGTCGCGGGCGGCCGGCTATTTCGATCGGTCGCCGTCCGATTGTCCGGTCCGCCGTCGTATGGGCTCGTGTATGATGCGCGCACAGCGGCCGTCAAGAAGACGGCCCATGGGAGCAAACCATGGCTGATAGCAAAAAAATTCTCATCACCGGCACCAGTGCCGGGTTTGGTTTTGACGCCGCCAAGGCGCTCGCCGAGGCCGGCCACACAGTGTACGCAACAATGCGCGGAGTGGATGGCAAAAATGCCGGCAAGGCCCAGGATCTGGCCGAGTTTGCCAAGAAAGGCGGTTGTGACGTCCACGTGCTGGAACTCGACGTGACCGATGAGACCTCGGTCGACCGCGCTGTGGATAAGGCCGTCGAGCTGGGTGGAATCGATATCCTGATCAACAACGCGGGCATGGGTGCGGCCGGGGTGCAGGAAAGCTTCACCCTGGACCAGGTCCACACGGTCTTCGATGTCAACGTGTTTGGAGTGCTGCGCATGAACCGCGCCGTACTGCCCCACTTCCGGGACCGGGGCTCGGGGGTGATCGTTTTCCTCTCCAGCGGTCTCGGGCGGCTGGTGTTCCCGTTTTTGGGGCCCTACACGGCGACCAAGTTCGCCATCGAAGCCCTGGCCCAGACCGCCTCCTACGAGCTCGAGCCGCTGGGTATTCGGTGCGTCATCGTCCAGCCCGGTGCCTATGGCACGAGCTTTTTGCAGAACGCTGTGCAGCCGGCCGATGGCGACCGCCTGAGCGGCTACGGACCGGTGAAGAACATGCTCAAGGGCTTCTTTGGCGCCTTGGAGGCCCGGGTCAGGGCGGGGCAAATGGGCGATCCAAAAGAAGTCGTCGAGGCGTTGGTGGAGATTGCCGGGGCCGACCCCGCCGCCCTGCCGTCCCGCCGCCCGGTGGGGGCAGATGTCTCGGATCCGGTGACTGCGCTCAATCGGTTCAGTGACCAGATCCAAAATCAGGTGCTAAAAGCCCGGGGCCTGAAATAGCGCTATTCGAGCGTCGGACGTCCCGGCGAGCAATGCGCAGCGGAGCGATAGGCTCACCGGTTTATCACCAGCAGGATGGTCCCCTCGCCGGCCGGGCAGTCGACGATTCGATCGGCCGACCAAGTCGATCGAACTCGCGGCTCACCTGGATCAACGCTCAAACTTGAGGCCGATTTCGGTGGTGATCCCACCCCTGGACGGGCGGAAGCGCCACCTGCCAACACTGGCCTCGATACAGGATCCCAGCGCGGTGTTGCGGTGGCTGGACAGGGTTACACTGCCGACGGTGCCCGCCGCGGTCACCGTCAACACCACCCGCATACTCTTGACCTCGAGAAACGGATCTTTGCGCTTGGCCCGCTCGTAGCAGCGAACAAAACCCGACTGATTCTTCGTGGCCATTCGCTGCACGTCGTCGGGGGTGAGCGGGGTGGTTGCCGCGGTTGGGTCGCCCGTCGGATCGACTCGCCGGGTCGAATTCGGATTCGAGGCTGCAGCGCTCGGAGCGGGTCGGGTTTGATTGCGACGGGTTGGTGAGACGTTTTTTCGACGATTGGGACTGCGCGCGCCAGTCGCGTTCGATTTCGCCCTGGCAGACCGTTGGTCGTCCTTGTCGGCAGAGCCGCGCACTGTTGGACTCTCGTGGCGAAAACCGAGCTGTTCGAAATCGCTGGCGCGGTTGCCGCGAGCCTCCCCGCTGCCGCGCTCGCCGCCATCGCCAGAAATCACGAAGAAGGCCAGTACAGCGGCGCTGATACCGGCCACTCCGAGCGCGGCGAGAATGAATGGAACGATCGAACGGCGCCGGGGTTCGGGGCCGAGCGAGCGGAGTGGAGCGGACTCGCGCATACTGGCGAGTCCGGCTGTCGCCGACGCTCCCAGTGTGACTACCGGGGCTGCACCGGGTATGGTCGTCGCGTGGCCAATTCCCCGCAAGGACCCCGGCGTTCCACCCGGTCCGGGCACCGGGCCGGACCGCCGAGCGGACAATCCGCTGCGAGTTGTCGGAGTGGCCAGATCGTCGCCGCTCTGCTCGGTCAACATGGGTAGCTTGACAATGCGCGATGGCTCGCCGATCTCGAAGTCGAGGCCATCGCCGCCCATATCACCCCGCTTGCCCGCGGGCCCGGCGCCGACCTGGGACGAATCCAGTGCTTCACCGGCAGGTGGCCGCGGCGCGTCCACAGTTGCCGCCGCTGGCCCCGAGCCCGAATTCACTCCGACGGGAGACCGGACATCGTCGACAAATAACGGTTCGGACGCGAATACAGGAGCTTCATCGGTCTCGTCATCGAACAGCGGTTCGCTCGTATCTTCCAGATCGTGGAGAGCGTCCGGCTGGTCGGGCACCGAGTGGCTGGCCGACGGCGCAGCAGACATCTGCGCTGCCGGGCTGGGCGAAAACGCCGGCGCCTCCAGTGTCGGCTTGGCCAGAACTTCGTCGGTCGGAGAGACACTGTCGATGGCGGCAAAATCCGGTATCGGCAGCTGGCTGCGCAGACCGCGAAAATGCGCGACCTCCTCGACCATTTTCCAATCGTCGTAGCCGGTCCGCCAACAGTAGAGCTCGTCCTCTGCATCTCGAGCTGCGATCCACTTGCGGGCGTCTTCGAATGAAAACGGTCCATTGGATTTGCCGCCCAGTGAGATATGCCACTGAGCGGTGCGATCGGTCGGGTGCGCCGGCTGGATCGGCGCCAACGAATCGACAACGCCAGGCCGCTCGCCCGGCGCCTCTGCATTGCTCGCAATCGCGTCGCGCGCTGCCCTGGCAGGACCGGACTCGCTCGGTTCACCGCGATCGGCAGGTGAGGCAACCCTATCCGGCGACAGTGCCGGCTGGTCCATGCCCTCGCGCACCGTGATTACCGCCGAACAGTTCTTGCAGCGAATCTTGAGGATTTTGCCGCGTACCCGTTCGTTGGCGATCGCGTAGCGCGTTTTGCAGCGTTCACAGTGAAACTTCATGCATCATCGTCTGCTTAATGGACGGAGAGACGGTAGAACGCGTGATCGCAAGGCTGTCCGGCTCGAGTACGGAATCGGCTATCGACTTCCTTTCTCCATGCTCCAGAAACATGCTGACCTTGAACAAATCGTGGTCACCCTACCCGAAGGGCAGGTTTTTGGCCAGAAACTACCTCATAGTCTATCAATGAGGCAGATTTAGTTGGGCGAGAAGAGCGCTGTCGAGAAGTTGGCTGGGCTTGACGTTCTGCACCGCAGCGAGCATCTGATGCTTGATGCTCGGGTCGCGCTCTTCGAGCGAGGTCAGGAGTCGTTTGACTACCTGGCGTTTTTGATCGGGCAGACCACACGAGGCACAGCCACAACTGACGACTGGAAATTTTCGTTCATCGAGGAACTCGACGATCAGCGACTCGAGGACGTACGCCAGTGGCCGGATGACCATGTTGCGGCCGTCGTCCGAATACAGCTTGGCGGGCATGGCGGCCAGCCGTCCCGAGTAGAACAGGTTGAGAAGCAGAGTCTCGATGATATCGTCGGCGTGGTGACCGAGAGCGATTTTCGTACATTCGAGTTCTACGGCCAGGTTGTAGAGAATGCCACGCCGCAGACGCGCGCACAGAGAACACGGGGTGTCGCCGGGTTCGAGGTTGGCCTCCACCACACTGGCGATGTCTTTGTCGATCATGTAGTAGATCACACCCGAGCGCTCGAGGTACGCCGCGATCGTGGCAGTGTCGTACCCCGCCCAGCCCTGGTCGATATTGACCGCGATGATTTCGAAGCGGACCGGCGATCGGCGCTGCAATAGCTGGAGCACCTCGAGCATTGCGTACGAATCCTTGCCGCCCGAGATACAGACCATGATGCGGTCGCCTTCGACGATCATATTGAAGTCCGCGATAGCCTGGCCCGCTTTTTTGACAATCAGCCGCTCCAGTTTTGACCCACGTCGCCCCGATGTGTCGCGGATTGGGGCTTTGGCAGCACGGCTTCGGGACATCGGGGGCGGGATGACCAGATCACTCATTGTGACACCACGTTAGCACGAACCGGGCCGATCGATCCCGTGGACTTGATGGATCCTGTGCACTTGCAGGTTCCGGCAGGGGCGGTGCTGGCTCGCTGCCATCGATCAGGGCGCGGTGGGCTTGGCCGAAGTGGCGGGAGGGGCGGCGGGGTGTTGCGGTGGTGGTAGGGGATGTCGCCGTCGCGGAAGGGGCAGTTCCCCGTCAGCAGCTCGAAGAAGGTGACGCCCAAGGCGTACAAGTCGGCGCGGTGATCCACGGCGCCGCCCGTCGACTGCTCGGGAGCCATGTAGAACGGCGTGCCCCCGATGACGGTGCTGGATTTGCGGACCTCCTCCACCATCTTGGCGAGTCCGAAGTCCATGATCTTGACCACCCGGTCGCGGGTGAAGAAGAGGTTGGCGGTCTTGACGTCGCGGTGGACGATGCCGCGCTCGTGCGCGTAGCCCAGCCCGGCCGCGATCTGCACCCCCAGCCGCGCCACGTCTCGCTCGCCCAGGCGATCGCGCTTCTTCAGGATCGTGTTCAGGGGGTGTCCCTCTAGCAGCTCCATCGTGATGAAGAAGGTGCCGTCTTCCTGGTCGGCGTCGAAGAGGGTCACGATGTTGGGGTGGTTCAGGGCCGCGGCGGCGCGCGCCTCGCGCAAGAAGAGCTCCACCGCCTTGGGGTGGTCGCGCAGGTTCTCGGGCAGCCGCTTGAGCGCCACGATGCGTCCGAGGCGGCGGTCGCGGGCGCGGAATACGATGCCCATGCCCCCGCGACCGATCTGCTCGAGGATCTCGTAGCGGCTGCCGGAGAGGAACTCGGTGGGTGCGGACACGCTCGGTCGCGCCGCCGTGGTGGACTGGCTCTCGGAGAGCTGCTTGCGCAGCGCCTCGATCCGGGTGGCCACGTTCGGATAAGTGGGCTCGATGCGGCGCAGCTCCTCCAGGGCCTGCAGCGCGTTCTCGGTTTCGCCCCCGCGCTCCAAGAGCTCGGCCTGGCGCGATCGCAGGTCGGTCACCCCCGGTGCGTCGTCGTCCAGCCGGCGCAGGTGCTCCGCCAGTCTCTGGGCGGCCAGGTCCAGGTGGCCCTCGTTCTCGTAGGCATCGATCAGGCGCAGGCTCGCGTCGGTGTAGTTCTCGTCGACGCCGCTCACCTGCTGCAGCAGTCGGATGACCCGACTGCGGTCGCCCAGCTCCTCCGCCAGCTCGGCCGCCTCGTAGGCGCGGCCCTGGCGCTCCAACAACAGGATCACCCGCGAGGTCTCGCCGGCCTCGCGGAAGCACGCGACGGCGGACTCCATGTCTTCGGCGGCTTCGAAGGCCTCGCCCGCCTCCTGCCAGAGTTCCCCCTGGCGGTAGGCGGCTCCCGCGTGGGCCGGGTCGCCGGCCCGCAGGTACAGGGCGCCGGCGGCGGCCAGTTCGCCCAGCTCGATGCGCATGGCGGCCGCCTCGCTCCAGCGTTCGGCGGCCTCGAGGCAGGTGGCGGCCTCGGCGAGCTCGCCGCGCGCCTGGTGGCGGCGCGCCCGCAACAGCGCGGCCAGCGAGACCTGTCCCTCGCGTTCGAGCTCGTGGGCGGCGGTGTCGAAGTCTCCGGCGAGGTACGGCCCGACGGCGGGCGGGCAACCCTTGAAGAGCACGTTCTCGGAGCCGGCCAGGGCGATCTCAACGGTCGTCGGGCGATGGCTTTCGACGTCCACGGTGGTCTCGCCGACGCGGTCGCGGCTTCCGACCGCGATGACGTGCTGGCCCTTCGGCAGCAGCAGCCGGGCCGGCCGGTTGCGCGTGTGCCGCAGGGTGTCGGGGCGGCCGATCGCGGCCACGGACGCTTCGTCTGCCTGGCGCTTGTCCCACAGGACGCGAACGTCCACCGGACACGCCGCCGGGTGGAACGAGAACGCCAGCCGCACCGTGCGTCGTCCGTAGACCCGCACCGAGAGCTCTTCCGTCTGCTCGCACACGGCATCGCCGGTCTCCGGGTCCTTGAGCTCGCCGTTGGCGAGCACCCAGTAGTGACCGGGGCGGAGCTTGCGGAAGTGGGTTTCCTTGCTGACGGAGTGGTGCTCGGTCTTGGTGGACGCGGCGTCGCGTCGGCCTCCGCGGCCTCGGCTGGTGAGCTCTGCTCGCCGCGAGCGGCGCCCGATCGACACGCTGAAGTGTCCGTCGAGCTCGCTCGGGTAGTCGAGGCACACGATCAGGTCGCCCTTGCCCCGCACCCGGCGGGCGATCAACAGTCCGATGGCGAGGACCAGGGCGGTCGAGAGTGCCGCCGTGCGGACGGCGGGCTGGGTGGCGCGTTCCGCGAAGCGGCCGAGCCGTTCCCGCCAGGCGGGTGGCAGCGAGGCCGCGCGCGCCGTCAGCCAGGGGACCGCGTAGTCGGAGCTCGTCTGCCACAGGCGGTCCGCGGTTCGGCGGATCTTGGGCGGCAGCAGGTCGGCCAACGGTGCCGGCAGAGCGGCGGGGGCGGGCAGTGGGTCGTGGTGCTCGGTCGGCGCGGGCACGGGCTCCAGCACCAGGACCGCGCCGTCGGGCTCGCCGGTCGCCAACGCGTCGGCCGGCTCCGGCGTGGCGGGAGCTTCCCCGTATGTCTCCTCGTTGGGAGGTGCGTTCGCCCCGTCGGGCTCGGGGGGGGCCTCGCTCCCGTCCGGTTCCAGGGCGGGCTCGATCTCTCCAGGCCGAGGTGCGAGCGGCGCGCCGTCGGGCTCGGGCACGAGGTCTGCCGGAGGCGCGGGGGAGACCTGGGGCGGCGGTTCAACTCGCCGTTCGGGGGCGATCTGCGGCTCGGGTGCGGCCGGCTGTCGTCGGGGTTCGACTGGTCGTGTGGGCGCGACCGATTTCGAGGGGATCTGCGGCTCGGGCTCCAGCACCACCACGGGCTCGCTCGGGGCCGGCCGCGGCGTCGTGCCGGGCTCGTCCAGATCGGACGAGAGAATTTCTTCGAGCGAGGGCTCGCGTTCGTCGACTTCGGGGGGGCCCGAATTCGGATCCGCGGTGGCCGAGACGCTCCAGAAAAGCGAGACGGCCGCCAGACTTGCCGCGGCTCTTGCGAACTTGGCGATGCGCAGCACCTCGCAGAACGCTTCGGTTCTACGCCGCTTTCGATTGAGGGCGATTCTGTGAAAAGGCTTCGTTGGCCCCTTGGGGCCTCTAGACCCCGGTGAGAACGGCCAGCTGGCGCGACTGGGCCAAGAGCACCCCCTCGCGGCTCCAGATTTCCCCGTCTTCCTCGACGAAGCCCTCGTGCACCATGCGCGATCGGAAGACGCCCAGGCAGAAGTCGGCGGGCAGTGTGGTTGCATCCGCTCGGTGGGCCCGAAAGTGGATGTTGAGATCCACCGTCGGAAGCGGACCGAATTCTCCCGGTTCGCGCGCCGTGCGGTAGAGCGGTGGTGGGAAGGCGTCGGTGTAGGCGGCCAGCAGCAGGGGGTCGAGGGGGCGCGGTTCAGCCGGCCGGATCCAACCGGCGACCAGGGCCTGATCGCCGGTCTGGCTCGGCTCCAGTCCGGGGGCGTAGCGGTACTCGTAGCGGCTCGAGAGGGGAATGCGCGGCTCGGCGATCGGGAGGCCTTCGGGTGACGGCACCTCGAGCCTCGGCGCGTGCTGCAGCTCGACGCCGGATCGCGGCTTCGAGAAGGCGCCCAACGCGATCGCCAACAGTCGGTCTCCCTGCACCAGCCGCGCAGAGACGGTGGTGAGCGAGCGTCCGACGCGCTCGACGGTGGTGTCGACGAAGGCCTCCCCCTCCGCCGGCGGCCGCAGGTAGTGGATGTTGAGCGAACGCGGCGCGCGCGCCGGATCTCCCACGGCCTCGGTCATGCCCCGCAGCAGCACGGCCGCCACGTAGCCCCCGTTCGGGCCGTGGACGACCCACCAGCCCGTGTCCATGCGGGCCCGGTAGCGTCCGTCACTCTCCCGTGTGACGGCCGTGTCGCGGTCAAAACGGTTCAAATCGGTGGCGCTCGCGGATTGGTGGGAAGTCTTCGGTGTCAACTCTGGGGTCGCTTCTCGCGTCCGTTCTCGCGTCAATTTCTCGCGTCAATGGGAGGGCGTCCGGCGGGCGCTCGAGACGCCGGAAAGCATAGGACGCGGCCCGCGTTTCGTCACCGGAGGCGTCGCCCCTGGACGTCTGCTACACCCCGACGCCCATGTGGCGGCCCGGCCAGAAGATTCTGCATCCCTTCAATCCCGAGCTGGGTGTCGGCGTCGTGCGCGCGATCGAGGACCGCTATCTGCGCGTCTACTTTCCGACCGCCGACGCCGAGCTCACCCTGGCGGCGAAGGGCGCGGGCCTGACCCCGTTGATCCTAGCGCCCGGCCAACGCGCGCGGCTCCTGGAGACCGACGAGGACGTGGTCATCGCCGAAGCGATCGACGACGGCTATCGGCTGCAGGACGGCCGCGAGGTTTCCGACGCGGCGCTCTGGCCGCTCGACGTAGAGGACACGCCGGTCGAGCGCTTGGCCGGTGGGCGTGTCGATTCTCTCGAGGCCTTTCGCAACCGCTTGGCGGGACTCGAGCTGCGCGAGCTGCGCGAGGCCGGCGGGTTGGGGAGCTTTCTCGGCGGCCGCATCGAGCTCTTTCCCCATCAGCTGCACACGGCGCTGGCCGCGGTCGAACGCGACCCGGTGCGCTGGCTGCTGGCCGACGAGGTCGGTCTCGGGAAGACGATCGAGGCCTGTCTGATCCTGTCCGCCCTGATCCGCACGGGGCGCGCCGAGCGCGCGCTGGTGGTGGCGCCTTCGACCCTGACCATCCAGTGGCTGGGCGAGCTCTACCGCAAGTTCCACCAGGTCTTCGTGCTGCTCGATCCAGAGCGGGTGAGCAGCGTCGACGCCGTGGTGGCCGAGGGCGCCAACGCCTTCGACGCCCACCCCTTCGCCGTGACCTCTCTCGACACGCTGCTGGAGGACGAGAGACTGCGGGCCGACGCGCGCGAAGCGGAGTTCGACGTGGTGGTGGTGGACGAAGCGCATCGGCTGGCCGCCGACGCCCTGAACGACGTCGTGGCGCCGCTGGTGACGCGCTCGCGACACGCGCTGCTGCTGACGGCGACGCCCCTTCAGGCGGACCGGGCGGGCTTCTTCCGGCTCCTCTCGCTGCTGCACCCCGATGCCTTTCCGTCGTTCGACGCGTTCGACGCCGCCATCGAAGGTGGCCAGGCCGCGCTTCCGTGCACCAGCGCCGTGCGGCGGGCCGACGTCGGTGGCCTGCCGCCGCGCGTCCCCGTCCCCGTCGACGTGGGGCCGCCCGCTTCCGACTGGCGGCAGGATCCGCGCGTGGCGTGGCTCGTGGCGGAAGCTCCCGGCTGGCTCGCGCGGAGAGAGAAGGCGCTGGTCTTCGTGCACGGTCGCGAGCGGCTGGAATCCCTGGCGAAGTACCTGGAAGGCGCGACGCGAACCCGGGTGGCCGTCTTTCACGAGGACCTCTCGGTGGCCAAACGCGATCTGGCCATCGCGTCCTTCCGCGAGTCCGCGATTCCCGTGCTGCTGGCCAGCGAGGCGGGCGGCGAGGGCCGCAACTTCCAGTTCTGCGATCGCATGGTGCACTTCGACCTGCCGCAGGATCCCACCTGGCTCGAGCAGCGGATCGGCCGTCTGGACCGCATCGGCCGCGATCGCCCCGTCGAGATCGTCTACTTCCGACACGAAGGAGCGTCGCCGGACCTGGCCCGACTGTACGAGCGCCTGGGGCTCTTCGCGCGGCCGTCCGCCGGCTTGGACGCCGCCCTGGCCGGCGTGGCGGCTCGCCTCGCCGAGGCCGGTCCGGGGGCCGAGCTGGACGTAGAGGCGTTGGCGGAGGAAGTGGCGACGGCGCGCGAGGCCCTGGGGCAGGACCTGCGCGACGTCTTCTACCCCGACGCGTATCGGCCCGAGCAGGCCGCCCGCGTCCTCGACCTGGTTCCGCCCGAGCTGGAGGCGCGCACGCGAGAGTTCTGCACCGCGGCCGCCGGCGACCTGGGCTTCGACGTGGTGGACAAGGGCGGCGAGGCGCGCTTCTACGTCGAGTTCGGTGCGGGCGCCAAGATCGATGCGCTGCCGGGCCTGAAGGGCGGGCAGCGCTTTCTCGGCACGTTCGACCGCGAGGAGGCGGTCGGGGTGGACGAGCTCGATTTCTTCGCCAGTGGCCACCCGCTGGTGGAGGCTCTGCTGTCCGAGCTGGACGACGGCCACCGCGGACGCGCTGCGCTGGTGGAGCTGCCCGACGATGCGGTCGACGTGCCGGGTCTGTTGGCCGTCTACGAGGTGGGGCCGGGCTACGCCGTTCGCGTCATCGCGGCGGACGGCGAACCGCGACCGGACTGGGTCGCGCCGATTCTGGCGGCGCTGCCGCGGGCCCGAACCGGGCGGCCTGCGAAGTGGGGACTCGGGTCCGGCTGGGCCGACGGCATTCGCGCGCTGGCCCGACACCTGGACGCGCCCGACGGGGGCAAGCTGGCCGCGGTCGCCTGCTTCCGGCCGCGCTAGCTAGAGGCCATCTCAGGGACGCAGGGCGTCCTGGCGCAGCCGTTCGGCCGCCACGGCGGCGACCGCCGCCTGCAGGTTGTAGGCCGGCACGAATCCGCGCATGGGAATGCGGAGGACCGCGTCGCACGCCTCGAGCACGCGCACGGGGATGCCCTGCTTCTCGCCGCCCACCACGAAGAGCACCGGTCCGCAAAGATCGGCCTCCCAGGGTGCGCGCTCGCCGCAGTCCTCGACGGCCAGCAGGCGGCGCCCCCGGGCCCGGGCCGCTTCCATGGCGTCGGTCGCCGCTGCGAAGCAGACCGGCATGAAGCGGTCTGCGTGCATCGAGGCGCGCAGTGCGGCCCGCCGGGCCGCTGCGTCGAAGGGCGCGTCGACGATCACGCCGTCGGCGCCCGAGACCTCGGCCGTGCGAATCACGAAGCCCGCATTGCCGGGGTAGGAGGTCTCGGCCAGCAGCCAGGCGGCGCCGTCGCCGGCGAGGGCGGCGTCCAGCGTGGGAGCGGGGTCCGGGCCCACCAGGGCGAGGCAGTCCGGCGGTGGCGACTGCGCGCTCATGCGCCAGAGGTCGCGCTCGCTGGTCTCCTGCACGCGTGCTCCGGCCCCCCGCGCGCGTTCGACCAGAGCGGCCACCGCTTCGGACTGAGCGGCCCGCGACACCAGCAGGTGGCGTACCGGAGCGCCGGCGTCGAGTGCCGCGGCGATGGCGTCGGGGCCGGAGAGCTGTTGCCTCGGAGAGGGCGCCCGGCTCATGCGGGCCCCAACACCAGGTACAAGTTCAGGTCGCCCTCGCGGCCGTCGGCGCGGAAGCGGTCGTGGACGCGGAGAGGGAGGGCGTCGAGCCAACTCGCGACTTCGTCGTCGTCGGCGTGATGGCAGTAGCGCACGCAGCCCGGCTCGGTGCCCCAGTGCAGCAGGTGGTCGCCGGTCTCGAGCTGGTCCAAGTCGATGGCGCGGGAACGCGCCGCGTTCCAGGCGTCCCAGCCGGCCCGCCGCCGGAGAAAGCGCTCGCGCTCGGCGAAACGCCACACCGAGACGCAGAGGCGGCCTCCAGGTGCGAGTCGGGTCGCGAGGGCGGCCAACAGCGCGATCCGCTGCGCCCGCCCCGGGACGTGGTGCAGAAACCCGAAGCACGTCACGACGTCGAAGGGCCCGGGCGGCAGGGGCGGGGCGGCGTCTGCGAGCAGATCCCGTTCGAGAAACTCCCCGTCGGGCAGCGCGGCGTGAGCGACGGCCAGGAGCTCCTCGTTGGCATCGATCCCCAGGTAGCGGCGCCGTTCGACGCGCTGACCCAGGAAGTGCCCGAAGCGGCCGTTGCCGCAGGGCGCGTCGAGGACCCGCAGCGGTCGGCCGGGCTCGGCCGGGCCCAACGGGAGTCGGCTCCAGCCCGGCCAGGCGTGGTCGCGCCGCGCGTCGAAGGCCGCCGCTTCGCTGGCGTAGAAGCGCTCGTTGACCTCGGCCAGGGCCCGGCGGGTGGCGGTGTCCATGGCCGGATAGGATATGCGCATGCTGTCGGCGGCGAAACGCACGCGCCGCGCCGGGCCGCGGCCCTTCGACCCGGCGCGCTACGAAACCGAACTGGTCGCGATCCTGCGCGAGCTGGACGCCCTCGACGAGGTCGACGCGGCCGCCCTCGACCGCGTGCTGCGCCGGCACCCGCGCGACGGCCGGGGCTTCTTCTCCCGCACCCAGCTCCTGGCCGGCCACCGCGCCTTTGGGGCGCAGGCGGGGCTGCGCCACTCGGAAGCGGCCTTTCGGCAGCGCCTGCAGCTGCGACCGGTGCGCAGCCTGTCGGGCGTCACGCCGGTCACGGTGCTGACCAAGCCCTTCCCGTGCCCCGGCCAGTGCGTCTTCTGCCCGAACGACGTGCGGATGCCCAAGAGCTACCTGTCCGACGAGCCGGGCGCCCAGCGCGCGGCGGCCAATCGCTTCGACCCGTACTTGCAGACGTGGAATCGCCTGGCGGCGTATCGCGCCATGGGGCATCCCACCGACAAGGTGGAGCTGATCGTGCTGGGCGGGACCTGGTCGTTCTACCCGGAGCCCTACCAGATCGGCTTCGTCACGCGCTGCCTCGAAGCCATGGCCGACTTCGCGGCGGGGCGGGACGAGCGCTCCCAGGTGGTGGGCCTGCTCGCCGACCCCGAAGACCTGCCCGCGCAGCTCGACGGACGCGCGCTCGGCCCCAACTACAACCAGCGCGTGGGGCGCTGGCTGGACGCAGCAGGCGGCCGCCTGGCCGACCACGAGCGCGCGAGCTGGGAAGAATTGCGCGCGGCCCAGAGCGCGAACGAAACGGCGGGAGTCCGCTGCGTCGGCCTGGTGCTGGAAACGCGCCCCGACGCGGTCAGCGAGGCGGAGGTGCTGCGCCTGCGCCGTCTGGGCGCCACGAAGGTGCAGTTGGGCGTCCAGAGCCTCTCCGACGCCGTGCTGGCGGCCAACCGCCGCGGCCACGACGTGGCCACCACGCGCCGGGCGGTCGGCCTCCTGCGCGCCGCCGGCTTCAAGCTCCACGTTCACTGGATGGCGAACCTGCTGGGCGCGACGCCGGAGCGAGATCTGGAGGACTTCGGCGCCCTCTTCCGCGACCCGGCTCTGCGTCCCGACGAGCTCAAGCTGTATCCCTGCAGCCTGGTGGAGAGCGCTGAGCTCATGGGCCACTACGAGCGGGGCGAGTGGCGCCCCTACGGCCACGACGAGCTGCTGGCGGTCGTCACCGGAGCGTTGCGACAGGTGCCCGAGTGGTGCCGGGTGACCCGCGTGATCCGCGACATTTCCTCGGACGACATCGTGGTGGGCAACAAGCTCACGAACTTTCGCGAGATCGCCGAACGGCGGCTGCGCGAGGACGGAAGCGCGTGCCGCGACATCCGCAGCCGCGAGGTCCGCTCCGGCGACGTGGAGGTGGAGCGGTTGACGCTCCGCGCCCGGCCCTACGCGACCGGCGTCGGGCGCGAGCTCTTCCTCGAATGGGAGACGCCCGAAGGCCGCATCGCGGGTTTCCTGCGTCTATCACTGCCCGCTGCGCCCAGCTTCGTGGCCGAGCTCGGCCGGGCCGCCGTCGTCCGCGAACTTCACGTGTACGGAGCGGCGCGGCCGCTCGGCGATCGGGCGAGGGACGGAGCCCAACACCGCGGGCTCGGCGAGAGTCTCCTGGCCGAGGCCGCCCGGCGGGCCCGCGCCGCCGGCTTCTCCCGCCTCGCCGTCATCTCCGCCGTCGGCACCCGCGACTACTACCGCCGACGCGGCTTCCGCGACGGCGACCTCTACCAACACCTCAACCTGCGGGACGCAAACCTGCTCTAGCTCCGGAGCCCCCTCGCCGCACCGGCGCCAGTGGAGCTCGATCACCGCTGTGAGCCCGCTCCGGTCCTACGCCTTGGCGAACTCGAGCCCGTCGCCCGCCTCCCGCACGCGCCCGGTGATCTTGGAGCCTTCCGGAAAGTCGCCGTCCAGGATACGCAGCGCCAGCGGGTCCTGAACGAAGCGCTGGATGGCGCGCTTGAGCGGGCGGGCCCCGTACTGGGGATCGAAGCCGCGCTCGGCCAGGAACTCCACTGCGTCGGGCGCGAGCTCCAGCGCCAGGCGGCGCTCGGCCAAGAGCGCCTGCACGCGCCCGAGCTGGATCTCCACGATGTGGCCGATCTGGTCGCGATCGAGCTGGTGGTAGAGGATCACGTCGTCGACCCGGTTCAGGAACTCCGGCTTGAAGTGCCCGCGCAGCGCCTCCATGACCCGCCGTTCCATCTCGGCCGCGTCGGACACGTCGATGATGTGCTGGCTTCCGATGTTGGAGGTCATGATGAGGACCGCGTTGCGGAAATCCACGGTCCGGCCCTGGCCGTCCGTCAGGCGCCCGTCGTCCAGGATCTGGAGCAGGACGTTGAAGACGTCGGGGTGGGCCTTCTCGATCTCGTCGAACAGCACCACGCCGTAGGGCCGACGCCGGACGGCCCCGCTCAGGTAGCCGCCCTCGTCGTAGCCCACGTACCCAGGCGGGGCACCGATCAGGCGCGCCACGGAGCGCTTCTCCATGAACTCGCTCATGTCGATCCGCACCATCGCGTGCTCGTCGTCGAACAGGAACTCGGCCAGCGCGCGGGCCGTTTCGGTCTTGCCCACGCCGGTGGGTCCCAGGAAGATGAACGATCCGATGGGCCGGTTCGGGTCCTGCAGTCCCGCCCGGGCGCGGCGCACGGCGTTGGACACCGCCCGCACCGCGTCGGCCTGGCCGATTACGCGCTCGTGGAGCTTGTCCTCCATCTGGAGCAGTTTCGCCTGCTCGCTCTCCAGCATCTTGCTGACGGGGATCCCGGTCCACTTGGAGACGATCTCGGCGATCTCCTCCGACGTGACCTCCTCGGTCAGCAGCGAGCCGGCCTCCTGATGGGCGTCCAATTCCTCCTGCCCGGCGGTGAGCTGCTTCTCGAGCTCGACCAGGTCTCGGTAGCGGATCTCCGCCGCGCGCTCCAAGTCGCCGGCGCGTTCGCGCCGCTTGAGCTCCGCGTTCAGCTCCTCGCGCCGTTCCTTCAGCTCGCGCACCCGGGAGATGACCTGCTTCTCGTTCTGCCAACGCGCCTTCATGGCGTCCGAGCTCGCGCGCAGCTCCGCGATCTCCTGCTCCACGCTCTCGAGGCGCGCCCGGCTGGCGTCGTCGTCTTCCTTCTTGAGGGCCTCGCGCTCGATCTCCAGCTGGGTCCGCTTGCGTTCCGCCTGGTCGAGCTCTTCCGGCATCGAGTCGATCTGGACGCGAACGCGGCTGGCCGCCTCGTCGACGAGGTCGATGGCCTTGTCCGGCAGGAAGCGATCGCTGATGTAGCGGTGCGACAGGCTGGCCGCGGCCACCAGCGCCGCATCCTGGATGCGCACGCCGTGGTGTACCTCGTAGCGCTCCTTCAGGCCGCGCAGGATCGAGACGGTGTCTTCCACGGTGGGCTCGCCCACGAACACCGGCTGGAAGCGCCGCTCCAGCGCCGCGTCCTTCTCCACGTGCTTGCGGTACTCGTCGAGGGTCGTGGCGCCGATGCAGCGGAGCTCGCCCCGGGCCAGGGCCGGCTTCAGCATGTTGGCGGCGTCCGCCGCGCCCTCCGCCGCGCCCGCGCCCACGATGGTGTGGAGCTCGTCGATGAAGACGATGACGCTCCCCTCCGCCTCGGCCACCTCGCGCAGCACCGCCTTCAGGCGATCCTCGAATTCGCCCCGGTACTTGGCGCCGGCGATCAGCGCGCCGATGTCGAGCGCGATCACGCGGCGGTCCTGCAGCGATTCGGGGACGTCGCCGGCCACGATGCGCTGGGCGAGTCCCTCGGCGATGGCGGTCTTGCCGACGCCGGGTTCGCCGATCAGCACCGGGTTGTTCTTGCTCCGGCGCGAGAGCACCTGCACCACGCGGCGGATCTCCTCGTCGCGCCCCACCACCGGGTCGAGCTTGCCCGAGCGCGCGGCGTCCGTGAGAT
>JAKSBN010000487.1 GCA_022361175.1 Pseudomonadota bacterium | reverse complement strand
TGATGACGTCGGTCGACGACGAGGTCGACTACGAGTGCGAGCTGGCCTTCGTGATCGGCAAGAAGGCGCGCAACGTCTCCCGGGACGAGGCGATGGGCAACGTGCTGGGGTACATGCCGTTCCACGACGTCAGTGCCCGGACACTGCAGACGCGAACCGCGCAATGGACGATGGGCAAAGCGCCGGACACGTTCGCTCCGATGGGCCCCGCGCTGGTGACGAGGGACGAGGTGCCCGACCCGCATGTGCTCGGCATCCGCACCCGTGTCAACGGCGAGACGCTCCAGGACTCGAACACGTCGCAGCTGATCTTCAGCATCCCGGGCACCGTCGCCGAGCTCAGCTCGGTGATGGCCCTCGGCCCGGGCGACGTGATCGCCACCGGCACCCCGCCCGGTGTCGGCTTCGCCCGCAAGCCGCCGATCTACCTGAAGCCCGGCGACGTAGTCGAGATTGAAATCGACGGCCTGGGCACGCTCCGCAACCCGGTGGTGGCGGCGGGGTAGAGCCGCGCTCCTCGACGGTTTCGGCTAACCGGCGACCCGAATGCTCTCCGGCGCGTTGTAGATGACGCGGTCGTCCTGGAAGCTACCCGACCCCGAGGCGGAGCAGATGAACACGTGCTCTCGCGGTTGGCGCAGCCGTACTTCCTGAGTCAGCGAGCCGTCCGGCCTCATCGCGTCCGCCTCGACGACGAGGATGAGAAACGCTGGTGGGGGAGGGCTGTTCTCGTTGAGGACGTTGTCCATCACGTTGTCGAAGAAGTCGGTGGCGACCTCGATCGCTGTGCCACTCGTCAGGTAGACCACCTGGAAGAAGGCCCACTCGGCGGAGTCGTTGACCATGTTGAGGTTGAGGGTGTCACCGGCGTTGGCCTCCGCTGGGCCATCAAGGGAACACGTTTCGCCGTCCCAGATCAGTGTGGCATCGAGGGTCTGCGGCGGCGGCAGAGTCGTCGGGGGTGAAGTGGTTGCCGGCGCGGTGGTGTCCGGCGGCACCGTCGTTGGGGGAACGGTGGTGGGCATTGGCACCGTTGTGGGCGTCACCGTTGTTGGCGTTGCGATCGTCGTCGGAACTGCCGTGGTCGGCGTCGACCCGGCCGGAGCCGTTTCTGCCTCGACTGCGTCAGAGTCGCCCCCGTCCGCCACGAAGCCGAAAACGACTGCCCCGATCAATACCGCGACGGCGGCACCGGCGGCAGCAACGAAGAGTCTCCGACGAGAGTTCGTGGTGGGCGGCTTTGATTGGCCGCGTCCTTTGAGTGTGTCCATCGACTCGCTCCTGTGCTCGATCTGAGGGCGGATTCAGGAGGTTGACCGCTCGAGGTTGGGGACCGTTTTCGATCCGGCATGCGCCGGTCAGATGAGACTCCCTCAGCCTTCCCTCTCGTGTTGATGGTCTCGCGGCCGCTCGACCTACGCACTCCTTACGCCCGACTCGCTGACCGAGGGGACACGGAAGTTCAGCCAAGCGGGGTGGGAACTGGTGAGCGGCTGCTTCTGTGGACTGCTCGACGACGGCCGGGGAGGCAGCCCGTGCTGCCTCCCCGCGCCGTTCCTGTGGGCGAACCCGGGTTCGCATCGTCTACGTCCGGCAGAGCGGCCGCGGGTACGGTGAATGCTGAGGTGTCCCCGGTGTCGCTGAGGCGGACGTACCGGGGTGAGAGTTCCTGTGGGAGGAGTGTCGGTGGCATCGGAAGACGCCAACCGGGCGAAGCTGCGGCGTGTCTTCGACGCTCACTACGACGCAGTGAGCCGCTATTGCCACCGCCGGCTCCCGGCAGGAGATGCCAACGATGCCGCCGCCCAGGTGTTTGTCGTGGCGTGGAAGAAGATCGAAGCCATGCCGGCCGGTGAGGCGGCGTTGCCGTGGCTGTACGGCGTAGCGAGATACGAGGTGAGCTCGGCGCGGCGCTCGGCGCGGCGCCTGCTCAGCCTGCGGGCCAAGCTGGGTGGGCAGGCTCGTACGACCGAGGATGGGCCTGAGGTGGTGGTGGTACGTAACTCGGAGCACGAGGAACTGCTTGCCGCGTTGGGGACGTTGCGCCCAGCCGACCAGGAGGTGCTTCGGTTGCGCGTGTACGAGGAGCTGTCGCTGGCGGAGATCGCAGCGGTACTCGGTTGCAGCGTTGAGGCTGCCAAGAAGCGGTCGGCGCGGGCGTTGCGTCGCTTGCGTCGCGCCGCCGGCATGGACCAGGCGCCCGCCATCGGCACCGAATCCCCGGCCGGAGAGACGAGGGGCCAGCGATGAACGATCTGCAGCTCCTCGAGCGGCTTGCCGAGACCGACCCGTGCCCGGGCGACGCCGAGATGCCGGCATCGGCTTGGAGCCCCGATGTGGCTTTCAGCGAGGTGGAGGAGCGCGTCGCCGTCGAGCTGCCTGCGACCCGGTGGCCAAGACTCGCAGCGCCGAGGCCCGGCTGGCTGGTAGCGGCGATGGCCTTCATCGTGGTGCTCGTCGTCGGCGGTGTACTCCTGGCCGTATTGCGAGACGCATCGGGGCCAGACCCGGTAGCGCCCGCTTCGAGTGCACCCTCACCGTCGACGACCGCAGCCCCCCCAACCTCCGCGGTCCGCGAAGAGTTGCTCCCGGAGGCCCAGACGCTGCTGGCGAACTTCGAGGCCGCGTACAACTCTGCCGACGTTGAGACCCTTGCAGCTCTGATCGGGCCCGAGACGTCACTGACGCTGACTCCATCGCCGGGCTCGGACGACTCTCCCATCACGGTCCCTCTCGTCGATCATGCCGCCGCGGCCGGCTTGTTCGATGAGACCATCTCGTTCGGTGAGTGTGCGCAGCTGGACGCAGAGATCCAGTGCGGAGTCATGGTCATCGACCGGTTCGCAGAGACACTCGAGCTCGAACCATGGATCCAAAGCTGGACCATCGAGATCGACACCGGCCGGGTGACCCGGATCGAAACCTCCGGAGGGAGCCCCGCACGAGCCGCCGCCCTCGTCGAGTTCCAGCAGTACG
>JAKSBN010000526.1 GCA_022361175.1 Pseudomonadota bacterium | reverse complement strand
GTCCGTCGTAGATGCGCGCGCCGCGCTCGTTGCGCCAGTACCACGACAGCACCGTGTCGTCGGTCATGCCGAGCGCGCCGTGCACCTGGATCGCGCGGTCGAGGACCTCGCCGAGCACGCGCGCGACCGCGAACTTGATCGTCGAGATCTCGATGCGCGCCGCCTTCGCGCCGACGCCGTCGACCCGCCACGCGGCGTGCAGCACCATGAGGCGCGCGGCGTCGATCTCGGCGCGGCTGGCCCACTGCATGCGCTGGATCGGCCAGGCGGAGACCGCCCTCAACCTGATGGTGGAGCGTTCGCTCAACCGCTACGCCCACGGCTCCCTGCTGGCGGAGAAGCAGGGCATCCAGTGGATGATCGCCGACTCCACCATGGAGCTCTACCAGTCGAAGCTGATGGTGCTCCACGCCGCCTACCTGATCGACGCGGGCAAGGACTTCAAGAGCGAAGTCTCGATGGCCAAGCACTTCGTGGCCAACGCCTTGAACCGGATCATCGACCGCGCGATCCAGGTGCACGGCGCGCTCGGCTACTCCACCGATACGCCCCTGGCCCACATGGCGACGCAGGCCCGCTGGGCGCGCTTCGCCGACGGTGCCGACGAGGTCCACCAGTGGAGGATCGCGCAGCGCACGCTGGAGGCGTTTGCCAAGGACGGACAGGTGCGCACCGCCGCCGGAGACCTGCCGCTCTAGCCGGAGTCGTCAGGCATCCTCGTTCGGCCCTCCCCTCGCCGGTTTGAGGGCGGCCAACGCGTAACGCAGTGCGTCGATCTCGCGCTCGTAGCCGGTCACGCTCGGATGGGGCTCCATGCTGCCCGCATGGCTCTGAAGCCGGCGCTCTTCGCGCTGTCGGTACTCGCGCAGCATCGATTCCAGCGTCTCGATCGCCCGCTCGCGGTCGGTCCCACCCCGCTCGGTCATGCGGTCTCCGGCTTGTTTGTAAGTGACGTCACAGAAATCAAACCTAGCGCCGCGGGTGGCGGGGCGCCCGCCGATGGGCACCCGCCCTTCAATCGCGGCCACGGCACCCCACTGGTTGACTTCTTGCAGTCCAACTGTCACTTTCTCCGAGGCCCCAGCTAGAGGGGCAGCCGACGACGCCGGGGGGAAGCGGGTCGGGAACGGGAGCGCGCGATGAAACGCATCGGGATCGGGGCGGGTGTGGTGGTGAGCCTCGTCTTCGCAGCCGCGTACTGGTTGGCCCAAGGCGGTCTCGGTTCTTTGGAAACGGCCGGCGAGCCGACGAACACCGCCCGGGCGGCCGACGACGTGGCACACGCGGTGGAACGGCAGCGTCGGGCCGCGGAGCGCATCGGCGCCGGTGCCGGCGGCGCCCGCCAGATCCTGTTCGGCGACCTCCACGTGCACACGACCTTCTCGACCGATGCCTTCCTCATCAGTCTGCCCGCCACCCAGGGAGAGGGCAGCCGCCCCCCCGCCGACGCCTGCGACTTCGCCCGCTTCTGTTCCGCCCTGGATTTCTGGTCCATCAACGACCACGCGGAAGGTCTCACCCCGCGGCAGTGGCGCGAGACGGTGGAGAGCCTCCGGCAGTGCGACGCGGTCGCCGGTTCGGGGCCCCTGCCCGACACGGTTCCCTTCCTGGGCTGGGAGTGGACTCAGGTCGGACAGCGGCCGGAAGACCACTACGGACACAAGAACGTGGTGTTGAGGGGACTCGCGGACGACGAGATTCCCGCGCGCCCGATCGCCTCCGCCGGCCTGACGCAGCGCGCTGGAACGCCGCCCGGCTGGCTGACCCGTGCCGGTCTCGCCGCGTGGACGATCTCGGACGCGCGCATGCAGGACTTGGTGCGCTTCCTGGCCGAGCGGGCCGCCAACGTGCCGTGCGCAGACGATGTCGCCTCGCCCGATCTGCCGGCCGACTGCGTCGAGTCCGCGCCCACACCGGCCGACCTCTTCCGCAAGCTGAACGAGTGGGATGTGGATGCCCTCGTCATCCCCCACGGCACCGCATGGGGCTTCTACACGCCGCCGGGCGCCTCTTGGGACAAGCAGCTCGAAGGGGCCCACTTCGACCCCGAGCGCCAGAACCTGGTGGAGATCTTCTCGGGCCACGGCAATTCCGAGTCCTACCGGGACTGGCGCGCCGTCGAGTTCGACGCCGAGGGTCGGCCCAGCTGCCCCGCACCCGCTCCCAACTACGTGCCCTCCTGCTGGCGCGCGGGGGAGATCATCGAGGCCCGCTGTCTCGAAGCCGGCGAGCCGGCGTCCGAGTGCTCGAGGCGCGCCGCCGAGGCCCGACAATGGGCCGCGGAAGCCGGGGTGGCGGGTCACCACGTGGTCCAGGGCGAGAGCCCGGACGAGTGGCTGGACGCGGGCCAGTGCCGCGACTGCTTCCTGCCGCCCTTCAACCACCGGCCCGGCGGCTCGGTGCAGTACATGCTGGCGCTGCAGAACTTCGCAGAGCCGGATGGACCGCGCCGCTTTCGCTTCGGCTTCCTGGGCTCCAGCGACAATCACTTCGCTCGCCCCGGCACCGGCTACAAGGAAGTGCACCGCGAGGGCATGACCGAATCGCGCGGGGGATCCCGCGACACCAACAGCCTGCTGCGCGGCGACCCCGAGGAACCCATTGCCGAAGCGAAGCCCCTCGACCCGAACGACCCGGGCATGCCCGTGTTCCGCATGGTGGAGCTGGAGCGGCAGGCGTCGTTCTTCGTCACCGGCGGGCTCGTGGCCGCCCACGCCACCGGCCGCGATCGCGACGCCGTGTGGCAGGCACTCCGGCGCAAGGAGGTCTACGGGACGTCGGGGCCGCGCATCCTGTTGTGGTTCGATCTGTTGAACGATCCGTCCGGTGTGCCGCTGCCCATGGGCGGCAGCGCCCGGCTGAACGAGGCACCGCAGTTTCAGGTCAGAGCCGTCGGCTCGTTCGAGCAGCAACCGGGCTGTCCGCCCGACCGCCTCCAGGCCCTTTCCCCCGAGCGCGTCGCCGACCTCTGCAAGGGCGAGTGCTACCACCCCTCGGACGTGCGCCGCCCGATCACCCGCATCGAGATCGTGCGCATCCGGCCCCAGGCGAGGGCGGACGAGGCCATCGCACCGCTGATCGAGGACCCCTGGCGCACCTTCCCCTGCGACGGCGATCCCGCCGGCTGCACCGTCGCCTTCGACGACCCGGACTTCACGGACGCTCGCCGCGACGCGCTCTATTACGCCCGGGCCATCGAGGCTCCGAGCGACGCCGTCAACGGCGGCCAGCTCCGCTGTGAGACGGACGCCGAGGGCAACTGCCTGCGCGTGAACCGCTGCGCCACGCCCGAGACCCGCGGCGACGACGACTGCTTGGCCGAGGTGGAGGAGCGCGCCTGGTCCTCGCCGATCTTCGTGGATTGGCGCGGGGAGACCCCGTAGCGTTTCCACTCGGCGGCCTCGACCAAGCCGGGCGCTCGCTCAGCGTCGCCAGGTCTTGGCGATGGCCTCGGGCACGTCGAGGCGAAACGAGAGCAGATCGTGCCGCAGACGCTGGCTGGACCAGGGCTGCGGCCAGCCGTAGCGGTGCGCGAGCTGGTTCATGAATCCCACCGTCGCGTGGCGGAGCCCTTCGGAAAAGGCGGAGGCGTTGCCGTAGAGGATCTCGAAGCG
>JAKSBN010000149.1 GCA_022361175.1 Pseudomonadota bacterium | reverse complement strand
GGGTTTCATACTGGACAAGCCGATAGTTGCCTCCGCACTCGAGCAGCGCCGTGACGCGCCCGTTTTCCTCATCGACATCGCAGTACCCCGGAACGTCGCGCCCGACGTGAACGACCTTGAAGACGCCTATCTCTACGACGTGGACGACCTCCAGTCCGTCGCGGCGGACAACCTGCGCGAGACGCAGATCCAGAGTCAGCAGCGTTTTGCCGAAGTCGACGAGCCCGAAGACGAGGACATGTCGCAGATGCTGACGCAGCAGTTCATCGACGGCGCCGAGGCGGCGCCACGCATCGTCGACGTGGAGGACACCGCCTCTTAAGTCGGCTCGGCGACCGCACGGCCCACCACCCGCTGGAACCTGTAGCGCCGGCGTCGCCTTCTGGGCGGCGCCCGTGCCGTCGTCTAGGGTGGTGAAAGGGCAACCGGGGATGGCCTGGCGGGGATGATCCGGCAGTATGAATTGGTGGAGCGCGTCTCCAGCTACGATCCGGCGACGGACGAGGAGCTGCTGAACCGCGCCTACGTCTTCTCCATGAAGGCGCATGGGGCGCAGTTGCGCGCCTCGGGCGACCCCTACTTCTCCCATCCCATAGAGGTGGCCGGCATCCTCACCGACTACCACCTGGATTGCGCCACCATCGCTACCGCACTCCTGCACGACACGGTGGAGGACACGGTCGCCACGCTGGACGAGATCGACGATTTGTTCGGCTCCGAGGTCGCCAAGCTGGTCGACGGCGTGACCAAGCTCTCCAAGCTGGAGCTGCGCTCGGAGGCGAACCGCGAGGCGGAGAACTTCCGCAAGCTCCTGCTGGCGATGTCGGACGACATCCGGGTGCTGCTGGTCAAGCTCGCCGACCGGCTGCACAACATGCGCACGCTGCGCTTCCTCAAGAAGCGCGAGAAGCGCCAGCGCATCGCCATCGAGACCATGGAGATCTACGCGCCGCTCGCCGAGCGGCTGGGCATGCGGCAGATCCGCGACGAGCTGGAGACGCTGGCCTTCGCCGAATTGAACGCGGACGCGCACGATGCCATCAACCAGCGCCTCAAGCTGCTGCGCGAGGACGCCGGCAACATGGTCGAGCGGGTGACCGGCGAGCTCGGCCAGACGCTGGAGGAGGCCGGCATCGAGGCCGAGATCTCGGGCCGCGAGAAGAAGGCCTATTCGGTCTGGCGCAAGATGGAGCGCGACCGGGTCGAGTTCGAGCAGCTCGCCGACATCACCGCCTTCCGCATCGTCGTCGACACCGTGCCGCAGTGCTACCAGGCGCTCGGCATCGTGCACGGCCGCTACCGCACGGTGCCCGGCCGCTTCCGCGACTACATCTCCACGCCCAAGCGCAACGGCTACCGCTCGATCCACACCACGGTGATCGGGCCCGAGCGCCAGCGCACCGAGGTGCAGATCCGCACCCGCGAAATGCACGAGGTGGCCGAGTTCGGCGTCGCCGCGCACTGGGCCTACAAGCAGGGCCAGTCCACGAGCGCCGGCCCGCACTACCGCTGGCTGCAGGAGCCCCTGGAGATCCTGGAGCACGCGGAAAGCCCCGAGGAGTTCCTGGAGCACACCAAGCTGGCGATGTTCCAGGACCAGGTGTTCTGCTTCACGCCCAAGGGCGAGGTGATCGCGCTGCCGCGCGGCGCTACGCCCGTGGACTTCGCCTACGCCGTGCACACCCAGGTCGGCGACAGTTGCGTCGGCGCCAAGATCAACGGCCGGGTGGTGCCGCTCAGGACCGAGCTCGCCAACGGCAACCAGGTGGATATCCTGCGCTCCTCCACCTCGCACCCCGACCCGAGCTGGGAGTCCTTCGTCGTCACCGGCCGCGCCCGCGCCGCCATCCGCCGCTTCATCCGCAACCGCGAGCGCGCCGAGCACATCCGGCTCGGGCGCGCCATCGTGGAGAAGGTGTTCCGCCAGAGCGGGCACGAGATCACCGAGGAAGGCGTGGGCCACGTCTGCAAGGTGTTCAAGATGAAGGACGAGGACGAGCTCTACCACGCCGTCGGCATCGGCCAGCTCACCTCGCGCCAGGTCCTGCACACGGCCTTCCCCGGCGAGCGGCCCTGGTCCGGGCGCGGCGCCATCGGCGCCATCAACCGGGTGCTGCCGGCGCGCTGGCGCACGAGCGCCGACAAGGGCAACGGCCACGCGGTGCCGATCAAGGGCCTGATCCCGGGCATGGCGGTGCACCATGCGCCGTGCTGCCATCCGATCCCGGGCGATCGCATCGTCGGCATCGTGACCCGCGGCAAGGGGGTGATGATCCACACCATCGACTGCGCCAGCCTGGAGCAGTTCACCGAGGAGGACGAGCGCTGGCTGGACGTGAAGTGGGACGTGGAGGCCGGCGAGGAGGGGCTGCACGTCGGCCGCATCCGCGCGCTGGTGGTGAACGAGCCCGGCGGCCTCAGCGCGCTCTCCTCGGTGATCGCCAAGAACCGGGGCAATATCTCCAATTTGCGCTTCACCAACCGCGGCGCGCATTTCTTCGAGATGACGGTCGACATCGAGGTCGAGGACGTGAAGCATCTCACCGACATCATCACCGCCCTGCGCGCCTCGCCGCAGATCAACGACGTGGATCGGATCAGGGGATGACCAAGGACGAGGTTCTGGCCGAGTTCCGCGACAGCAGGGCGCTGCTCGAGGGCCACTTCCTGCTGACCTCGGGCCTGCACAGCCCGCTCTACCTGCAGTGCGCGCGGGTGCTGATGGACCCCCCGCGCGCCGCGCGCCTGTGCCGGGCGCTCGCCGACAAGCTCGATAGCCAGCTCGG
>JAKSBN010000180.1 GCA_022361175.1 Pseudomonadota bacterium | reverse complement strand
GAACCTGGCCCACGCCGACGCGCGCGGCGCGATCCAGGCCTCGCATCCGGACGCGGCGGTCGGCGTCGCGCTCAGCATGTCGCCCTGCGAGCCCGCCGGAGACGACGCCGAGGACGTGGCGCTGCTGCGCGCCATGCACTGCAACAGCTACCGCTTCTCGATCGCCTGGCCGCGCATCCAGCCCGAGGGTCGGGGGCCCGCACGGGCCTCCGGTCTCGACTACTACCGGCGCCTGATCGACGCGCTGCTGGCCGAGGGCATCCGTCCGCTGCCGACGCTCTACCACTGGGATCTGCCCCAGGCCCTGGAGGACCGGGGCGGTTGGACGAACCGCGACACGGCCGGCCGCTTCGCCGACTACGCCGACGTCGTCATGCGCGCCCTGGGCGACGGGATCGACGCCTGGATGATCTTCAACGAGCCCAGCATCTTCACCGTCATGGGCTACCTGGTCGGCATCCACGCGCCCGGCCGGAGCGGTCTCGACAACCTCCTCCCGGCCCAACACACCGTGAACCTGGCGCAGGGCGAGGCGTTCCGGGCCATGAAGGCCAGCCGCCCCGAGGCACGCATCGGCACCGCGTTCAACATGACCCCCTGCGAGCCCGAAGGCGACTCCGAGGAAGACGCCGCCGCGGCCGAGCGCTGGCACGCCATCGTCAACTACTGGTACGTGGAGCCGGCACTGCGGGGACGCTATCCCGATGCGTTCCCGGACGGGCTTCCGGCCGAGCGCATGGGAATCCAGGACGGCGATCTCGAGAAGACCCGCGCGCCGCTCGACTTCCTCGGCATCAACCTCTACAACCGCACCATCGTGCGCCACGCCGAGGGCGACCCGTTCGGCCTGGGAGCGCTGCCGGTGGGCCCCCTGGGCGGGCCGGACGGCCCCAAGACCGACTTCGGCTGGGAGGTGTGGCCCAATTCCCTGCGCGACATGCTGGTGCGCGTGACGCGCGACTTCGACCGACCCGTGCTGGAGGTCACCGAGAACGGATGCTCCTACGGCGACGGTCCCGACCCGAACGGAGTCATCAGCGACACGCGGCGCATCGAGTTCTACCGGGGCTACCTGGCGGCCGTGCACGAGGCCATCGAGGCCGGCGCCGACGTCCGCGGCTACCACGCCTGGACGCTGATGGACAATTTCGAGTGGTCGGACGGCTTCGAACAGCGCTTCGGGCTCGTCTACACGGATTTCGCGACCTGCGACCGCACACTGAAGGAATCGGGACACTGGTACGCCCAAGTCGCCGCCGAGAACGGCTTCGAGGTGTGAGGCGAACGTGGCCCGCCCGCCCGTCTTTCTGATCGGCTCCCCGCGCTCGGGATCCACGCTGCTGGCCCGCATGTTGGGGGCCCACTCGCAGATCCACGCGCCCGCGGAGCCCCATCTGCTGACCCCGTTGGCGCATCTGGGCTTCCACGAGAAGGTGGACGCCGCTCCCTACGACCCGATCATCACCCAGGCGGGCTTGCGGGAGGTCGTACGCGAGCTGCCGCGCGGCGAGGCCGACTACCTGGAAGCGCTGCGGGCCTGCACGGACACGCTCTACGAGCGACTCCGCGCCCCGTCCGGCAAGCCCGTGCTGCTGGACAAGACCCCGGCCTATGCGCTGGTGCTGGACTTCGCGGCCCGACTGTACCCCGATGCGAAGTACGTCGTGCTGACGCGGCATCCGCTGGCAGTGTGGTCGAGCTACGTCGATTCGTTCTTCGACGGCGATCAGCAGGCGGCGCACCGCCACAACCCTCTGCTCGAGCGCTACGTCCCGGCGATCGCGCGCTTTCTGCGAGAGCGCCCCGTCTCGCTGGTCCACGTCCGCTACGAGGCGCTGGTTCGAGACCCCGAGCCGGTGCTGGCCGACGTCTGCAAGCACCTGGAGCTCCGCTTCGAGCCCGCCATGGTGAACTACGGAGAGCAGCCGCAGCGAGAGGCGGCGCGCGGCCTCGGCGACCCCATCACGGTGGCCAAGGAGTCGCGGCCGACGACCGCGAGCCTGGCCAAGTGGGCGGAAGCGTGGGCCGGTCGCCCGGACAAAGTGGCCCAGGGCCGCGAGTTGGTGGCGCGGCTCACCGACGTCGACCTGGAGCTGTGGGGCTTTCCTCGGAGCCAACTGGAGGCGGAGTTGGCGGCGATTCCCGAGGCCGGCACCGCCGGGCGGCCCCGTCGCTTTGACCGCTACGCGCTGGAACGCCGCCTGCTGGTGGCGCTGCGCCGCAACATCCACCACAACGCCCTGGGGCGGTGGGTGCGGCGGGTTCGCCACGTCTGCGACGTGCTGCTGCGCTGAATCCGCCGTCGCCCCCCATGCCCTGTCGGGAAACTGCTATAGATACCCTCATGAACCAAGCGCCCGACCGCACGACCCAACGCACCGGTTCCCCGAGCGAAGCACCTCGCTCGAGCTACTCCCGGCCCGAGTTCGAGGTGATCTCGCTCGACTGCGAGATCTCGTCCTACGCGCCGGACGGCGAGGACGTCCCCCTCTTCTAGCCTGCGTGCTCGTGAGGGTTGAAGTTCCGCCGGCGTTCGGCCGAGCGAACGAGACGAGATGAGCCGCGAGAAGCCCAGCTGGTTGAGCCGCGCTTGGAGCGGTTTGCGCGAGGCGACCCGTCGTTACTTTGTGGCCGGCCTGCTGGTCTTCGCGCCGGTCGGCATCACGATCTGGGCCATGGCCTGGATCGTCCAGCGCCTCGACAACCTGCTGCTCCCCTACGTCCTGCAATGGCTGACGGGCATCGACAGCCCGCCGCGCCTGCCGCTGCTCGGGGCGCTCTTCACCTTCGTCGTGATCATCCTGGTGGGAGTGATCGCCCGTCACTTCTTCGGCCACGAGATCGTGCGGGTCTGGGAGCGCGTGCTGTCCCGGGTGCCCATCGCGGGCAGCATCTACGGGGGCGTGAAGCAGCTCTTCGAGGCCATCGTCGCGGGTCCCCAGCAGCGGGGCTTCAACCGCGTGGTGCTGGTGGAGTACCCGCGCAAGGGCGCCTACGCCGTGGCCTTCACCACCGGAGGCGCGGCGGACGTGGTCTCGGCGGCCCGACCCGGCGAAACGCTGGTGAATTGCTTCGTGCCCACGACGCCGAACCCCACCTCCGGCTTCTACCTGCTGGTACCGGCGGAGGAAGTCTACGAGGTGGAGATGACCGTGGAAGAGGGCTTCAAGCTCATCATGTCCGCGGGCCTGGTGGCGCCGGGGAACGGCACCGTCCCGGGCGATCGGCCCGCGGTCTCCGTTCCCGCCTCCACCATCGAGGACGCCGCCCGCCACGGCCGCACGGGCTGACCCGCCCCCCGCCTCGCTCGCGCGCTAGAGCTCGGATGTCACCCGCGACACCAGCTTCTGGAAATCGGGATGCTGCAGAAGCGCGAGCGTGTCGCCGTTCTCGAGCAAGGCCACGATCTCGGGGTTCCGCGCCAGGCGCTGAAACGCGGGGTCGTTCTTGAGCCCCTTCACCCGAGGTCCCACCTCCGCCATCACCTTCGCCACGTCGTCGCGGAAGACGGAGGCACTCTCTCCCGCTTCGGGAGAGATCAAGCCCATGTCGGCCAGCTCGGTCCGCAGGGCCTTGTCGTGGATGACGTTCTGGAAGCTCAGGCGGTTGAGCGCCCCTTCGACGTTGCCGTTCTCGACCAACGTCCAGAAAAAGCCGTCGCTCTGGACGGCCTGGATGCGCGAGTCGTCCAGCAGGCTCTGCATGCTCTTGAGGGTCGTGGCCGGTCTCGCCGCGAGCCGGGCGGCCAGGCGACTGGCCGCGCTGTCGTCCGGCAGGGCGGCTCGCACGGCGACCTCCACCACGTCCTGAGACGCCGCGGCGGCGGCCGAGTTCTCCACCCGCGGCATGTTCTCGAGCGCGCCCAACTCGCTTCCCGCGTCCACCCAGACCGCACCCCAGGCCACCAGCAGCACCACCAGGAGCCCCCGCAGCGCGCCAAAGCTGGCCCCCAACAGGCGATCGACGCCGCTCCGGGGCTCGTCGCCCCGCCGGCGACGCGCGCGGCTCTGGAGCAGACCGCCCAGCGTCCCCACCGTGACCAGGACCACCAAGAACACCAGGCTGCCCGCGATCGGCGGGCCCAGCAGCGCCGGCACCCCTAGCGTCTCGGCGGTACCCGCTCCGAAGTGCTTCGCCCCGGCCACGGCCCCGACGTAGCCCAGAGCCAGCGAGACGATGCCCAGGCCGGACGCCAGGGCGCCCCGCCAGGCGCCCACCCCGATGAAGAGTGCCAGGATTCCCAGTGCCAGTGCGTCGAGCCACATGGCGTACCTCTTCGTCTCACGGGGGGTGAGGCTGAAGAAGGGGCCGGAGAGGATGCCGCAGGCCGGTGCGGGACACCCGCTCAGCCGTCCGCTCCGACCGCGCGCACCTGAGCGGCGACCTCCGTCACATGCGGGTCCGAGCCCCCGATCGCATCCAGGGCCTCCTCGAGCCGGAAGACGTACTCGCGATTCGGTCCCGAGGGGCCGGACGCCCCCACCACCTGACGCGCGATCTCCGCCGGTGTCGCCGGCCCCAGGAAGTTGGGGTTGGCGGGGGTTGCCCAGTAGAGGAGCCCGGTGACCCGGCGCGCCGCCTCGCCCAGTCGGACTTCCACGGTTTGGCGCCGATAACCGCCCTGCTCGCGGTGGTCGAGACGAGCCAGGGTCTCCCGCAGCGCGAGGGGGGAGACCCGATACGCCATGCCCCAACAGCGCGCGCGGGGCTCGGGGACCAGGGTGACGACGCGCCCGGGGGCGCCGGGCAACCCGCGGTGATCCGTCGACCCTTGCCAGAACCGGCGGACGAAGCCCTCCACCCAAGCGGCCTCCCGCTCCGCGTAGGCGAAGTCGGGCCGCCACACCAGGGAGCCGTAGCCGAAGATCCACTGCGGGCCTTCGCCCGCCTCCCCCTGCCCGTCCATTCCGCCCCGCTCGCCGCTCGCTTCTGCGCTTTCCGCCGCGCCCAGGCCACTCCCGGCACGACCTGCCGTCCTCTGCCCAGCCGCAGCGTACCGGTCCCCGGCTCGGGAATCAGCGTGAGCGTCATCCAGCCACCGCCGGTGTTGCGGCCGACCGGACAGCCGAACTTCGGTTGGGAGGCGAACGTCGAGGAGACGGGCGTGTAGCGACACCCCCAATCCGTCTTCTGCGTGGGGCGACTGGGGACGACCCCGGGTAGCCTGCGGACATGGCGACGCGCCCCCGCTTCCGCGTTCTGCTTCTGGAGCTGACGGTCCTCATCGCCGTCGCGGCCGGGGCTCGGGCGGGCGTCGAGCTTCGGATCGAAGCGAGCCGCGTTGGGGACGACACGCCCGCGAGGGTGCGGCGCCTGTGGATCGAAGGCCGGCGGCTGCGTTTGGATCCCCTTCCCGGGGACGCCTCGGCTCACCCCGGCGGCTTGCTCTACGACGGCGACGATCAGCGCCTTTGGCTCCTCGACGGCGAGGCCGAGCGCGCGCTCGAGTTGGACCGCGCCTCGGTGGATGCCCTGGCGGAGCGCTTGGCCTCCGCCCGGCGCGAAGTGGAGACGCGACTGGCGGCTCTGCCTCCCTCACAACGGGCCGCGGCTCGGCGCGTACTGCCGTCCCGCGGCGAGCGACCGGCGCTCACGCTCGCCCACACCGCGGCCGAGCGCGAGATCGACGCCCGCCCCGCGACCCGCGTCGATCTCTTGCGGGGCGATGAGAAAGTCGGCGAGATCTGGGTGGTTCCCTGGCGGCACGCGCCGGTCCGGCGCCGCCCGGTGCGCGCGCTGGCGTCCTTGGCCGCGTTCGCGCGCTATGCCGCCGAGCGGCTGGGAGGCCGCTCGCCGCTCGAACGCGCGCCGGTCCCCTTCGAGGTCTTCGATCGGCTGGACGGGTGGCCGCTCGAAATCACCCAGTTCCAGTCCGGGCGGCCGGCGATGCACGTGCGCATCGCCGAAGCCCGAGAAGTTGCGATCGAGCCCGCGAGCTTCGAGCCCCCGGCCGGCTACGTCGTGGGCCCCTTCTCGTCGCCGTAGTCCACCGCGACGATGGTGTAGGCCGCGTCGCCGCGGGGCCTCCGCACGACGACCTCGTCGCCCTCCTCGCGACCCATGAGGGCGCGCGCCACGGGCGATGCGATGCTGATCCAACCGCGGTCCACGTCGAACTCGTCGGGGCCGACGACGCGGTAGCGGACACTGGCCCCGGACTCGTCCTCGAGGGTGACGAAGGCCCCGAAGAAGACCTTGTGGACGTCCCCGGGCGCCTCCCGCACGACGGTGAGCTCGTCCATCCGCTTCATGAGAAAGCGCAGGCGGCCATCGATCTCCCGCAGCCGCTTCTTCCCGTAGATGTACTCGGCGTTCTCGGAGCGGTCGCCCTGGGCGGCGGCATCGGCCACCTCTTGGGTGACGCGCGGCCGCTCCACGTGCTGCAGCTCGTGCAACTCGGCGCGCAGGCGCTCGTAGCCCTCGGGCGTGATGTAGGCGTCTCGACTCACGAGGGGGTACGGATAACGAGATTCCGAATCTCTGTCATGTCCTCCATCGCAAAGCGAACCCCTTCGCGCCCGAGACCGCTCTCCTTCACCCCGCCGTAGGGCATGTGGTCCACGCGCCAGGAGGGCACGTCGCCGATCACGACCCCACCCACGTCGAGCCGCTCCCAGGCGCGTTCGGCCCGGTAGAGGTCCCGCGTGAAGACGCCCGCCTGCAGGCCGAAGACCGAGTCGTTGACGGCGCCCAGGGCGGCGTCGAAGTCCGCGAAGGACGACAGCACCGCAACGGGACCGAAGGCCTCCCGACACACCACGTCCTCCGTCGCCGGAACGTCCTCGAGCAGCGTCGCCTCCAAGAGCGCCCCCTCGCGCTTGCCGCCGCAGAGGAGCGTGGCGCCCGCCTTCACGGCCGACTGAATCCAGCCGTCGAGTCGGGCGGCCTCTTTCTCCGAGATCATGGGGCCGATGAAGACCTCCTCGTCCCGGGGATTTCCCATCTGCAGGCGGCTCGTGGCCGCGACCAGCTTCTCGCGCAGGGGTGCCACCACTTCCTCGTGGGCCAGGATCCGCTGCACGCCGATGCAGCTCTGTCCACTCTGGTAGAAGGCGCCGAACACGATGCGTTCCACCGCATCGTCGAGATCCCAGTCCCGGTCGACGATCACTGCTGCGTTGCCCCCCAGCTCCAGCACGACGGGCTTCTTGCCGGCCCGGGCCTTCAGGTCCCAACCCACGTCCGGCGAACCGGTGAACGACAGGAGCTTCAGGCGTTCGTCCTCGGTGAAGAGCCGCGCCCCGTCCCGGCGGCAGGGCAGCACCGAGAACGCGCCCTCGGGCAGATCCGTCTCCGCCAGCACCTCGCCGATCACGAGCGCGCCGATCGGGGTGAGGCTGGCGGGCTTCAACACGAACGGGCAGCCCACCGCCAGCGCCGGGGCCACCTTGTGCGCGGCGAGGTTCAGCGGGAAGTTGAAGGGGGAGATGAACGAGCAGGGTCCGATCGGCACCCGCTTCCATTGGCCCCGGTAGCCCCGCGCCCGGGGACTGATGTCGAGCGGCATCACCTCGCCCAGCATCCGCACCGACTCCTCGGAAGCGATGCGAAAGGTGTCGATCAGGCGCCCGACCTCGCCGCGCGCGTCGCGGATCGGCTTGCCGGCCTCGATGCAGAGCGCGACGGCCAGCTCCTCGAAGCGCTCGCGGAAGCGGGCCACGCAGTGGTCCAGAACCGCCTGGCGTTCGTAGGCCGCCATGCGGGCCATGGGCTCGGCGGCTTCCACCGCCTTCGCGATGCCGCGGTCGATGGCGTCCTCGTCCGCCAGGGCGACGCGAGTGGCCACTTCGCCCGAGTACTTGTCGAGGACCTCCAGGTCCCGATTGGGAGACTCCGGCCGGTTCCCGACGTAGTAGGGGTACTGGTCGCGCAGCATGGGCTCCCCTTTCCGTGGGCCTAGATGGGACAGACGATGTCGCCGAGCCGCTCCGTCAGGAGCGAGTTCTCGCGGTAGTCGATGGGCACCACCACCAGCGCGGGCTGATCGGCCGTGAAGGCCCGTTCCAGGGTGTCCCTCAAGTCACGAGCTCGATCGCACCGGAAGCCGGCCCATCCGAAGGCGTCGGCGAGCTTCAGGAAGTCGGGATTGTCGAACGCGAGATCCGTATGGGCCCCGAATTCCGTTTCCTGCTTCCACTCGATGAGACCGTAGCCCCCGTCTTCCCAGACCAAAACGACCACGTTGGTTCCCAGTCGTTTCGCGGTCTCCATCTCCTGCACGTTCATCAGGAACCCACCGTCGCCGCAGACCGCCAGCACGCGCCGCTCCGGATGGATCAGCTTGGCGCTGATCGCCCCGGGAAACGCGAAGCCCATGGAGCAAAAGCCGTTGGAGATGAGACAGGTATTGGGCTCGTCGCACTGGTAGTAGCGCGCGATCCACATCTTGTGGGCGCCCACGTCCGACAGCAGGATGTCGCTGGGGCCCAGAGCGTTCCGAACGTCCCAGATCACCTTCTGGGGTCGAATCGAGCCCTCGGTGTCGTCTTCGGCGTGAGCCGCGAAGTCGTCCAGCATGTGTTGGCGAATCGTCTCTTGTTCCGGCGCGGGCTTGGCGCGGGAGTCGCTGGCCTCGAGCCTTTCGTTCAGCATCCACAGCGTGTGCGCCAGATCGCCCACGACCTCCACGTCGACCGGGTAGTGGTGGTCGACCTCCGCGGGCAGGAAGTCGATGTGTACGATCCGCTTGTCCCCGTTCGGGTTCCAGAGCTCCGGGTGGTACTCCACCATGTCGTAGCCGAGGCAGATCACGACGTCGGCCGCGTCCAGCGCGTGCCAGACGTAGTCCCGGGCCTGCAGTCCGATCGTGAACAGGCACGTGGGATCGTTGCGATCGACGCACCCCTTGGCCATGAACGTCGACAGCACCCCGATGCCGCTCCGCTCTGCGAAGAGCCGGAGCTGCTTGCTGGCCCGCTTGCGGATGGTCCCGTTGCCGGCCAGGATGATCGGCCGCTTGGCCGCCTGGATCACCGCCAGGGCCCGGTCCACGATCTTGTCGTCGGGCACCGCGCGCCGCACCCGATCCGGCGGAATCGGCGTCGTGTCGGCCTCGTGCTGGGCGATGTCTTCCGGCAGCTCGATGTGACAGGCGCCGGGCTTCTCGAGAGTGGCCAGCTTGAAGGCTTTGCGGACCACCTCCGGGACGTTGTCCGGGTTGATGAGCGACCAGGCCCACTTCGTGAGCGGCCGGAACATGCCCACCACGTCCATGTTCTGGTGGCTTTCCTTGTGCTGGCGCGCGGAGTCGGCCTGCCCGGTCAACACCACCAGGGGCGCCCGGTCCATGTTGGCGTCGGCCACGCCCGTGACCAGGTTCGAGGCGCCCGGTCCCAGCGTCCCCAGGCAGACGCCGGCCTCTCCCGTCAGGCGCCCGTGGACGTCGGCCATGAAGGCCGCTGACTGTTCGTGCCGGCACAGCACGAACTCGATCGACGAGGACTCGAGCGACATCATGAAGTGCGCGTTCTCCTCCCCGGGCACCCCGAAGATGCGCGTCACGCCCTCGGCTTCCAAACAGCGAACGAACAAGTCACTGGCCTTCATCGTCTCTCCTCGACGACCGGTCCCGAAACGGGACCCCGTCGCCCTGCCCGGCCCCCCCGAGCCACTCCCGTCAGGTTCGTTCGATGCCGATGCCGGTCCCTGCGTCGCGGGGGCCCACCGAGCCCTTGGGACCCGACAACCTGAGCTATGGTCGTCTACATGACCGATCAACATGATGCCCAAGGCGGCTCGCCGACCGACAGTCGCGAAGAACCCGCACCGACGCCCTTCGAGCATCCCTACTTCCTTCCAGTGCTGCTCGGGATTTTTACGGTCTGGTTCGGCTACGACACGTACGTGCGACCGCTCGAGGAGCATCTCGACTTCAACTTCTACGGCTTCAAGGTGGTCCTGGCGGCGACCGCCTGGTTCGGATACTCGGGCTGGTGCGAGCGCCGCGGCGCGAGGGCGGAGGCGTTGGTCTTGCCGGCCATCCTGCTCGCCGTCGCCGCGTGGTGCGGCTACGAGGCCTTCGGCGGGTTCGAGCACCCGTCCCACATCGAGTATCCGCAGCTGAGCCTCTACGGCGCCGGGCTGGCCTCCGCGTTGGCGGCCTTCTTCGGAATCCGAGCCCTGCTGGCGCGAGACAGGCACTCGGGCTGAAGTCGACCCCAGCCCGAGCGGAAGCACCGGTGGACGAAATCGCAGCCCGAGTTCGGGCGGACATCGAGCGATACGGCTGGCACGTCGCCAAGATTCCCGGCGAAGATCCGGTGCCGGCCTGGGCCTTCACCATCGGGCTGCGGGAACGCTTTCAGCACCCCGAGCTGGCCGTCTTCGGCATCGATCTGGAACTCCTCCACCCGCTCCTGAACCGCCTCGGGTCGGAGGTTCGACGAGGCCGGCAGTTCACAGAAGGCGACCGCGTCGACGGGGTCCTGGAGGCCCTGCCCTGCGCCTTCCGCCACGTCGAGTCGTGTTGGATCGACGTGTTTCTGGGGAATGCGGCCTGGCACTACGAGAGCCGCGAGTTCGGCGCGCTCCAGTGCTTCTGGCCGGATCGCGCCGGGCGCTTTCCCTGGGAAGAGGGCTTCGACCCCGCTTGGCGCGAGCAGCAGCCGCTCCTCTACGAGTCCGCACCCGATCGCGCCCTGGGCCCGGTCTTGCGAGAGGCCCTGCGCCGCGAAGGCGCCCTGTCCCCCGACCGATAGAGTCGATTTCCCCCCGGGTCATCCCTCGGCCCTACACCTCGCCGCCGAAAACAACGATAAGACCCCTTGCAGTGCGGTCTGGACGGGGGGAGAAGACCATGGCCTCGCGGGGGCGCCGGTCGAGGAGAGGCGCAGCAGGACAGCTACAGCCGGGAACCACCGTGACGGGCCGCTATCGCTTCCAGGTGCTCAAGCAACTGGGCCAGGGAGGCTTCGGGTCGGTGTACCTGGCGCGCTGTCTGGACGCCGGCGCGCAGCAGAAAGCCCCTCCCGAGCACGTGGCCGTCAAAGTCTTGGGCGAAGCCAAGGACCCGCGGGCCTTGACCTCGCTCAAGCGCGAACTGGCCGCCTTGTTGGCGATCGAACACGACCGCATCCCGCGCCTGTACGACTGGAACTTGGAGGGCGGCCACGCCTTCGTCGCGCTGCACTACTACCCCGCCGGAAGCCTGGCCGACCGCTGGGCTTTTCTGGGCCGGATGGACGAGGACCAAGTCTGGCGCCTGCTCTCGGACCTGCTGGCCGCCCTGCACGCGGCGCATCGCGCCTCGATCCTGCATCTGGACGTGAAACCCTCGAACGTTCTGGTCGACGACCACGGCGGCTTCGTGCTGACCGACTTCGGCGTCTCGCAGTCCGCCCGCATGTCCAAGGGCCTGCTCCACCAGGGCCAGCTGTCCATCGGCCTGGGAACCCACGGCTACCGGGCCCCCGAACAGGACGAGCGCTCCATCCAGCAGTTCGACCTGCGAACGGACCTCTGGGGCGTCGGCGCGACGGCGTGGGCCCTCTACACGGGAATCGACCTCAACCGACGCCAGGACGTCCTGCGGCACCGGGACAGCGGCAACATCTTCGGGCTGCGCCGGCTCTCGGACGTCGCCATCAGCACGCCGCCGACCCTGGAGGAGATCATCATGGACCTCCTCTACATCGACCCCACGAGTCGGCCCGGTGGGGCCGCCGAGGTGCTGGCCCGGGTTCGCGCCATCGTGGACGGGCTCGGCAAGGACTCCCGCACCGTGGCCAGCGCGCGCCGCCCGGCGGGCCCGCACGAGATGCGGCAGGTGATCAACCACCTGATGGATCCGCTGTGGGCCTCCATCTGCCGCAGTCCCGGCTTCGAGCGCTTCTTCGTGAGGTACGAGCGCGACGACGTGATCTGCCACGCCGGGCAGGACGTTCACCACACGCTGATGCTGCTGCGCGGCCGGGTGCGCATCGAACGCGAGGGCGAGCTGCTCGACGTGGAGGAGCGGGAGGGATCGCTCCTGGGGATCGTCTCCACGCTGGCCGGGGCTCCTCGGGAGGTGACGCTGCGCGCGGATGGACCGGTGTGGGGCTGCCTGTTCAACGAGGCAGAGCTGGAGCAGCTCATCACCTGCAACTCGGCCGTGGCGGTTCGGATTCTGCGAACCCTGGCCAACCGCATCGCCCAGGGTCCCCCGCGCGTCCGGGTGCGGGACGAGTTGTAGCTAGGACCAGTCGGCGTCGACCACGACCCGTTCCTGGCAGTCGTGACAGATCCCGTGGCTGACGCGGCTGGGCCGCGGCGTGTCGGCCACGATCATCCATTCGCCGCACCACGCGCACATCATCGGGACGACCCGGATGCCCGGCAGCGGCACGCCGGAGCGCGATCGGCGAAAGGCCCGTTCGAACACGGTTCGCCATCCCATGTGTCGGCTCCCCCCAACACTGAATTCCGACGACCTCCTCCGTTGCAGCAAGGATGCCAACTGGGCCCCTACACAGGAGGCTGTCCCGGGGGCCTACCGAACGGTCCGCCGGCCGGAGCGAACGCCCTGGAACGGGTTCCGTTCCATTTCGTACGCCGTCTGGGGAGGGGAGTGGAGCCTTCCGGGGGCTCGCCGACGCCGCTAGCGCGCGCGCGCCGCAGCCAGCGCGGCGCCACCGATCTGGAGGATGCGCAGGTCGCCGAAGGGGGTCCCGACTCCGCTGTTCAGCACCAGCGCCACCGCCAGCTGCGTCTCGGGATCCGCCCAGGCTCCCGATCCGCCGAACCCGAAGTGCCCGAAGGCCGTGGGCACGCGGCCCACCGAGGTCACCACGCGGTGATAACCGAGGCGCCAGTGCATGGGAAACGGCACGACCAGGTCGACGCGCCGGTTCTGGACTTCGGTCGCCTTGGCCAGCGTCTCCGGACGGATCAGGGACACACCGTCCAGTGTCCCTCCCGCCGCCAGCGCGGCGTAGAGCCGGGCGAGCGAGCGAGCGGTGAAGTGGCCGTTGGCGGCCGGAATCGGCACTGCGATGGTCTCGGGGGCCGAGAAGTCGAAGTCCTCCAGGCCGTGGGGCAGGAGCGCGTTGGCCGTGCGCCCCGGGTCCAGGGGCAGCCGCAGGGTGCGACACAGGCGCTGCACCGCGCGCGCGAAGCGCTTGAGCGTCGGCCCGGGGCCGCCTCGATCGCTCGGATTCGGCAACAGGACCGCGGCCCGATGACGTTCGCGGGCCGGCACGCCCAAGTAGAGGCCGTCGAGACCGAGGGGCCCCGCCAACTCCTGCTCGATCAGGTCGGGAAGCGGTTTGCCGCCGACCCGCTGAACCAGCTCGCCCACCAGCCAGCCGAAGGTGAGCCCGTGATAGCCGTTCGCCGTACCGGGCGCGAAGAGCGGCTTCGCCTCCTCCAGGGCCGTCACCATGTGGCCCCAGTCGAGCATGCGGCAGGCGTCGTCGATCAGGTGGCGAATGCCGTAGAGGCCCGCTTCGTGGCACAGGAGCTGCCGCACTGTGATCCCCTGCTTCCCCGCGCGGGCGAACTCGGGCCAGTGGCGCGCGACCGGATCGTCGTAGTCGAGCCGTCCCTGGTCCACCAAGACGTGCAGCAGGGTCGCCAACACGCCCTTGCTGGTCGAGAACGAGACGGAGGTCGTGTCTCGCTCCCAGGGAGCCCCGGTCCGGTCGCGCCGGCCGGCCCACAGATCGACGACGCACTCGCCCCGGTGGTAGACGCAGACGGCGGCGCCTCCCGCGCTCTTGCGGAGCTGCCGCTCGAGCACGCGGGCCACGCGGTGAAAGTCCGGGTGCAGAGTTCCTTCCAGCACGCTGTCTTTCCTTCGGCGTGTGAGCCTACGGCGGAGAGGATAGCCCGCGCGTGCGCCGCTTTGGCGCCGCCCCCGAGAAGCCCTATCGTGCGCAGGGCGAGTCTTTCAGCCGAGGAGGCCTTCATGCCGATCGATCCCACAGCCGTAGGCGCGACGGGTGGACCCGTCGAGCGCCAGTGGACGTCCAAGGACACCCTGCTCTACGCCCTGGGCGTCGGGGCGGGCGTCGACGAGCTGCAGTTCACGACCGAGAAGAACCAGCAGGTGCTGCCCACGTTTGCCGTCATCGTCGGCGGCGGCGGCGCGCCCATGAACAAGATCGGCAGCTTCAACCCGGCGATGCTCGTCCACGGCGAGCAGGCCATCGAGCTCGAGGGCCCCATCCCCGCCGAGGGCCGCGTCAAGACGAGCGGTCGCATCGCCGGCATCTACGACAAGGGCAAGGGCGCCGTCATCGTCACGGAATCCGAGTCGGTGGACGCCGAGACCGGCGCGCCGCGCTTCCGCACCCGGTCCTCCGTCTTCATCCGGGGCGAGGGGGGCTTCGGCGGCGAACGCGGTCCCTCGAGCGCCGGAGACGGGCCGCCGGACCGCGCGCCCGATCACGAGTGCCGGTACGCCACGCGTCCGGACCAAGCGCTCCTCTACCGGCTGTCGGGCGACCGCAATCCCCTCCACTCGGACCCGGAGTTCGCGCGCCGCGGCGGCTTCGATCGGCCGATCCTGCACGGGCTGTGCACCTACGGCTTTACCGGGCGGGCGCTGCTCCACACGTTGTGCGGCGGCGACCCGACGCGCTTCCGGTCCATGGCGGGACGCTTTTCCAAGCCGGTGCTGCCCGGCCAGGAACTCACCGTTCGCATGTGGGTCGACGGGCAGAGCGCCCGCTTCCAGACCTGCGTCGAAGGCGTTCCTGTCATCGACCAGGGACGGTTCACCTTCGCATAGGCGGCGAAAGGCGCGGTGTCCCGGCGCAATGCGGTGAAGAGCGACGTCTCGTGGTCGGCCCGCCGAGGCTGGACCGCCCTCGCAGCCCTGGCGCTCGGACTCGCGTGCGCCGGGCCGACGGGACCGGCACCGGGCAACCGCTCCCCGGCCAACACGGCCGGAGCGCCGCCCTGGGTTCACGGCGGCTGCGGCGTCTACCCGGAGGCGGAAGCCGTCGGCCGCTTGTGCGGAGTCGGCTCCACGGAACCCGGAGCTCCTCCCGCGCTGGCCCGGGAGACGGCCAACGCCCGAGCCCGCGGCGAGCTGTCCCTCCGCCTGCAGGAGCGCACGGTGGCCGCGCTGGCGCGCACGCCCGCCACCTCGGCGTGGGTGGAGGACGGCCGCGACGTCCAGGTAGCCCGCCGGCTGGCCGACCTGGCCCAGGCCGCCACCCGTCAGGTGGACACGTGGATCGGTCCCGACGATTCGGTCTTCACGCTCGTCGTGCTGGAGCGACCGGACTTCCGCGCGGCGGTCGCGCGGTTGTCGGAGCTGCCGCCCGCCGCCCGTCGCGCGATCCTGAGGGAAACCGCCGCGCTCTTCGTCGGCAACGCGTCGCCGTAGCCTGCTACGCTCGCCAGCCGCCTGCGCTTCGGGGTTCCACTGGTGTTGCCGCTCGTCCAACTCATCCTGTTTCTCTCCGGTTCCTCGGCGCTCCTGTTCGAAGCCCTCTGGTTCCGACAAGCGGGGCTGACCTTCGGCAACAGCATCTGGGCCAGCAGCCTGGTGTTGTCGAGCTTCATGGCGGGACTGGCGCTCGGGAACGGGCTGGCGGCGCGTTTCGGCGCCCGGCTCGAGCGGCCGTTTCGGGCGTACGCCCTGCTGGAGCTCGGCGTCGGGGCGGCGGGCATCGCGCTCGTGGCCTTCCTGCCGCTGTTTACGAGCGCGCTCGCCCCGCTCTTCCGGCTCTTCTTCGACCTGCCGTGGGTCCTGCAACCGCTTCGCTTCTCGCTCGCGTTCGCACTGCTGCTGGTGCCGGCCGCGGCCATGGGGGCGACGCTCCCGGTCCTGGTGAAGGCGCTCGCGGCCAGCCAGCGCGACTACGGCCGCATGCTGGGCCGGCTCTACGGCTGGAACACCCTGGGTGCCGTCGCGGGTGCGCTCTCGAGCGAGCTCTTGTGGATTCCGGCCTTTGGGGTTCTCGGCAGCGGCGCGGTGGCGCTGCTCGGGAACACGGCGGCCGCCCTGCTGGCGCTGTGGGCGTCGCGACGCCTCGGCAGCGGGCCCGCGCACGCGCCGGCGCCAGCAGAGCCCCTGCTCGGGCCGCGCCCTCCGGCCATCGGTCGCCTGTTCGCCGCCTTTCTCTCGGGCGCCATCTTGCTGGGACTGGAGGTCGTCTGGTTCCGGTTCCTGTCGCTCTTCGTGCCGACCACGGCGGTGGCGTTCGCCTGGATGCTGGCCGTGGTCCTGGCCGGCATCGGGCTCGGAAGTCTCGCGGCCGGCGCAGCCCTGGGGCGCTGGCCCCGGATCCACCACGCGGCCAGCGCGGCCGCCAGCGCTGCCGGACTGGCGACGATCGCGGCGTACGCCGCCTTCGGCGGGATTCTGGACGGCGTGGGCGGCATCAAGTCCACGCACCCGCACGTGGTGTTTCTGCTCTCGACCGGGCTCATGGGCGGAACGGCCTTCGGCTCCGGCGTGCTCTTCACGTGGATCGGAAAGCAGCTCCACGAAGCGCTCGGCGCGGAGGTCCGCACGACGGGCCTGCTCACCCTGGCCAACACCTTCGGCTCCATGCTCGGTCCCCTGGTGACCGGCTTCTGGCTGCTCCCGCGCTTCGGCATGGAGCGCTCGCTGTTCGCGCTGGCCGCCGGCTACCTGCTGGTCGCGGCCGCTCTCTCCGGCCGGCGCGCGCCGGTGCCCGCGCTGGCGGCGGCGGGACTCGCGGCGGGGCTGGTGCTGTTCCCGTTCGGACTCATGGAGAGCCGCTATCTCGACGTCATCAGCCGCCGCCTGGAGGGACGCGGCGAGCAGGTCGTGACCGTGCGCGAAGGTTTGCTCGAGACCATCCACTACGCGCGCCGCGACTGGCTGGGCGAGCCCCTGGCCTATCGCCTGGTGACCGACGGCTACTCCATGTCCGGCAGCGGCCTCCACTCCAAGCGCTACATGAGCCTGTTCGCCTACCTGCCGGCGGCCCTCCACGAAGCGCCGCGCCAGGCCCTGCTCATCAGCTACGGCGTGGGGACCACGGCGCGTTCTCTGGCCGACCTGCCGAGCCTCGAGCGCATCCACGTGGTGGACATCTCGCCCGACATCCTCGAGCTCTCCACGGTGGTGTTCCCCGACCCGGAGACGCACCCGCTCGAGGATCCGCGCGTCGAGGTGTTCGTCGAGGACGGCCGCTACTACCTGGCCACGCGCGAGGAGCAGTTCGATCTCATCACGTCGGAACCTCCGCCTCCGGCTTTCGCGGGGGTGGTCAACCTCTACACCCGCGAGTACTTCGCGCTGATCCGGAGCCGACTCCGGGAGGGCGGTCTCGTCTCGTACTGGCTGCCCGTCCAGCAGCTGCTCGAGCCGGATGCCCGCGCCATCGTGCGCGCCTTCTGCCAGGTCTTCGACGACTGCACGCTGTGGGAGGGCACGCCGCAGGACTGGATCCTGCTGGGTTCCCGCGGCGGGCGCCCGGCCCCGCTGGCCAGCTTCGAGCGCCTCTTCCAGGAGCCCGCCACCGCGGAGCCGCTGGCGAACCTCGGGATCGAATCGCCGGAGCTCCTGGCGTCACTTTTCCTCGCCGACGCGTCGACGCTGCGCGACTGGGTCGACGCCACGCCGCCGCTGGTGGACAACTATCCCCATCGCGCCCCGCGACCGACGCGCCTGTGGCGCCAGCCGCCGCCCGAGTACCGAGAGCTGCTCGACCCGCGCCAGGCCCGACAGCGCTTCGCGGAGAGCCGTTGGGTGCAGACGCACCTGCCCGCCTCGCTGCGCGCGGCGACCGCGCCGGCTTTCGAGCTCCGCGGCTACCAGACGGGCCATCTGCTGCGCACCCGGGGCGTCTTCCGGCTGGGCCCGCTGCACCACTCCCTCACCCAGACGTCGCTGCGCACCCTGCCCCTGTGGTTGCTCGACAGCGACGCCGCCCACCAGGCCGTGGCCCGCCGACTCGAGGCCCGAGGAGTCTCCCATCCAGAGCTGATCTACCACCGCGCGGCGCGCGCCATGGCCGACCGCGACTTCGCCCGCGCGGCGGAGCTCTACGCCCAGCTCGATCCGGACGACTTCCCCAACCTGTCCTACTTCCGGCTGGCGGCCGAAGCGCTGGCCGGACGCGCGGAGACCGCCCACTCCCTCGCAGAGGAGCTGCGCAACCGACGCGAGGGCGCCCCCGGACCCGCCTTCTGGCGCACGTACGAGAGCCTGTTCGGGAGTCTGCGCTAGTGCTCTAGTCCGCCGGCTTCTTTCTGAGCACGAAGTCCATGTGGCAGGTGTGGCCGAGCCAGGACTCGATCAGCGCGATCGGGATGCACGCCAGAATCAGCGGGGGGTACCACGGCTCGTG
>JAKSBN010000447.1 GCA_022361175.1 Pseudomonadota bacterium | reverse complement strand
TGTGTGGAATCGTCGGATACATCGGCCGGGAGCGAGCGGCCACGGATGTGCTGGTGGACGGACTGCGACGCCTCGAGTACCGCGGCTACGACTCCGCCGGGGTGGCCGTCATCGACGGCCACGAGCTCAGCGTTCGCCGCGCGGTCGGAAAACTCGCCAACCTGGACGCGAGTTTGCGCGAGCGGCCGGAGGCGGGCCGTGTCGGCATCGGTCACACGCGCTGGGCCACCCACGGCAAGCCTTCGGAGGGCAACGCGCACCCGCATCGAGCCGGCGGCGTGGCGCTCGTCCACAACGGCATCATCGAGAACTACCGCGAGCTGCGAGACGAGCTCGTGGCCGCCGGAGCGGACATCCAGTCGGAGACGGATACGGAGCTCATCGCCCATCTGATCGACCGTCGGGTCCAGGCCGGCGACGACCTGTTGTCCGCGGTGCGCGCGGCGTGCGCGCGCTTGACGGGCTCCTACGCCTTGGGGGCCGTCTGCGAGTCGGCGCCCAACCACATCGTGGCGGCCAAGAACGGCGGCAGCCCGATGATCATCGGCGAGGGCTCGGGGGAGGCGTACCTCGCCAGCGACATCCCTGCGATCCTGCCCTACACGCGTCGGATGCTGTTTCTGGAGGACGGCGAGTTCGCCGTCCTCTCGGAGGACGGCGTGCAGCTCGTCGACGCGGACGGGCGGCCGATCGAGCGCGAGTTCAAGCAGATCCAGTGGGATCCCGTGGCCGCCGAGAAGGGCGGCTACGACCACTTCATGCAGAAGGAGATCTTCGAGCAGCCGCGAGCCGTCCGCGACACGATCGGCACCCGCGTGCTGGAGTCCGAGGCGGACGTGGATCTGGACGGCATCTCGTTCGCCACGGGCGACGTCGAGAAACTGCGGGCGGGCACCCCGGTGCCCTGTGGCACCTCCTACTACGCGTGCCTGGTCGGCAAGTACATGATCGAGCAGCTGGCGGGGGTCGCCTGCGAAGTGGACCTGGCCAGCGAGTACCGCTACCGCAGCCCCATCGTCGACCCCAATACGCTGCTGGTGCCGGTCTCCCAGTCGGGCGAGACGGCGGACACCCTGGCGGCGCTGCGCGAGGGCAAGGCCCACGGTGCCCGCGTGCTGTCGATCTGCAACGTCCGCGACGCCACCATCGCGCGCGAGAGCGACGACGTTCTCTACACGCAGGCCGGCCCCGAGATCGGCGTGGCGTCCACGAAGGCTTTCACCACCCAGGTCGTCGTGCTCTACCTGCTGGCGCTGAAGCTCGGGATCGCTCGCGGCAAGCTCGACGAGGAGGAGCGGCGCTGTCGCATCCGGGAGCTCCTGCGACTGCCGCGGCTGATGGAGCGCTGTCTACAGGACAGCGACCACATCTACTCTCTGGCCAAGAAGTACTTCAAGTCCAGCGACTTCCTCTTCCTGGGCCGGGGCATCATGTATCCGATCGCTCTGGAGGGCGCCCTCAAGCTGAAAGAGATCTCCTACATCCACGCCGAGGGCTACGCGGCGGGCGAGATGAAACACGGCCCGATCGCGCTGATCGACGAGAAGATGCCGGTGGTCGTGATCGCCAACCGGAGCCCGCTGCTCGACAAGCTCGTGTCCAATCTGGAGCAGGTGCGCTCGCGCGACGGGGTCGTGATCGCGGTGGCGACCGAGGGCGACGAAGCGGTGGCCGAGAAGGCCAACGACGTCATGACCATCCCCGACCTGGGTCCCTACTTGACGACGATCCTGGCCGTGGTGCCGCTGCAGCTCTTGGCGTACCACGTCGCTGCCTGGAAGGGCACCGATGTGGACCAGCCGCGCAACCTGGCCAAGAGCGTGACCGTCGAGTGAGGCAAACGGCCGCTCGACCATTGTTGCGGGCAGGCCGGGCGACTACTCTCCCCGCGTGCCCGCCGAAACGATCGTCGACGGACTGAATCCCCAGCAGCGCCAAGCGGTAGAGACGACCGAGGGGCCGCTGCTCGTGCTCGCGGGCGCCGGCAGCGGCAAGCCCCGCGTCCTCACCCATCGCATCGCCTACCTGATCGGCGTCGGGGGCATCCCGGCCGATTCGATCCTGGCCGTGACCTTCACCAACAAGGCCGCCGGCGAGATGCGCGAGCGCGTCGAGAAGCTCCTGGGTCCCAACGCCGAGGGGCTCTGGGTCTCGACGTTCCACTCCACCTGTGTGCGCATCCTGCGCCGGGACATCGGCCACCTGGGGATCTCGCGCGGCTTCGTCATCTACGACGAAGCGGACAGCCTGGGCGTCATCAAGGACGCGCTGCGCCGCCACTCGCTCGACCCCAAGACCCACGAACCCAAGCGCTTTCGCTGGCGCATCGACCAGTGGAAGAACGCGGGGCTCCTGCCGGCCCAGGCCGCGGACCAGGCGCGCGACCTGGACGACGAGCTGTGCGCCGAGATCTACGCCACCTACCAGCGGCTGCTGGCCGAGGCGAACGCCCTCGATTTCAACGACCTGCTGCTGCAGACGCTGCAGCTCTTCGATCGCTTTCCCGAGGTGCTGCGCCACTACCAGGAGCGCTGGCAGTACGTGCTGGTCGACGAGTACCAGGACACGAACCAGGTTCAGTACCGCCTGGTATCGCTGCTGGCGGCCGAGCATCGCAACCTGTGCGTCGTGGGGGACCCGGACCAGTCCATCTACGCGTGGCGGGGGGCGGACATCCGCAACATCCTGGACTTCGAGCGCGACTACGAAGGCGCCCAGGTCGTGAAGCTCGAGCGCAACTACCGCTCGGCGCAGCCGATTCTCGACGGTGCGTCCGCCGTGGTGGCCCACAACCGCGGGCGTCGCGACAAGCGGATGCAGGCGGAGCGCGGCGCCGGGGACAAGATCCAGCTCTACGAGGCCGGCGACGACCGCGACGAAGCGCAGTTCGTGATCCAGCAGATCCTGGCGGCCAACCGCCGGCAGCATCGTCCCTACGGTGACTTCGCCGTGCTCTACCGCACCAATGCGCAGTCGCGCAGCTTCGAGGAAGAGCTGCTGAAGTACGACGTGCCCTACGTCGTGGTCGGCGGGGTCCGCTTCTACGACCGCGCCGAGGTGAAGGACGTCCTCGCCTACCTGAAGCTGGTGGTCAATCCGAGCGACAATCAGTCATTGCGTCGAATCGTGAACCGGCCGG
>JAKSBN010000052.1 GCA_022361175.1 Pseudomonadota bacterium | reverse complement strand
CTGCACGCTTCACGCGAACTCGCCCCGAGACGCCCTGGCGCGGCTCGAGACGATGGTTCTCATGGCCGGGCTCGAGCTTCCCTCGCGGGCGATCCGCGAGCAGATGGTCTCGGCCGTCGATCTCATCGTGCACGTCCGGCGCTTCGAGGACGGTGTGCGGCGGGTCGAGAGCGTCGCCGAGGTGGTGGGCATGGAAGGTTCCACCGCCCTCCTCGAAGAGCTCTTCCGCTTCGAACGCCACGGCGTTGCGGACGGCCGGGTACGGGGCGACTACGTCGCGACGGGAATCGTTCCCCGCTTCTGGCCGGAGCTCGGGCGCCGGGGCATCGAGATCTCGACCGACGTGTTCCGGCGTGAGGAGGGCCGTCGTGGGTGACGCCGCCGCCGGCCTCTTGAGCTTCGCCGCAGTCGCCGCGGCCTTCACGCTGGCCGTCCACCAGTTCCGCCGCGGGCGCGCCCGGACGCGACTGGAGACGCGCGCCGGTGCGACCGTGCCGCGACGCACGCGCCGGCTCCTGGTGCCCTCGTACCGGGCGCTCGCGTTCGCGCTGGGAGGCCTGGCCGGGGCGTTGTTGGCGTTCTGGTGGACGGACCGGACCAGCTACGTCTTCGCCTTCGGCGGCGTCGGCGCGGCCCTGGCGCTGGTCGGCGAAGACCTGCGCGTGGAGCGAAGGCTGCTGCGCGTGGAAGCCGACCTGGCCGACGCGGTCGATCTCCTGGTCGGTGCCCTCCGCGCCGGCGCCGGCCTGGGCGCGGCCATCGACGCCTCGGTGCCCAACCTCCCCCTGCCCTTGCGCTCCCTTTTCGAAGAGATGGGCCGGCGTCTGCGACTGGGCGACGAGCCCGCCCGGATCTTCGCCGAGCCGGCAGACAGGGTGCCCTTGCCCAGCTTCCAGCTCTTCGCGCTCTCGTTGGGAACCCAGTGGGAAGCGGGCGGCAACCTGGCCCCGGCCCTCGCCCTGGTCGGGCGGTCGATTCGGGATCGCGTGGCGCTGGTCCGACGCGTCGGAACGCAGTCGACCTCGGCCCTCGCGTCGGTGGTGGGCATCGCGATCATCACCTACGGGATCGGGGGCCTGATGTGGCTGTGGGAGCCCCGGCAGGTCGAAGTCTTCCTGGCGACGGTGACGGGGAGCGTCCTGGTCTCCGGCGCGCTCCTGCTGCAAGCGTTCGGCCTGCTCTGGATCCGCTCGTTGGTTCGGATTCGGGCGTGAGGGGCAACCGGTGACGTGGGTGTGGGGAGTGCTCGTCGCTCCGGTCGCGGCTTGGACGCTGTACGGAGCGGTCGCCTGGAGCCGCCGTGCCTGGGCGCGCGAACGGCTGCACGACGTGCGAGCGAACGCGACGCTCCGGCGTCCGCGGGGACTGCGCCGGTGGCTGTCGCGCGCAGGACTGAGGAGTCCGCTGGCGCCGCTTGGGTTCACCGCGGCGCAGGCGGCCGCCGCGCTCATCGCCTTCGCCATCGTCGGAAGCGACTCCCTGCTCGACTGGACGGGAGGGCTGCAAGCCGGCGCGAGCGTGGTGCCGGGCCCGGCCGGCGTCCTGCTGGGCACGATTCTCCTCGCCGCACCCTGGATCCTGGGCGCGGGGGTGGCGCTCGGCCCCTGGCTCGGAGTCCGGGGACAGCGCCGCAGCCGCGTCGCCGCCGTGGAGGCCGACCTGCCGGTCACCCTCGAACTCCTCGCCACCCTGAGCGAGGCGGGGATCGGCTTCGACACGGCCGTGGAACGCGTGTTGGGCTCGACCGACTCCCGGCACCCCCTGGCCGACGAGCTTCGCTTCCTGCAGCGGGATCTGCTCGCGGGTGCGCGACGTGCGGACGCGCTCGCGCGCCTCTCGGAGCGCGTCGACGTGGGTGCGCTCACCGGCGTGACGTCGGCGCTGATCCAGGCCGAGCAGATCGGCTCCGGCATCTCGGAGGTGCTCCGCACGCAGTCCGAGGACCTTCGCCAGTTTCGTCGCGAACGGGCTCTCGCGAAGGCGGAAGCGCTCGAGGTGAAGCTGGTCTTCCCCCTCGTTCTCTGCTTCCTGCCGGCGCTCTTCGTCGCGGTGGTCGGCCCCTCTTTCTACCAGTTCGTGCAGCTCATCGATCGGATCACTCGCGGAGGAACGGGATGAAGACCTTGATGGCCCTTTGTGTGGCGGCGTTGTGCATCGGCTGCGCGGCGAAACATTGGCCCACACAGAACGAACCCGGCGTGCGGCTCGAGGGTATCCTGGACGAGTGGCGAGAGATGCGCGACGCGGGCCTGCAATGCGAAGACTCGGGCCGGCACGACAATCCCCAGGTCGACTGCGGGCGCTTGCGCGACGCGCTCGAACGCGTCGCCGTCGAGTTTCCGCGCGATGCCCAGATCCTGTTCGTCAGCGCCGTCTTGGCCTACGAGACCGGCGCGCGGGAGCAGGCGCAGTTCTACCTCGACACGACCCTCGACCGCAGCCCCGATCACGCGCGCGCGGCCGAGCTGCGCAGCCGAATCGCCCTCGAAGAGGGCAACCTCGCCTTCGCAGAGCGGCTGCTCGATCGCACGATCGAGCTCCGGCCGGATGCGGCGGGCCTCCGCGAGGCCCGCGCTGCCGTGGCCTACGCGATGCGCGACTGGGCCGCGGCTCGTCGTGCGCTGACCACCGCGGGGCGGCTCGGTGCCCCCGCGTGGCGCCTGGACTACCACGAGGGCCTCATCTCGGAAGCAGAGGGCGACCTCGAGCGGGCCGAGGCCTTCTACCGCGAGGCGCTCGCCGCGCGACCCGACTGGCAGGCTCCGCGCTCGCGGATCCGCGGCCTGTGGGCGGAGCGGGCCCGGTGAGAGGGCCATGAACGCCGCCTCGCGAGGAAGAACGCATGAGTGACTTTCGAGCCCATTTCGAGGACGCCTCCTTCGTGAGCGGTTATCTCCGGCACGGCCCCCCCGCCTTCATGCCGGGACACAGCGGCGTTCTCCAGATGGCGGGGGTCTTGATCCGCGAGAACGCATCTCCGGACGCACACGTTCTCGTCGTCGGGGCCGGCGGCGGCTTGGAGACACGCGCGCTCGCTCAACTGGAACCGCACTTCCGCTTTCTGGGCGTCGACCCCGCGCCTCGGATGCTCGAACTCGCGCGCGAGGTGATCGGCCCGGAGTTTTCCGATCGCGTCGATCTGCTCGAGGGCACCGCGGACGACGCCCCCCTCGGCCCATTCGACGCCGCCACGTGCATCCTCGTGCTGGGTCTGCTCCCGGACGACGGTTCGAAGCACGCGCTCCTCCAGGCGATTCGTCGCCGCATGAAGCCGCGCGCCCCCCTCATCCTCGTCGACCAATGTCTGGACAAGGCGGCCGCCGACTTCGAAGCGAGACTCGACCGCTACGCCTCCTATGCGCGAGCGTCCGGTGTCGACCCACAGGTCGTCGAGCAGGCGAGAGCGGCGCTTGCAGCGAACCCCGGCCTCGTCGCATCCGAGCGAAATGAGACACTGATCGAAGAGGCGGGCTTTCGCGATTGGGAAGTGTTCTACGTCGGCATGGCCTGGCGCGGCTGGTTGGCACTGGCCTGATCGCGAGGCCAACGGCGGTCTCGAGGCGAGAGCCTTGACTTTCTCGCTCGCCAAATCGATACTGATCGAATGATCAGCAACCCCGTCGCGGCACCCGAAACGCCCCTCGCCCCGATTCGCCTGCTGGGTGGCCTGGCGGTCGCGGCCGGTTTCACCAACGCCGTCGCGGACTACGCCCTGCGCGGAGGGCCGCGACCGGTGTCCGGGGCCGCCATCTCGCTCGAGATGCTGGGCTCGGTTCCGCACGAATCCATCTGGTTCGGAAGCCTGCTGGGAGCGGCCGCCATGCCGTTGTGGATTCTCGGGCTGTTTCCGGTCTACGTCGGCCTTCGCCCCGCCGGCCGGTGGTGGGCCGCCCTGCCCGTTCTGCTCTTCGGCTACGGCATCTGCGTCGCGTCGGGCTATCACGGTTCCTACGTTCTCTACGGCTCGGGACTCGCCTTGCAGGCCGCGCTGCCCGAGGCCGTGGAAGTGTCGAGCCACGTCGATCACCTCATGCAGCATCACGACGGCCTCCAGGCGGTGTTCGTGGCGCCCTGGATCCTCGCCTCCGTCCTCTTCATCGCGATCGTCCTGACGGGCCGAACCGGATTCCCTCGCTGGATGGCGCTCGTCTCTCCACTTCTCGTTCCCCTGATCGTGTCGCTCGCGGCCGCGCTTCCGGCGCCACTCGGCGGATACATTCGCCCCGGCATCGGGAGCCTGACCTGGACGCTCTTCTTCGCGCTGGCGCTCTGGTCGACCTGGAACGGAGCCGATCCGCCGGTGAAGCAGCCATGAGTCCCAAGGCGGGCGAACCGACTCGCGCCGAGATCCTCGCAGCGGCTTCGGCCCTCTTCGCCGAGCACGGCTACGACGGGACGTCGCTGCGAGCCATCGCGCGCGCGAGCGGCGTTTCGCAACCTCTGATCCACCACCACTTCGGCTCCAAGGACGAGCTGTGGAGCCAAGTCCTCGCCTCCATCGTCGAGAGCTTCGCATCAGCGCAAGCGCCCCAGTTCGAGCTCGGCGAAGGCAGCGAGGAGTTCCTGGAGCGCGGCTTGGATGCCCTGCTCCGCTGGTACCAGGAGGATCCCGACCGGATTCGACTGGGCCTGTGGGCGCAGGTTCGATCGGACACCACGACGTGGAAGGAGCAGGCGGTGCAGTTCGCCCGCTTCGCGGAGTTCTTGGGCGATGCCAGCTCGAAGGGCGTGGTGCGAAGCAACGTGCCTCCCTTCCACCTGGCCATGGCGATCAGCGGAATGGCCTACTACTGGTTCGTCTTCAAGAAGCGCTATGCGGCGGTCGTCGGTACGGACCCCGACGACCCCGACGAGGACGCCGCCTTCTTCGAGAGCCTCCGAAGGATGATCTCGACTCCCTGACCGCGCATCACTCGAATCTCGGAAAGAACTGGAACTCGGACACCCCGGCCGGCACTTGAGGAAGTGCGGGGCTCGACGCCCGCCTCCTGGGACGAGGAGGCGATTGGCGATTCGTTGCGAGCGGCGCGGGAGGAAGGTTTGGAGCGGCTGTCGACGTCGAGTACGAGGACTCACGGGTGCTCGACTGGCTGGTGATCGGCGGAGGTCCTCACGGCGTCCACGCGGCACTTCGCCTGATCGGCGAGGCGGACGTGCCGCGCGACGCCATCCGCATCTTGGACGACGAGCCGCGCCTGCCGGCGCGATGGCGCCGGTCGACTCGCAACACGGGTATGAGATATCTGCGCTCACCCAGCGTCCACCACATCGATCTGTCCTCGTCCGCGCTCCAACGCTTCGCCAACGGCCCGGGTCGAAGGGTCGAGAGGCCTTTCACACGTCCCTACTTCCGGCCCGCGCTCGACCTCTTCGATCTCCACTGCGAAGACGTGATCCAGCGACACCAGCTCCAAGCCCTTCACGTCCGGGGGCGTGCGGCTCGACTGGATCTCACGACCGCGGGGGCGCAGGTCGGTTTCGAGGACCCGGTCGATGGCGGCCGAACCGGAGAGATCCGAGCACGGCACGTGATCCTGGCCATCGGCGCGCCGCGAGAGCCGGAGTGGCCCGTTTGGGCGCGCCAGGCCGTGGCTTCCTCGGCCGAGGCGACGGAAACGGAGCCCACCGGCCGCATCCGACACGTCTTCGACCCGGGCTTCGAGCTCGTGGACGACGCGAACGATGCGGTCATCGCCGTGATCGGGGCAGGCCTCTCGGGAGCCCAGATCGCACTCCGACTGGCTCGCGAGGGCCGACGCGTGGTCCTGGTCTCGCGGCATGTGCTGCGAGTTCATCAGTTCGACAGCGACCCCGGCTGGCTGGGGCCGAAGCACATGGGGGGCTTCACACGGCTCTGCGATCCGGATGAGCGTCGCGATCGAATTCGAGCCGCACGGCACCGCGGGTCGATGCCGTCGGAGGTGCATGCGGCCCTGCGCCGCGCCTCCGCCGACGGAACGATCGAGCTCGTCGAGGAGGCCGAGATCCGGTCTGCGCGCGTCTCGGCGCGCGAGGTTTCGCTCGATCTCGGCGGGCGGTGGATCCGCGTGGATCGCGTCCTGCTCGCAACGGGCTTCCCGAGTCGTCGTCCGGGCGGCGCCTGGCTCGACGAAGCCGTCGACGCGTTCCGGCTTCCCTGCGCCGCCTGCGGCTATCCGATCGTCGACCGAGGCCTGCGTTGGCATCCACGCCTGCTCGTGACCGGACCGCTTGCAGAGCTCGAGCTCGGCCCCGTCTCGCGAAATCTGTCGGGTGCGCAGCGAGCGGGAGACCGGATCCTGGCCGTCGCGCATCAGCTCTAGACCGCGAGGCGCCTGGAACCGCTCCACCGAGCTGGAGCCCCGGCCGTGAGGGCCGCGCGTGCCGCCGGTATACTCGATGCGCCTCGCAGCGACGCGGGGAGGCGGAGCGACGCACACCTTGGCGAGAACCCCGATCGACGAGGTGGAGCCGTCGGACGCGCCGCGAGGAGCGCCCGCGTCGCTCGAGATCACGCGGCCCGACGACTGGCATCTGCACCTGCGTGACGGTGCCCTGCTCGAGCGGGTGGTCGCGGCGACGGCGCAACGCTTTGGGCGCGCGATCGCAATGCCCAACCTCGTGCCCGCGGTCACGACGGTCGAGCGCGCGCTGGCCTACCGCGAGCGCATCCTCGCAGCCTGCCCCCCAGGCGTGGACTTCGAGCCGTTGATGACGCTCTACCTCACGGACGAGACCCCCGTCTCGGAGATCGAGGCCGCGGCGAAGTCGCCGCACGTCGCAGGCGTCAAGGTCTATCCGCGCGGCGCGACCACGCACTCTTCGGAGGGGGTGTCCGACCTGGCCGCGCGAGGGGACGTGCTCGCCGCGCTCGCTTCTTCGGGCCTGCCACTGCTCGTCCACGGCGAGACGACGGCCCCCGACTGCGACGTGTTCGACCGCGAGCGGGTCTACCTCGAGGAAACGCTCTCGAAGGTCATCGACCGCTACCCCGCGCTGCGCG
>JAKSBN010000039.1 GCA_022361175.1 Pseudomonadota bacterium | reverse complement strand
TGCGGAGCTCGACGGCCTCGCTCGGGCGGACCATGAGGCGCGCCATCACGAGAAAGACGCCTCGCGCGTTCTCGGGGATCGCCTCGAGCACGAGCTGTTGGCTGCGCATCGAGAGGATGGGCGGGACCTTCCGGTGCTTCTTCGGCCACCGGAAGCTCGGGGCGCGGACGATGACCTCTTCTTCGACCAGCCAGCCGCAGAAGCGGTGGAACGCGGCGACGATGTTCCATCGCGTCTTTCCGCTCAACGGCTTGTCGTTGCGTCCCTTCCTTTGGGAGAGCCAATTGAGGTAGCTCGTTAGCTCCGGTCTCGTGATGCCGTGGACGGAACGCTCGCGCCAGTACGCGCCGATGTGCCCGCCCTCCGCGCACCATCGCTTGCGCTCGCGCAGAGTGCGCGGCGACATGTCTTGAGAGTCGACCGCCTGCTCGCACTCCGCGAGCCAGAGCTCCAGATACCGCCCGACGCGATTCTGCTCTGACCCGACGGGTGCGTAGCGGTCGAGGGCGGCTTCCCGTCCGAGGCGGCGCGCGACCTGCCGGATCGTCTCGAGGACGCTGCGAGCGTGGGCGAGATCGCGGAACGTGGCGCCCTGGTCGGAATAGATGCGCCGTTCCCCAAACTGGAGAAACACCCGGCCGTCACGCCGGCGTCGCGCTTTGCCCCAATCCGCCACTTCGGCCCAATCAAGTACCACGGGTTCCATCCCGTGGCGAACGAGGGGCGACCTGCGGGGGTGCGCGGCCATGCCATGCGGCTCTGCACTACATCCGAGTCGCGGCGTGAGAGGCCGCGATTCGGCGGTTTCTCGGTGCTGGCGCCCGCGGTCTCGCGTTCGCAGGGCCCGGCTGCTGCGGCGGATTTCCTGTGGATGAATCCGCGCCGCCTCTCAACGCGTCTTGCCAATCCGCGTAGCCTGAGAGGTGATGAAGAATCGGGCGCCACCAGACATCAACAACATCAAAGCGAGCGACCTTCGATGCGACGAGTCGCTCGCGGCGCTCTACGTCGTCGCGGTGCAGCGCAAGTTCTGGTCGGATTCCCCGGAGGACGTTCTCGACTTCTGGTCGCTTGCCGAGAAGGCGCTCCACGACGATCGCCACGGGACGCCGGGCAGGCTGTTCTACTCCCTGATCAAAGCGAAGGACATGTCGCGTGTGACGGACGCGATGGAGCAGCGCGCGCAGCGCCGGCTCAACAGCGCGGACCGCGTCGCCCTGGCCGGGCGCGCGGGGTGCTCGCCGCTCGATGACGAGGACGTTCAGCTCGAGATCTTCGGGCGAGAGATCGGGTACTTCCACTCCGTCCTGATGCAGTGCTTCCTGCCACAGAAGCCGCTTCCCGCGGATCAACGCGAGTGGCAGGTCAACCACGGCAAAGCCTCTCTCCTGGTCGAGGCAGGGCGGTCGATCGACCCTCGCGCGCCCAATGTGTTCACCCACTGCGCGGTCCCTGCTGGCGCGAAGCCGCGGATCATTCTGCCGCACATCATCGGGCAAGCGGTCGTGCACAAGTCTCGCGAGGTGGATATGGGAGCCAGCCTCACCAAGTTCTTGAAGCAGGTGGGCTACGAGGTGAACGGACGCAACGGGCGAAGCGTCACGCAAGCGGTGCAGGATGTCGCCCAGGCAAACTTCTACCTGGGTGGTTGGAACGAGGATGGTGCTGTCGTGCGCCACGGCCAGGTTGCCGAGGAGCTCTCCTTCTGGCTCGAGCGGAATCCAGACCAAGAGACGTTCTGGCGCCCGTCGCTCCTGCTGTCGAAGCCGTTCTACGAGTCGATCCAGCACCACCGCGTGCCCGTCGACATGGAGCACATGCGCAAGCTGAGACGCAGCCCACGCCGCATGGATCTCTACTGCTGGCTCTCCTACCGGACGCCGCAGATTCGGAAGAGAGCCACCGTGCGCGTCCCGCTGGATGCGTTGCAGCCGATCTTCGCTCCGGACTTGCGCGATCCGTACATGTTCCGAACGCGGCTCCGAGGCGATCTGCGAGCGATCGGGCGCATCTACGCGGGCTTCGACGTGAAGCTCGATGGCCAGCTCCTGCGCCTGCGTCACTCCGCTCCACCGGTCGCGAGGAAGCTCGTCTCCTCCTAGTTCTACCCATGACCGAACTGTTGGACGCACCTTGCTGCGGCAGTGCGGCACGAAAGCGCCCGGGCATGACCGAAGTGTTGGAAACCCATGACCGAACTGTTGGACTCGAGTCAGTTGTCCACAGGCCAACGCACTGAAATCAATGCGCTTTCCGCGTTTCGTCGACTCTCCCCTTATAGACTCTCTGATAGAGAGATAGGGACCCACTTCTGAGAGCGGCGCGCCCGGCTGCGTGCTCGCGTCGAGCAATAGAACCTGCCCTCCGGTCGCTTCGCTCCCTTCGCCCCAGGGTCGCGGACCCTGGCCTGATAAAGGGGCGCTCCGCGCCACCCAAAGACAGCCCGGGCGTGCTTCGGTCGCCTCATCGGACGGTCGGGTTCTACGCCCATCCGGAACCCGACGGCAAGGCACGCATTCGCTCTTCGGCCTTGCCGTTCGGAACCCGGTGGCCGTGGGCGAACCCTGCCGATGCGCCGTACCGAAGACAGCCCACTCAGAACTCCACCCCCCATCAACCTGGTTCCAGCCTGACACCTCAGGTTGGAGAGCCCGCGGCAAAGCTGTCCCTATGTAGGGAGAGGCAAAGAGGGTAGATCTCATCAGCGCGGTCCCTTCAGCGCTCCCGGCCGAGCTCGAGGGGCCGCTCCAACGGCTCGCCATTGTCGCGAAGACGCCGGAGCTCGGCCTCGGCTCGTCCGTATCGGAGCTCGGCGTTCCGTTCGGCATCGAGGCCGCCCGGATCGTGGGAGCCGCGCTCGCTCGTCTCCAACCAATCGAAGCCCGCGCGTTGCACGGCGGCCTCGGCGCGGCCGACCACGTCGCAGGCATCGTTGAACCGGTCGTGCGCCTTCATCCCGCTTCCTCCTGGCGGACCCACCACTCGATCGTGGTGTTCTCCTTGCCTTGATCGCAGTCCTGGCAGACCGCTTTCTCGTCGCCGGCGACCCCCTCGAGAACCCAGGCCTGGTCCTTCTCCGACCAGAAGGCCCAGGTCTGCACCAGCACGTTCGCGCTGCCACAGTGGCCACAGTGTGCTCGTTTCGCGCTCATGACTTGCTGTTCTCCCGCTTCAGCCACCAGTCAACGGTGGTGTTCTCGTTCGTGTCTGCCTCGCCGGAGCAGTCTTCGCACACCTCCCTCGCGGTGAGGCGCTCCAGGACGTAGCTCTGATCTCTCTCGGACCACGAAGCCCAGGCGCCGAACAGCACCTTGTTGCCACCGCAACGGGCGCAGGTTGCTTTGACGCAGGGCTTCTTGACGGCCATCTGACGCTACTTCCTCGTTGTCGGGCTCCAGCCGCTCCGGCCGGTGCGCTTCGCGGTCTATCGCTCGCGGCCGCTGTCCTTCTCGCGGGGCCTGTTCTCGCGAACGAAGAGCACGCCGTCGCTCAGGTCTTTCGGCTCGACGTCGAAGCGGAGGATGCCGCCTTCCTTCTCGGGGTCGGTCCGCGGCCAGATCGCGCCGATCTCGACGGCTCGGCCGAGCTCGTCCTGGCCGTCGCGCTTCGCAGCGAAGCTCACGCGGTGCGTCGGTTGCGTCTTCTTCTCATCGCTCATGGTCTTCTCCTTGTTCGTTCTCGTGATCGAGGCAGCGACACTGTCCATCGATGTCGCAGGAAACCGAGCGGCAGGAGATGGTGGGGAGGTCATCGGGTAGGGGCGGCAGACCCAAGACCAGCGGCGCAGGGCCGTTGGAGTCTGCGGCCCTGGCTTCGCAAGCCTCGAGCCTGATCTCCGCAACCTTGGCCCGAGCCCACGTTCTCCCGAGGCTTGCTGTCCAGTTCTCGTGGAGGTTGACCTCGGCGAGGATTGCGCCGGACAGGTTGCCAAGACAGAAGGCTCCCAGTACCGCCACAATGCTCATGACGCTTTTCACGGCTTGAAGCCCTTCACGTACTGGAACGACCGCCCGTCCGCGTACTGCGGGTAGCGCGCGAACTTCGAGGGGACGGGCGCCGTCGTCACCTTTGCCCACCGTCGCCCAAGGCGGCCTCGCAGGCGCACGCGGTCGAGCGGGGGGTGATACGGATTGGGGAGGAAGAGGCCGGCCATCTCGCGGCGCTCGAAGTAGGGATGGCGCCACGCCGCGATTGGTGGGCAACCGACACCCGAGATGAAGAGGACTTGGCGGTCCTCAGGCATCGAAAGCACTTCCTCGGCCGCCAGCAATCGTCGGTGCTGCTTCTCGGGCGTCTCGGCCAGGCGCTTGTAGTGGCCCGCCTCACGCAGTGCATCGAACGGGTCGACGCTGCCGCGCAGCAGACCCCGCATCGCTTCCCGCTGCGCGTGCAGCGCATCCTCGCGGGCACGCGGCTCAATGTAGGAGAGCGTCTGATCCCCAAGCATGTTGGAGACGAGCAGCGCGGTCTGGTGATCGCGAACGCCGAAGAATTGGCGCACCTGTGCGGAGCCTAGGAAGGTCTGCACGCCCGCCTGGCCGTAGTGGTGCGAAATCTGCCCGAGGTCCTGGAAGACGGCCCAGGCTCGCACCCCCATGCCTCTGCCGAAGGTGAAGGCTCGTTGCAGCATCTCGAAGCGGCCCATCTGTCCTGCTTCGTCGATGAGGAAGAGCACGCCCGGTGCGTCCGGTCGCCTCTGCTTGTAGAGCATCGCCACACCGAAACAGAGCCGGAGGAACGGGTTCCAGATCCCGATGTACTCCGGCGGGACGTTCAGGTAGACGTTGCAGCGCTGTGCGGGGTCGCTGAGGGCCGCGAGCGAGAAGTCCGGCTCCTCGAGACTACGCAGCAACATCGGGTCGTTCAGGAACGCCAGGTACTTGTAGAGCTCCGAGACGATGCCCCCGAACTCCTTCGGTGCCTCCTTCTGAATCGTCAGGATCTCGTGTGCCGCGCGGCTCACGCCCTCCGACGCATTGCTCGCCATGACCTTGGCGAAGTTGAGGAAACCCTCCGGGTTCCCCTCGAT